>JBCCNM010000073.1:0-16525 GCA_039025835.1 Pseudomonadota bacterium | reverse complement strand
TCGAGGAAGTCCAGCGAGTCGGAGATCGATGCGACAATCTTGCGGTACTCATCCGCCATCGGCGAGTGGCCGACCCAGTCGAGATCCCAGTATTCGGGGTGATGCAGATCGGCAAAGCCACCGTCGATCAAGGAACGAACAAAGTTGAGTGTCAGCGCCGCTCGCTCGTAGCCACGTAGAATCAGGTCCGGATCGGGGATGCGATCCTCCGCCGTGAACGGGCTGCGGTTAACAAGGTCACCGCGAAAGCTCGGCAGCGAGACGCCGTCCCGGGTCTCGATGTCCGCCGACCGCGGCTTCGCATACTGGCCCGCCATGCGGCCAACGCGTACCACCGGCTTTTTCATGCCGAACAGGATGACCAGGCTCATCTGCAGCAGGATCTTCAGTTTGGCGACGATGTCCTCGGAGGTGCACTCGTCGAAAGTCTCGGCGCAGTCGCCGCCCTGCAAGATGAACGCCTCGCCGCGCTGTGCGCGGGCAATCTCGTCCTTCAGCGAATCCACCTCCCAGGACGTCACGATCGGTGGTAAGCGTGATAAATCGGCCACGGCCCGTTCAAGCGCTGCCTGGTCCGGGTATGTCGCCTGCTGCGCGGCTTCCTTGCTTTGCCAACTGGCCGGGTGCCAGTCGCTTACGTTCCTGCTCACTGCTTCTCTCTTTCTCTGCGGATACGCCCGTCAACGAACGTTTCGCGGACTATGCCATGCAGCTATTGTAGGTACAAAAGTTTCCCATGTAATCAGAGGCTTACCGAACCTTCCTGAAAAGCTCATAGAAGCACTCTGGACCGGGTCCAAACATATTGTTTTTAAACAGTTTTTTCAGGCGCTGCGCAGCTCTGGCGGCACACGTTGGAGATTGGCACAATGCGCGCCATGACGCCGCGGGTTAGCCTGCGGCCGCTTTGTTTGGGGATTATCAATGCACAGTATTCTTGTACTCGGTGCCGGAAAAATCGGCTCACTGATCTCCGGTCTGTTGGCGGAGAGTAACGACTACCGCGTTCAACTCGCCGACGCTCGCGACGGCGCTGCCGCTGAGGTGGCCGGCGCTCACGGACTGACCAATATCGACGCGTTCGATCTTGACGCCACCGATTCCGACGCGCTGGCCGCGCACATCGACGAACACGCGCCGGTCGCGGTGGTCTCGAGCCTGCCCTACTACTGCAATCGCGACGTGGCAGCGATCGCGCGCTCGAAAAGCCTGCATTATTTTGATCTCACGGAGGATGTTGCCGTCACCGAGGATGTGCGTCGTATCGCCGACGGCGCCGAGCAGGTCTTCGCACCGCAATGCGGTCTTGCGCCCGGCTTTATCAGCATCGCCGCCAACGAACTGATCCAGCACTTCGATACGCTGAAGTCCGTCAAGCTGCGTGTCGGTGCTTTGCCGCAGCACCCGAACAACGTATTGAAGTACTCACTGACGTGGTCGACCGACGGTGTCATCAACGAATACGGCAACCTGTGCAAGGCCATTGTCGACGGCGATGAGGTGGACGTACTGCCGCTTGAAGGACTCGAGGAAATCGAGATCGACGGCAAACTGTACGAGGCGTTCAATACCTCCGGCGGACTCGGTTCTCTCGGTGAGACCTACCGCGACCAGGTCACCAACATGAATTACAAGACCATCCGCTATCCCGGTCACTGCGAGCAGATCCGTCTGCTGATGAACGGTCTGAAACTGAACCACGACCGTGACACGTTGAAACGCATTCTCGAAAACGCCGTGCCGCAGACCCTGCAGGACGTCGTCATCATCTACGCGGCGGTCACCGGCATGCAGGACGGCGAACTGCGCGAGGAAAACTACGTGAACCGCATTTACCCGCAAATGGTTGCGGGCCGTCTGTGGTCAGCCATCCAGGTCACGACGGCTGCCGGCATCTGCAGCGTCATTGACCTGGTGCTGTCGGGTGACAGCGACTTCTCGGGCTTTGTAGCGCAGGAGGCATTTGGTCTGGACGACATTCTTAACAACCGCTTTGGTCGCTTCTACGCCCAGGGCGGGACCAATATCGAGTCTGCCGAGCGCATCGCGCGCGGTGAGACCGGCCACCAGCGCGTCAACGCGCGACGGGAGATCGCCTGATGAAAGACATCCTCGAGCAACTCGGCCTCACGGCCGACAACCCGGGCAGCTGGCTCGGTAACACACCGCTGCAAGACGCCGGACAGTCGCTGATCGAGTCGGTCAATCCGTCGACCAACGAGGTGATCGCCAGCGTTCGTTCGGCCAGCTCCGACGAGTACGAGCAGATCCTCGCAGCCGCTGTGGCATCGGCCGCCGAGTGGCGCCGCGTTCCGGGACCGGCGCGCGGTGAGGCTGTGCGCCTGATCGGCGATGAGCTGAGAAAGCACAAAGACGCACTGGGCAGCCTGGTGACTCTGGAAATGGGCAAGATCAAGGCGGAGGGCGACGGTGAAGTTCAGGAGATGATCGACATCTGCGATTTCGCGGTGGGCCAGTCGCGCATGATGTACGGCAAGAACATGCATTCCGAGCGCCCGCTGCATCGCATGTATGAGCAATGGCATCCGCTCGGCGTGGTCGGCATCATCACGGCTTTTAACTTTCCGGTGGCCGTCTGGGCGTGGAACGCAGCCCTTGCGGCAGTCTGCGGCAATGTGTGTATCTGGAAGCCGTCGCCGAAGACACCGCTGACATCCGTCGCGGTGCAGAAGATCGTCAACACCGCCTTGAAAGATCAGGGCCTGCCGACTTTCAGCTACCTGTTCAACGATGGCAGCAACAAGCTCGCGCAGCGTTTTGTCGACGACCGTCGTGTGAATCTCGTGTCGTTTACCGGCTCCACAGCCGTGGGACGAAACGTCGGCGTCCGCGTCGCCGAACGCATGGGCAAGAGCCTGCTGGAGCTTGGTGGCAACAACGCCATCATCGTCGACAAAGACGCCAACCTGGATCTTGTTTTGCCGTCGGTGGTGTTTGGCGCGGTCGGCACGGCCGGACAACGCTGCACGACAACGCGCCGCGTCATCGTCCACGAATCTCGCTTTGACGAGCTTAAAAACGCGCTGCTGAACGCCTATGCGCAGGTCCGGATAGGTGATCCGCTCGATCCCGACACGCTGATGGGACCGGTCATCGACCCGTCCTCGGTGCAGCGCGTGCAGGATGCGATCGACGCCGTCAAGGCGGCCGGCGGTGAGATTCTCTGCGGCGGAGAACCGCTGGACCAGCCCGGCAACTTCATCACACCGGCGATTGCCGTTGCTGACAACGACTGGACGATCGTGCAGGAAGAGACCTTCGGGCCACTGCTGTACCTAATCAAGTACAGCGAGCTCGACGATGCCATCGCCATCCAGAACGGCGTGTCACAGGGTCTCTCGTCCGCGATCTTCACCGACAACCTGCAAACGGCCGAGACTTTCCTGTCGGCTGTGGGTTCGGATTGCGGCATTGCCAACGTCAACATCGGTACCTCCGGTGCAGAAATCGGCGGCGCGTTCGGCGGTGAAAAGGACACCGGTGGCGGACGGGAGTCCGGCTCGGATGCCTGGCAGGCCTACATGCGCCGCCAGACGAACACGATCAACTACGGCAAGGACCTGCCGCTGGCGCAGGGTATCAGTTTCGACCTGTAGACCGGTCGACGCGACGCGCAGTAGCGAGGCGTTCAGTCAGCCGGACACTCGACAGGCACGTCGTCGAGATTCGGGAAATGCGCGAGGTCGTCGCGATCGGCGACCGGCTCGAACCAGCCTTCTGTGTCGATACAGGACAGATCGAAGTCCACGCGCGGCACCCACACCCAGGTGTGATCACGTCCCTGCATCATCGGCGTCAGGTAGAGCATGCCGAGATGGTCGATGGTCTTCGCCATGCGCAGCGGACCGGCATCCAGCGGAAAGAAACCGAGCTGGATCGACAGGTGTGCGATCCGCTCCTTTGCGTCGCGATCGTCGCCGGCGAGATAGGTCAAGGTCGGCTCACCGTGTCGCAGGGGCTCACGGATCGTGGCCGCCGCAGAGAATGGTGTCTTGACGATTCGTGCTCCGGGTGACCATTCGCGGATCATCTCAGACGTGGATGTCTCGACACCGAGCATCGGATAGCCGTCGTCACCCTGCACATCGCCCGTGGTGATATCGACAAGAATCTTGCCCGACAGATCGCCCAGCTCGGCCATCAGATCTTCAACGGCAAACCAGGGTACGGCGAGGATGATGATATCGGCGCGGCGAGCGGATTCACTTTGGGATACGACAACAGCGCCGTGGCCGGTGGCATCAACAACAGCGCGTGCCTTGTCGCTGTTCGGATCACGGCTGCCGTAGATGATCGTGTGACCGTGTTTGGCGAGTCCCTGACCCAGCGCACTGCCCATGTTGCCGGTGCCGATGATACCAATGGTGTCGCGTTCGTCGGCGCGGGCACTCTCGAGGGACAGGAGCAGAATGAAAAGAATGGCCAGACGATGCATACCGATCTCCCAGACGTTGACTCTTTAGGTATAGCACGTCGGTTGTCAGGGTGCTGCTGAGTCGTTTATCCGGTTTTTGCGTCGTCCGACAGGTTGGCCGCGGACAGGGGCGCGAACGGTTCAAGCGAAAACACCGCCTCCACCGGCAACCCGAAATACTCGGCGGCTTTGATGGCGATTTCCAGCGACGGCATGAATTCCCCGCGTTCGATGTAGCCGACCGTCTGGTAATGCACTTCGAGTACCTCCGCCAGTTGTTTGCGCGACAGGCCACGCTCGGCACGCAACATCGGCAAACGCGTGAAGATTCTAGTGTCCCGAGTCTTCGCCACGTTGTCAGTCCTCGTCTGCCGTCTCGTCCGGCAGTCGCCAGGCCAGCAATCCCGCCGGCAGTCCGGCAAGCCCGCCGCAGATTACGGCGCCCACCGCGCTGAATCGCGCGATGTAGACCGGGCTGTTGGCCTCCGACAAACCGCTGTACAGCGCCATGGTCCAGATGCCTGACGCCAGTGCGATGGCGATGCCGATGTAGTAGGCATCGTGAAAGGCCTTCAGTCTTAACCGGGCCAGTCGATCGTCCAGGTGCGAGAGCGGAATCTCGGTGGTTCCACGAGTCGACATGTTGATCATCGAGGCCATCGGGAAAAACAGCAGCGTCAGCGGACCCCAGGCCCACCAGGCGGTTGGCAGCCAGGTCACCAGCGCGATCTGGGTCACGGTCCATGTGAGCATGGCAGCCACCAGCAAACGACGCGTGGAACGCGCTTGAAAGTGCTCCACCATCGGGTTGGAGAATGTGTCCGCCATGTACTGGCCATAGCTTCGCTTTTCCATTTCTGACTCCGTTTAACCGTATAAACAATGCGTAATATATAAAATATTATACACTTCACTGCAAGTTTAAATAGAAAAAGTCAGCGACCGAGCTCTTTCTCTGGTTTTTTCAGCTGCTGTGAGTGTGCTCGAAGCGGTTTTCGTCGCGGTTCTTGCGCACATCCGCCGCCGGGAAGACCTGCCCGCTCATCGCAATGTAGACACCGGGAGGACACACCTGCACCGCCGCGACAGCCAGCCCGACATTAAAGGTGGCGTCCGAAGTGCGGAAACGAGCCGGGCTCAGTGCCCCGGTCAGGACGATTGTTTTGCCGGCGATCCCTTCAAGAAAGCGCGCCGTCTCCGGCATCGTGTCGGTGCCGTGAGTGATGATGAAGTACTCGCCCAAGTGCGACTCGATATGCGCACGGATGTGTCCCCGGTCGTCGTCCGTTAACTCGAGACTGTCTTTTTGCAGGAGCGCGGTCACGTCGAAATCGAACTGAACCAGGCCCTCCGCCAGAATGTGCTCAAGCTGGGATTCGCCGACCTCGAACTGGCTAAGAGCATCGAAATAGATCTTGTCGATCGTGCCGCCGGTGGTCAGAAAATGGATCGTCATCCGGGCAGTTTAATTGAAATCCGCGCGCCTCCCAGCTCCGAATCCCCGATCTCGAGACTGCCGTTGTAGGACGACACAATGTCTTTGACGATGGCGAGTCCGATACCGTGCCCCGGCGCTGCTTCGTCGAGCCGAGCACCGCGCTTCAACAGACCCTCACGTGCGTCTGCCGGTATGCCCGGACCGTCGTCATCGACGCTGAGTTCGATCCCGCCATCGTCGGCGCTCAATGTCACCCGCACCTGCTGTTCGCACCACTTACAGGCGTTATCCAGCAGGTTGCCGGCGAGCTCCAGGTAGTCGCCGCTGTCGCCCTTGAGACTGGCCTCGCCGTCGAGCTGCGTTTCAATGCTGACCGGTTTCGAGGCGTAGACCTTGCTCAGTCCGTCGACCAGCCGTCGGGTCTCTGCCACGACATCGACGGTGGCGATCACCAGCGCATCACGGTCCACCGATGCCGGTTTGCGCAACTGGTAACGAACGATCTCGTCCATGCGCTCGATCTGCTCGTCGATCCGCTGTTGCTGCGTCGCGTTGATTCCGCTGTCGCTGAACAGCGCGCGCATCGCCGCCAGCGGTGTCTTCAGGCTGTGTGCGAGATTGTCGAGAGTCTTGCGGTAACGCTCGGAGCGTCCGCGCTCCGTGTCGATCAGCAGGTTCAGGTTCCTCGCCACGCCGGCGAGCTCCGTCGGCAGCTGACCGGACAATGCGCTGCGTTCACCCTGTTCGATCTCACCGATCTCTGCTTCGATGCGGCGCAGTGGCCGCAGCATGCGACGTTGCAGCAGACCGATGGCGACCAGCAGCAAGGCTGCCAGCGCGGCGAACCAGGTAAACAGCTGGCGACGAAACTCGGCGAGCTGGGCGTTGAAGGAGTCGAGGCTCTCGAGCACCTCAAACACATAGCGTTCCAGGGTGCCGTCCGGGAATTCCCACTCCACGGCGAGGCTCAATGTGAGCAGCGGCGTACCGTCGGCCAGGGCGTCCTGGGCGAACACCTGCACACCCGGCTGCGGTGGCACCTGTCTTGGCAGAGTCAGGCCCAGCGCTGAACGAGACTGCCAGACCGCATCGCCATCGCCGTCGCGCAATTCACCGTACAGGCCGGAGCCGATGCTGCCGAAGCGAGGCTCCGGCAGATCCGGGGGCATTGTGAGACCGCCTTCGGGACCGGGTTCCGCGGCTGCAAGAAGCTGCATCAGGTGGCCGTCGAGGATGTTTTCCTGTGCCTCCTCGCCCGCTGAACGAAATGCACTGTCGAGTACCGCAATCGTTAGGCCAAAAAACAGCACCAGCAACAGGCTAACGGAAACCAGTAGCCTGGCGCTGAGTGAGTACATCGGCAGTGAACTACTCGCCAGCGCGTTCCAGCGCGAACCGGTAGCCTCGACCTCGCAGTGTCTCGATGGGTTTCAGCGTGTTATCCGGATCGAGCTTTTTGCGCAGCCGTCCGATAAATACCTCGATAACGTTGCTGTCACGCTCGAAATCCTGATCGTACAGCCGCTCAGTCAGCTCCGACTTCGAGATGACCTGGCCCGCTCGCACCATCAGGTACTCCATGATCTTGTACTCAAAACTGGTGAGGTCAATTGTATGGCCTTCCACCTGGACGTCCTGTCTCGCCATGTCGAGCGTCACCGGTCCGGCATTCAGCACCGAGGATGCCCAGCCCCCGGAGCGACGCAGCAGCGCGTTGACACGCGCGCTGACTTCTTCGAAGTGAAACGGCTTAACAACGTAGTCGTCAGCACCGGCGCTCAGGCCATCAACCTTGTCCTGCCAGCGATCGCGCGCCGTCAGGATCAGGATCGGGTAGGTTTTGCCGTCTGCACGAACCTGGCGAATGATGTCGAGGCCGGACACTTCCGGCAATCCGAGATCGATGATGGCCAGGTCGACCGGGTACTCCTGGGCGAAGTACAAGCCCTCGCGCCCGTCGGCGGCCTGTTCGATCGCAAATCCGGCGGCGCCGAGCTGTTCGACCAGCGACTCCCTTAAAACCGGATCATCCTCAATGACGAGTACGCGCATGACGTCTCCTCCATCGGCTATCGACGGCAACCCTGAACTTTGGCAGTTCGGACCTTGCCGTCCTTGGTCATGTAGCGAATGTGGTGAACCTCGCGCCCACCCTCCTGGCGAGTGTTTGCGCTGACGATGCGCTCGACATTGCGGCGACGCCGGACGGACTCCACCGCCTGCGACAGCGATATGCAATTACCCTGGGTCGCTTGAAGATTCGCCGCGGGCTCGCCGGCGCCGATCGCGACAGCCGCCAGTGACTGCTCCAGGTCGGAGGCAGCGGCGGTGCCAGCCGCGAGCAAGGCGGTGGCGATGACAGTGTAAGCGAGGGTTTTCACATTCATTTCCGTAGTTTGCGGAGCGCTCATGACCGCCGGCAAGTGTCCTTGGTCTGCCTGCCGATTGCAATTGAGCGCTCCACGCTTTGCTTATCCCGCCGGGCGCACGTCGACGCGAACACGCAGACGGTCACCCGGGTCGAACGGCATGCGGGTGGAATACCGCTGGCCGTTGTACCGATAGATCACGCGGTAGCCGTCAATACGCTCTTCCTGTTGCTCGATGATTGTCGTTTCGCAGCGCTCGACCGGGCGCTCATAGCGAACCACCTCACGATGACCTTTGCCATTTGCGTCGCTGCCGACGCCGGCGCCGATCAGGGCACCGGCGACCGTGGCTGCGTCATTGCCGCGACCGCTGCCGAACTGATTGCCGATAACGCCACCAATGATCGCGCCGACCAACGCACCGCCCGCATTGCGTTCACGTCCACGATGCTCGGTGACGATCTCGGTGTCCTGCCAGCATTCGCGCCGCGGCGTCTTGACCGTAACGAGTCGGACTATGGGCTCGGCACTAATGACCTGTGCATAATCAAACTGGGCATTGCTCGAGCGACGAGGGTCATCTGCCATCGCTGTGCCCGCGAACAACAGGCTGGAAGCCGTTATCGTTGCAAAAAGCCGTTTGGTGTTCATCGTCTTGTCCTTTGGTTGACGCTGGCCCGTTGCCAGCCTGGGGACAAGATTAATCAGGTCGCAATGAACGCTTCCTGAACGACCTTCAGGTTTCGTCGAGCTGTTTCTTGGCGCGCCGCCAGGCCTGGTCCATCGCTTCCAGCTCCATGCCGGGCAGCGACTCGCCGGCTTCGATGAGGTTGTTTTCCATAAGTCGGAATCGCGCCTCGAACTTGCGATTGGCGGTAGTCAGTGCCTGTTCCGGGTCGACGTCGAGGTGCCGCGCGAGATTAACCACCGAATACAGCACGTCGCCCAGCTCTTCCTCGATGTGTGACCGGGAGCGCGTACCCACCGCCTCGGCCAGTTCGGACAATTCCTCGCGAATCTTGTCTTCCACGCCGCGCGTGTCCGGCCAGTCAAAACCGACGTTGGCAGCGCGCTCACCGAGTTTATGGGCACGCTTCAAGGCCGGCAGCGCCCGGGTCACGCCGGCCAACGCGCTGGGGTCTGTGCTGTCACTACCGGACTCGGCGCGCTCTTCGGCCTTGATCCGCTCCCAACTGCCGTCCTGCGGACCGGCCGCGCGTTCCTCGTCGCTGCCAAACACGTGCGGATGGCGGCGAAGCATCTTGTCGGCGATCCCGCCCGCAACCTCATCAAAGCTGAAGTGACCGGCCTCCTCGGCCATGCGAGCGTGGAATACAACCTGCAGCAGCAGGTCCCCGAGCTCACCTCTCAGAGCGGGCATGTCGTTGTTGGCGATCGCGTCGGCGACCTCGTAGGCTTCTTCGATCGTGTACGGCGCGATAGTCGAGAAGTCCTGCTCGAGATCCCAGGGACAGCCGGTCTGCGGATCACGCAGCGCCGCCATAATATCAAGTAGTTTCTCGATATTTTTCATTACCTATTGTTTTTAATAATTTTTATGAACTTTGAAAGCATGTACGCCGTCGCACCCCAGATACGTTGGCCGTCATACCGCACTTCCAGCACCGGGAAGCGGCGACCCTGGAATTCACGCTCCGCCTGCGAGTAATTTTCAGGATCCAGCAGGAACTCCAGCGGCACCTCAAACGCGGATTCCACCTCGGAGGCATCAATGTTGAGCTCGACGGCGCCATCGATAAGCCCGATTGTCGGCGTCACCGCGTAGCCCGTGAAGGTCGGCGTGGGACGCAGGTACCCGATGACGCGAACGTCCCTGGGCAGTATGCCCACCTCCTCGTGAGTCTCGCGCAGCGCCGTGTCGGCGATGTCTTTGTCCTCGTCCTCCATGCGACCACCGGGGAAGCTGACCTGCCCGGCGTGGTGCTTCAGTTCGGCAGAACGTCGTGTCAGCAAAACATGGAAGCCGTCTGCGCGCCGCATCACCGGAATCAGTACACCGGCAGGTTTCAGCGTGTCGGCCAGTTTATCGGCGAGGAAAGACGGCCAGCGATCCGTGCCGCCCGGCAATTCAACGCGCGTCGGATCCTGCGGCAACCGGGTGTCGCGAAAACAGGCTTCGAGCAGCGCCTCGGTCAGCGTCACGGACGACTCAATTCCGGATCCCACCCTCGGTCAGGGAAGCGGGATCCAGCAAACGATCGAGCTCCTCATCGCTCAGTTCCGTCATCTCGCGTGCCACGTCCTTGACCGGACGACCTTCCGCGTAGGCGGTCTTCGCAACGGCAGCGCCAAGCTCGTAGCCGATGACCGGATTGAGTGCCGTCACGAGTATCGGATTACGATCCAGCGCGCGGTCAATGTTGTCCTGGTTGACAGTAAAGCCGGCGATCGCGTCCTTGCCGAGCACGTCGGAGGCATTCGCCAGGATCGCGATGCTCTGCAGCAGGTTGTAAGCGACCACCGGCAGCATCACATTGAGCTGGAAATTGCCCGACTGGCCGCCCATCGCGATGGTGGCGTCATTGCCGATGACCTGTGCACACACCATGGCAACCGCCTCCGGTATCACCGGATTGACCTTGCCCGGCATGATGCTCGACCCCGGCTGCAGGGCCGGCAGCGCAATTTCGCCGAT
This sequence comes from Pseudomonadota bacterium, assembly GCA_039025835.1. Taxonomy (GTDB): domain Bacteria; phylum Pseudomonadota; class Gammaproteobacteria; order Steroidobacterales; family Woeseiaceae; genus UBA1847. Next base: position 5,627 of record JBCCNM010000073.1, on the reverse strand, counting down.
GCCGGCTAGCGGCCCGGAGTTCATCCAGCGCAGGTCGTTGGCGATCTTGGTCAAGGCAACGGCAAGCGCCCGCAGCTGACCGGACACCTCTACAGCTGCATCCTGCCCGGACAGAGCATCAAACTTGTTAGCGTTCGAGGTCAGCTCGAGACCGGTCTGTTCCGACAGCAAGACAGCAACCTTTTCGCCAAAACGCGGATGCGCGTTGATGCCCGTGCCCACCGCTGTGCCGCCTTGCGCCAGTGCGGAAATCCGCGGCAGGCTGTCGCGAATACGCGCGGCGGCGTTATCGACTTGCGCACGCCAGCCGTCGAGTTCCTGTCCGAGCGTGACCGGCATCGCATCCATCAGGTGCGTGCGTCCGGTCTTCACCACGTCGCGCACCTCGTCGGCCTTGGTTTCCAGGACCGTAGCCAGGCCGGCGAGCGCCGGCAGCAGCTGCTGCTGCAGCGAGACCGATGCCGACAAGTGCACGCATGTCGGGATCACATCGTTGCTGCTCTGGCTCATATTGACGTGATCGTTCGGGTGCACTTCGCGACCCAGGTCCTGGGTCGCCAGGTGCGCGATGACCTCGTTTGCGTTCATGTTGGAGCTGGTGCCCGAACCGGTCTGGAAGACGTCGATCGGAAAATGGGCATCGTGGTTACCGCCGGCGACGTCAAGCGCGGCCTTTTGAATGGCGATCGCCACATCACTCTTGAGCAGACCCAGCTCGGCATTCGCGCCCGCCGCTGCCCACTTGACGAGGCCGAGAGCGGCGATGAACTGGCGTGGCATAGTCAGGCCACTGATCGGAAAATTCTGCACAGCCCGCTGCGTCTGAGCACCCCACAGAGCATCAGCGGGAACCTGCAGCTCCCCCATACTGTCGTTTTCGATGCGAAATTTACTGTCGGTCATCTCCTGCCCCGGTCGTCCAATCCCCATCCGCCCTTCGTGGATGTTTCGCGGCGGACCAGAGTCTACACCGCTTTCCGCTGCATACAGGTTTACACCTCATGAAAGTCTCCACCCTCCGCGCCCTGTCACCGGCCGACGGCCGATATGCTTCGAAAGTCGAACCGCTGCGGGACATTTTCAGCGAGTACGGATTGATTCGGTACCGGGTCCGGGTTGAGGTTCGCTGGCTGCAGTGCCTGGCCGACGAGCCGGCTATCACGGAATTTCCACCGCTGTCGCCGGTGATGAAGGACGTTCTGAACGGCATCGTCGACAACTTCTCGACTGAAGACGCGGAGCGAATCAAGGACATTGAGGCGACCACCAACCACGACGTTAAGGCGGTCGAATACTTTATCCGCGAACGCGTCGGTAATGGTCCCGAGACTCAGGTCATCAAAGACTTTCTGCATTTCGCCTGCACGTCCGAAGACATCAATAACCTGTCCTACGCGCTGATGCTGCGCGCGGCACGCCGCGACGTGTTGCTGGCGCAGATGCGCGAGTTGCGCCTGAAGCTTAAGTCACTGGCCGCCGAACACGCCGCGCTACCAATGCTGTCGAGAACCCACGGTCAGACGGCCAGCCCGACAACGCTCGGCAAGGAGCTTGCTAATGTCGTGGCCCGCTTAAAAAGCGCGGAGCAGAGCTTCGCCGCGGTCAGTATTCTCGGCAAATTCAATGGTGCGGTCGGTAACTTCAATGCCCATGCCGTGACCTACCCGGACGCCGACTGGCCGGCCATCAGCCAGCGCTTCATCGAGTCCCTGGGCCTCGTGCAAAACACGCATACAACGCAGATCGAGCCGCACGACTGGACCGCCGCCTATGCGCATGCGCTGGTGCGCTACAACACGGTGCTGATTGATTTTAGCCGTGACACCTGGGGCTACATCTCACTCGCGTACTTCCGGCAAAAGGTGCGCGAGGGTGAAGTCGGCTCCTCTACGATGCCGCACAAGGTTAATCCGATAGACTTCGAAAACGCCGAAGGCAATCTCGGGCTCGCCAATGCACTGTTCGCTCACCTGGCCGAAAAGTTGCCGATTTCGCGCTGGCAGCGAGATCTGACCGATTCCACCGTGCAACGCAATTTTGGCGTCGCAGCCGGATACCTGGTCATCGCTCTGCAGTCCCTGATGAAGGGCATCGACAAGCTGGAGGTCAATCCGGCCGCCATCTCGCGTGATATCGACGCCGCCTGGGAGGTGCTCGCGGAGGCGGTGCAGACAGTCATGCGACGCTACGGCATCCCTGAACCGTATGAAAAACTGAAGGCATTGACCCGCGGTCGGCCAGTAGACCAGGCCCTGCTGGCGGAATTCATCGCCACTCTCGACATCCCGGCGTCGGAAAAACAACGGCTCGCGGAGCTGACGCCGGCCGATTACACCGGAATCGCCGAAAACCTCGCCAAAAACCTGTAAATCTCGTCTCAGGCCGCGTCGCGCAAGGACTTTCCTTTGTGGGAAAATCGTCTCAACGACGTTCGATTACGTGACGTAGTCGACAAATTTTACACATTCACCTCGCTACACTTATGTCTCGTAAGACGGCAATGAGTGCCCCTGGGGAAATCGGCAGCAGCGAATGGATGAGGTCCGTAAAAAAGGCGAGCGTTGGGTCATCTCAACACGCGAAGAAATGCGTCAGGCCGCCGTAGCCACGGCGAAAGAGGCGAAGCGCAAACTCTCTATTTTCACACACGACCTTGAGCCGGGAATCTACGACGATCCGGAGTTCCTCGAGGTGGTGAAACGTCTGGTGCTGTCGCAGACCTATGCCCGGATTCGCGTGCTGATCGCCGACCCCATGAAAGCCGTTAAAAACGGCAACAACTTCGTACACCTGGGCCGCCGGCTGAACACCTACATCGAATTCCGCCACGTGCGCGACGATCTGCGCACGCACGCCGAAGCGTTTTGCATTGCCGACGAGAAGGCGCTGGTGTATCGGCTGCAGGCTGCTCGCTGGGAAGGCATCGCTGACACCTACGAGCCGGCCGTAGCCAAGCTCTACAGCAAGATGTTCGACGAAATCTGGTTCGCCAGCGAAGTCGAAATGGAATTCCGCCAGCTCGGCATCTAGTCCGCGTCCGGCTTAAGCAGAGTATGTACCCAACCGATTTGACCGTCGCCGCAATCGTGCGTCGCGACAACGAGTACCTGATGGTGGAGGAACGCGCCAACGGGCGTCTGGTTTTTACCCAGCCAGGTGGCCACATCGAGGCGTCTGAATCACCGGAGCAGGCAGTCGTGCGCGAGGTGCTCGAGGAAACCGGTTGTACGGTGAACTGCGGCGAGCTCGTCGGCGTGTATCTGTGGATTCACCCGCAGACGCGGCAACAGTTCCTGCGCCTCGTTTTCGAGGCTCACTTTGAATCCAGCGACAGCAACGCCACGCTGGATGACGGTATCTTGCGCGCGCTATGGCTGGGCCGGGAGGATATTGAGTCGCGTCGCGACCGCTTGCGCACTCCGGTCGTCCTGCGCTGCCTGCACGATTACGAGCAGGGTAAACGGCAGGCGGACAGCCTGTTCACCGGCATGCTGCCGCTGCAGCACAATGTCGATGCCGTGCTCGCAAAAGCGGATCTCGTTTAGCCGAGGCAATCGCGCTTGAAACACCGCATGGCGGCCGCAGGTCCTGCTGCTCTGCTACCATTCGACGCCATGCCTGACACCCCTTTAAACGTCGCCGGAAAGCGCGTCATCCTCGGCCTGTCCGGCGGTGTCGACTCCGCAGTGTCTGCCCTGCTGCTGCAACAGGCCGGCGCGGATGTGCACGCCTTGCACATGACCAACTGGGAAGACGATGACGGCTACTGCACGGCAGCGGACGATCTGCAGGACGCCCGACGTATTTGTGAGCAGCTCGGCATCCCCCTGCACCACGTCAATTTCGCCCGCGAATACCGCGACCGCGTGTTCGAGTATTTCCTCGACGAGTATCGGCGCGGGCGTACACCGAATCCGGACGTGCTGTGCAATCGCGAGATAAAATTCGGGGTCTTCCGTGACTACGCCAAACGCCTGGGCGGCGACTTGCTGGCCACCGGCCACTACGCGCGTGTCGAACACGACGGCACAGCCGCGAAACTCGTCAAGGCACGCGACCGCAACAAGGACCAGACCTATTTCCTGCACGCCGTCACCGCTGAGGCACTCGCGGAGACTGTGTTTCCGCTCGGCGACCTCGACAAGCAGCAGGTAAGGGATATCGCGCACGAACACGGACTGGTCGTGCACGCGAAAAAAGACAGTACCGGCATCTGTTTTATTGGCGAGCGGCCGTTTCGTGAATTTCTGCAAACCTACCTGCCAGCCAATCCGGGGCGCATGCTCACGCCTGACGGCGATGAGGTGGGCGAACACGCCGGTCTGATGTTTTACACGCTGGGCCAGCGCCAGGGACTCGGTATTGGCGGTCGTGCCGACGCCGGTGACGCACCGTGGTACGTGATCGACAAACACCTCGACGACAACACCTTGATCGTTGCACAGGGCGAACACGAACGGCTGTTCAGTCATGCGCTTGATGCCAGCCAGCTTAGCTGGATCGGTGAACCGCCGGACGACCTGGTCGGCCGCCGATTCGGCGTCAAGGTTCGGTATCGTCAACCCGACCAGGGCGCCACCGTGATTGCTGCCGACGGTGACTCGCTGACGCTGGCCTTCGACGATCCGCAGCGCGCGGTGGCACCCGGTCAGTTCGCTGTGTTCTATGACGGCGACGTCTGCCTGGGTGGAGCCGTCATCGATCGCTTGATTCGCGACAAACCGGCTGTGCCCAGCGCCGCCTCGGCCTGAGCAACGGACACAGCACGGTTTCGCTATACTTCGGTCGGCCGCAACGCGGGGTTGCGGGTCAATTCAGGAGTACCCGGTGAGCGACAGCTTTGGTGCGCGGTCGACCCTGACGGTCGGCAACAGAGAACTCGATTTTTTCCGCCTTGATGCCGTGGACGACGGCCATGTCCAGCGACTGCCCTACTCGCTGAAGATCCTGCTCGAAAACCTGTTGCGCCACGAAGACGGTCGCGACGTAACGCGCGACGACATTCTTGCGCTGGCCCACTGGGATCCGCTGGCAGAGCCTGATACCGAGATCGCCTTCACGCCGAGCCGCGTCATTCTGCAGGACTTCACCGGCGTACCGGCTATCGTTGACCTTGCCGCCATGCGCGACGCCGTCGTCAAACTCGGCGGTACCGCGGACAGTATCAACCCGCTGTCGCCGGTTGAGCTGGTGATCGACCACTCCGTGCAGGTGGACAAATACGGCACGGCAAACGCGCTGGACCTGAACAACAAAATCGAATTCCAGCGCAACCGGGAACGCTATTCGTTTCTGCGCTGGGGCCAGACCGGCTTTGAGAACTTTCGGGTCGTGCCGCCAAACACCGGCATCGTGCACCAGGTCAACCTCGAATACCTGAGCCGGGTGATATTCGATGTCCGCCAGGGCGATCGTTCGGTGGCCTATCCCGATACCGTGGTCGGCACGGATTCGCACACAACGATGATCAACGGCCTGGGCATCCTCGGCTGGGGCGTCGGCGGCATTGAAGCGGAGGCGGCGATGCTCGGCCAGCCCATCACGATGCTCATTCCGCACGTCATCGGCTTCAAAATGACCGGCCGGCTGCGAGAAGGCGCGACAGCCACCGATCTCGTGCTGACCGT
>JBCCNM010000072.1:0-17022 GCA_039025835.1 Pseudomonadota bacterium | reverse complement strand
CGCTTTAGCGGCTGACCGGCAGTCGTTCGTGACGCCGCCGACGGTTTGGGAGCAGCGGCGTTAGCATAAGGGAGAACATCCATGAAGAAGCTATTGAGCCCGGCGCTGATCGCCTGGTTCCTGCTGCTGGCTGCCTGTAGCCAGGGCAACCAGGAATCGGCGGAGGACGCCGGAGAGTCCACGGCCGATACGACAGCAGCTGAGGAAGACGCGGCCGAAGAGCCGGAGGACGCAGCACCGGCGGTGCCGGTAGAAACCGCCTACCCCGACCGCGGCACAGTTTATGCGCTGTACAGCGGCACCGCCCCGATCGAAGCCCTCGCTGAGGCGACCGTCATCGCCCGCGTGGGCGGCGAAATTCGCTCACTGGTGGCCGAGGAAGGCGACCTTGTCACCGAGGGCCAGGAACTCGCGAGGCTTGACGGCGACAGACTCGCACTGGAACTCAATGAATCCCGGGCCCGTGTCGAAAAGCTGCAGCGTGATTTCCAGCGCAACGTGGAGCTGAAGGAAAAGGGTCTGATCAGCGACGGAGATTTCGACCAGCTCAAGTTTGAAATGGAAGCGCTGGAGGCATCCTACAACCTCGCCCGGCTTGAACTGGACTACACACAAATCCGCGCCCCTATTGCCGGCGTGATCTCCGAGCGTATTGCGCGCCTCGGCAACACGGTCGCGGTAGGCGACCCGCTGTTTCGAGTCACCAGCTTCGATCCGCTGGTGGCCTATCTCTACGTACCGGAGCGCGAATACCGCCGCATACAACCGGGCAAACCCGTCGGAATCCAGATCGACGCACTGGGTGATACGCTGATCACAGCCTCGGTGACACGCGTGAGTCCGGTCGTCGATCCGGAGACCGGCACTTTCAAAATCACCGTCGAGGTGAGCGACACCGAGCAACGCATCAAACCCGGCATGTTTGCCCGACTCGGCATCGTCTACGACACGCGGGAAAACGTACTGCGTATCCCCCGCAGCGCCCTGCAGGACAACGATGACGAGACCTACGTGTTTGTCGTCGAGGATGGCCTGGCGCAGCGCAAGGTTATCGAAACCGGCTACAGCGATCGCGGCATGGTCGAGGTTGTCGCCGGCCTCAATGACGACGCTCAAGTGGTCACGGTTGGCCAGGTCGGCCTGAAGGACGACACTCGAGTCGACGTTATCAATACAGCGGCAAACGCACCGCTTGAGGTCAGCAGCGATGCGCGGATTGATTAAAGTCGCCACGGAGCGCCGTGTCACCATCGTCATGTTCATGGTGGCCATCGGCCTGTTCGGTCTGGTGTCCCTGTCGCGACTCAGCCTGAATCTGCTGCCCGACATTGCCTACCCGACGCTCACAATCCGCACCGAACTGACCGGCGCCGCGCCGGCCGAAGTTGAAAACCTGGTCACCAAACCGATCGAGGAAGCGGTCGGCGTCATTCGCAATGTGCGGCTCGTCCGCTCGGTCTCGCGATCCGGCCAGTCGGACGTCACGCTGGAATTTCTCTGGGGCACCAACATGGATATCGCCGGTGTCGACGTCAGGGAGAAGCTCGACATCCTGTTCCTGCCGCTCGAAGCCAGCCGCCCGCTGTTGTTGCGCTTCGATCCGTCTTCAGAACCGATCATGCGACTCGGTCTGCTGTTCAACGAAGACACGGCCACCGACTCTGACGGCCAGCTCAAGGAGCTGCGGCGACTGGCCGAGGACCGCCTGAAAACCGATCTCGAAGCCGTGGAGGGAACCGCCGCCGTCAAGGTCAGTGGTGGCCTCGAAGACGAAGTCCAGATTCAGGTTGACCAGCAGAAACTCTCGCAGCTCGGCCTGAGCATCGACGACATCGCTGCTCGCATCCGCTCAGAAAACGTCAATTTGTCCGGTGGTCGGCTCGAAGAAGGCAGTCAGCGCTTCCTCGTTCGTACCATCAATGAATTCGAGACCGTCGACGAATTCCGCAACGCCATCGTCGGCTCCGTCACCGATCGACCGGTGTATCTACGCGACGTCGCGACGGTCACACGCGGCCATAAGGAGAGGCAGGCCATTACCCGCGTTCGCGGCCGTGAGTCTGTCGAGCTGGCGATCTACAAGGAAGGCGATGCCAACACAGTGCAGGTCGCGAATCGCATTCAGCAGCGGCTTGAGCGCGTACGAGAGTCTCTGCCGGACACCATGGAACTGGTCACCGTGTACGACCAGTCCGGCTTCATTGCGGCGGCGGTCGACAACGTCAGGAACGCCGCCATTGTGGGCGGGCTGATCGCTATTCTCGTGCTGTACGGCTTCCTGCGCGATGCGCGGGCAACCACCATTATCGGCATCGCCATCCCGGTCTCTGTCATCGGCACGTTTTTGTTGATGTACATGAACGGGGTGTCGCTGAACATCATGTCGCTCGGCGGAATCGCATTGGCTGTCGGTATGCTGGTGGACAACTCCATCGTCGTACTCGAGAACATCGTCAGAAAGCGCGAGCAGGGTGAGAGCATTCTCGACGCTGCCCGAAACGGCACCAGCGAAGTCGCCTCCGCCGTCGTTGCCGCAACGCTGACCACGGTCGCCGTGTTTTTCCCGATGGTGTTCATCTCGGGCATCGCCGGCCAGTTGTTCAAGGATCAGGCGCTGACAGTGACCTTCGCACTGCTGTTCTCACTGGTCGTCGCGCTGACCCTGATTCCGATGCTCGCATCTGTCGGTGCCGGCAGCCGGTATACCAGCGATATGGACTCCTCGAAGCCGAGCTGGTTTACGCGCATGATCGCGTTCATTGCGCGACTGTTCGGTTTTGTCTTCAAGGGCGTGGGCTGGGTTTTCTGGCTCGTCATGTGGTTGCCAACACGCGTGTTTGGGCTCGTTAACGGCGCCGCTGCCAGGGTCTATCCGCCACTGCTGGCGTGGTCGCTGAACCACCGTGCCGCCGTCGTCGGTTTTGCCATCATTGTGTTCGTCGCAACGATGTCGCTAGTACCGCGACTTGGCACCGAGCTGATTCCGCAGTTGTCACAGGGCGAATTCAACGTGGAGCTACGCCTGTCGCCGGGCACGCCGCTGTCCGCGACCGATCGCGTTGTCCGCAGTGCGCAGGCGTCGGCCGGCGACATCGAAGCGATCGCGCTGGACTACTCGGTCGCCGGCACCGGCAATCGTCTCGATGCTAATCCGGTGGATGCCGGCGACCACACCGGAACGCTGAGCATCGCGCTCGCCGACGGTCTGGGCCGAGACGATGAAACCGCAGTTATGCGCAGCCTTCGCGACGATCTCGCAAAAATCCCGGGGCTGCAGTACGAATTCACGCGGCCATCGTTGATGAGTTTCTCCAACCCGCTGCAGATCGAGATCACCGGTTTTGACCTGGAGGACCTCGACGCCACCAGCCGCCGCGTGCTCGCGGGACTGACAGCCTCGGATCGCTTCACCGATATCCGCACGACGATGGAGCGAGGTAATCCGGAGATCCAGATCGTGTTTGACCAGGAGCGAGCTGCGTCACTGGGTTTGTCAGTGCGCGACATTGCAGACCGGGTAGTGGCTAACGTGCGCGGTGAACTGGCCACGCGCTACACCTGGCGCGACAAGAAAATTGACGTGCTGGTGCGCAGCATCGACACGCGCGAATCCAGCATCGAGGAAATTCGCGAGCTGATCGTGAATCCGGCATCCAGTCGTCCAGTGACGCTGCAGAGCGTGGCAGATGTCTCGATCGCGATGGGACCTGCGGAAATCCGTCGCGTGTCACAGGAGAGGGTCGCGCTGATCACCGCTAACGTGGCGTACGGCGACCTCGGGGCCGCTGCGGCGGAAGCCGAAGCCTTGCTGCAGACAGTCCCGCTGCCGCGCGGCATCAGCGCCACCGTATCCGGCCAGAGCGAGGAGATGCAGGCCTCGTTTCAATCGATGCAGTTTGCGCTCGCGCTCGCCGTGTTCCTGGTCTACCTCGTAATGGCGTCTCAGTTCGAATCACTGATCCACCCCTTTGTCATCCTTTTCACTATCCCGCTGGCCCTGGTGGGTGCCGTTCTCGCCCTGTTCATTACCGGCACGACGATCAACATCGTCGCATTCATCGGTGTGATCATGCTGGCCGGCATCGTCGTCAACAACGCCATTGTGCTGGTCGATCTGATCAACCAGCTGCGAGCACAGGGAATGGCCCGCACCGACGCCATAATTGACGCCGGCAAGGCCCGCCTGCGTCCCATCCTGATGACGTCTCTGACCACTGCCCTCGGACTGCTGCCGATGGCCGTGGGCTTCGGTGAAGGCGCCGAGATTCGTGCGCCGATGGCCATCGCCGTTATCGGCGGACTGGTTGTGTCAACGCTTCTGACGCTGGTCGTGATCCCGGTTGTCTATTCACTGATGGACCGAAAGCGCTGGGATGTACCTGACGCAGCGCCGTCAGTTGCCTGAGGACACACCATGAAGCACACGGAGATCGCACTAGCACGGCCCGTCACGACGGTGGTCATATTTGTCGCATTGTCGCTGATCGGCCTGCTGGCCAGCCGCCTGCTGCCGCTGGAGATGTTCCCTGACATCGAGTGGCCGGGCATCTACGTTGAGGTGCCCTACCCCGGATCGACGCCGGAAGAGGTAGAGCGGCTGATTACCCGCCCGATCGAGGAAGCACTGGCGACGCTGCCCGGCGTGGAGCGCATGCGCTCGTGGTCCGGAGACAGTCGTGCCCAGGTGCAGCTCGAATTCGGCTGGGATCAGGACATGGGTGCCAAGGGTATCGAGGCGCGCGCCAAGCTCGACTCGATACGCCATTTACTGCCGGACGATGTCCGTCGCGTGTTTGTGTTTACCGGCTCGCTCAGCGATCAGCCGGTCATCGAAGTCATCCTGTCCAGCGAGGATGACCTGCAGGACAGCTATGAACTGCTGGACAGGACCGTAAAGCGGCGGCTTGAGCGCATCGATGGCGTGTCCAAAGTCGATATGTGGGGTGTGGATCCGCGCGAGGTTCGTATCCTGCTGAAACCCGATCGCATCGCCGCCTACGGAGTCAATCTACTGGGACTGCGTGAGCTGCTGACGAGCAGCAATTTCTCGGTCAGCGCCGGCACGATGAACGCGTCCGGTCAGCAACTCAGCGTCCGGCCGAAGGGCGAGTTTCAGTCGGTCGACGAGATTCGCTCGCTGGTCATCAACAGTGACGGCCTGCGTCTGGAGGACGTCGCCGAGATCGAGCTGCTGGCTCCCGAACGAAACTACGGACGTCGGCTGAATGGCGAACCGTCCATCGTCATCGGAGTCAGCCGCAACACGGGCGCCAATCTCGTTGAGATGACAGACGCGGTCATCGATGAGATCGACACCTTCCGCCAGCTGCCGCAGCTCAGCCATATCTCCTTTCTCGTCGTCGACAACCAGGGCGCCAACGTCAAACAGTCGCTGGCCGACCTGTTGGAAGCCGGACTGCTCGGCGGCCTGCTCGCGATCTTCGTGCTGTACCTGTTTCTGCGCCACCTGACCACGACCCTGATCGTGACGGCGTCGGTGCCGTTTTCGCTGCTCATTACGCTGGGCGCGCTGTATTTTGCCGGGCTGTCGCTGAATATTTTGTCGATGATGGGCATCATGCTGGCCGTCGGGATGCTCGTCGACAACGCCGTGGTGGTTACCGAGAGCATCTTCCGTTACCGCGAGAAAGACCCGGACAACCCGCAACGTGCCACGCTGAAGGGCGTGCGCGAAGTCGGACTCGCCGTGGTCGCCGGCACAGCGACAACAATCATCGTGTTTGCACCGATCATCGTCGGCGAAAAAGCGGAAATCATGGTGTTTCTGACGCATGTCGCCGTCACCATCATCGTGGCGCTTGTCGCATCACTCGCAATCGCGCAAACCATGGTGCCGATGCTCGCCTCACGCATACGCGACCTGCCCAAACCCAAACCCGGTGCGCTGATGGAACGCCTTACCCGTCGCTACGAGCGCGCGCTGCGCTGGGTGGTCTGTCATCCCAAATGGAGTTTCCTCGGCATTGTCGTCATCTGCGCCATCGGCATCGCACCAATGGCGCTGGAACTTGTGAAAGTCGACATGTTCCCCCGCGATGACGAACGGCGGATCTACATGCCGTATCGCATCCAGGGGTCGCACGCACTGGAGACCGTTGCGGCGAGCGTCGATGACATCGAACGCTACTTCGAGGACAACCGTGAGGCCCTGAACATCGAGTCGATGCTGTCGGTGTACACGCAGAGCTACGCTCATACAGTCCTGCTGTTGACCACGGACGACGAGATCACCAAGTCGGTCACCGAGATTCGCAAGGAGATCGACGAAAACCTGCCGAAGATCGCTATCGGCCGACCGGGATTTGAATCGCAGCAGCAGGGCGGCGGCGAAGGGTTCAGCCTGCAGGTGTCTGGCGATTCAACCGTAATCCTCGGCGAACTGGGCAGCGAGGTGGTACGCGCACTGTCGTCGCTGGAGGGACTTAGTAATGTCCGCTCAGACCGGGAGACCGGTGAACGCGAATTGCGTGTTGTAATTGATCGCGACCGGGCAGCCACCGTCGGCCTGACCGCGGACGAGGTCGCGCAGATGATCGGTGTCGCGATGCGCGGTGAGACCTTGAGCGAATTCCGTGGCCCGGACGGCGAAGTCGGCGTGCGCATGGCGTTCCGCGAAAACGAGCGTCAGAGTGTGGAACAGCTCTCCAACCTGCCGCTGTTTGACGGTAACGGCAACCGGATCACGCTGGGCAGCATCGCCGGCTTCGAGATGGGCCGCACGCCGGAACGTATTCGACGCACCGATCGACAGACATCGGTATTGATTTCGGCCGATATCAGGGACGACTTCTCGATGAACGATGTGCGTCCACAGGTCAGCGAATTGATGAACGCGCTGGAATTGCCGGCCGGTTACACGTGGAAATTCGGCCGCGGCTTCCAGCGCAATGACGAAACTCAGGCCATGATGATGACCAACCTGCTGCTGGGTGTGGCGTGCATCTTTCTGGTTATGGCGGCGCTGTTTGAATCACTGATCCTGCCCTTCTCGATCATTCTGGGCTCCATCGTGTTTTCGATTTTCGGTGTGTTCCTGTTTTTCGCCGCCACCGGGACGCCGTTTTCCTTCATGGCCATGATCGGGATCATGATCCTGATCGGCGTGGTCGTGAACAACGGGATCGTGCTGGTCGACCACATCAACAATTTGCGTGTGGGCGGTATGCATCGGGATGAGGCTATCGTCGTTGGCGGGCGAGATCGTCTGCGGCCAATCCTGATGACGGTCGCGACGACGATCGTCGGGCTGACACCGCTGGCCGTCGGTAATACCCAGGTAGGTGGCGATGGTCCTCCGTACTACCCGATGGCCAGGGCGATCATCGGCGGGCTGGCATTCTCGACCGTGGTGTCCCTGCTGGTCGTACCCGCGTTGTATATCTACTTCGACAACCTCGCCGCGTGGAGCCGGAAAGTGCGCCGGCTCGCACGCCGCGAGGCGCTACCGGGCACTACCCCGGCCGCCTGAGCCGCATCAGGCCGGCAAGACCGGGCAGCAGCAACAGCATCAGCCAGCCCAGTGATCCACCGCCCTCGGTGTTGACGACCACCGTCGTTGCACCGGGCGGCGTATCGCGGGCGATATCCTCCAGCGGCAGCAAGGCCAGCGCCGACGTATCCTCCGGCGCGAGGAAAGCAACGAACTCATCGTTGAATGCGTCGAATACCTCAATCAGCAAATCGTAGCTGCCGGTTGGGTAGCCGGAGACGAGATCGGTGACGACGGAATAGTCGTCGTTATCCGACTGACCGAAGATTGTGAACGTCTCCGTGACGGCGTACTCCTCCCACGGACCGCCCTCAAGACTCAGGTACAGCACCGCGTACACATCGGCGGAGGTAAACACCGTATCGACGTCAAACAACAAATCGATACCGGAGTAGAAGCCGTCGAGATCTTCATCGGCAAACAACACGACATCCGCATCGAATACCCAGAAGTCATTGCCGACAGCCTGCACCGAGGACTGTCCCGGTTTACCGCCGACGCGCGGTTTTTGCTTGTCGATGGCTGTGGACGCGTGGGTGTCGCGCTGGGTCTTGATCGCCTCGCGATTGTCGCGACCACCGGACGAGTAGTGCGTGGATTCGGTGACGCGCTCGTCCGCGTCCGCCCAGGCGGTGCTGATGCAGACAACCGAGAGCAGGAAAAGGGCAATGATCGTGGTGGAGGCGACCTTGCCGGGCAGGTATTGCGCTTTCATCGTTTCGTCCCTGTAAATAACTCTGACGGTGCCATTAAAGCGCCGCGTCGATGAATCGAACCTGAATGCGCCGTACGAGCGTGCGATGATCGCGGCCTGAGTCTGCGGAATCACGATGAGCACAATCGACAACAGCAGTGGCAGGGCCATTTTCTGGCTGCTCTTCGGGGTGATGGCGGGTCTGGGCCTCGATCTTTCAGCCAAGCAGATCCTGCAGGACTATCCGCTGGTGCAGTTCATTTTTCTGCGCAGCCTGATCGGTCTGCTGATCTTCCTGTCGATTTCGTACCGCTTTGGCGGTCTGAAGGCACTGAGGACCGACAAGCTGCACTGGCACGCGTTGCGAACCCTGCTCGCAGCCGTTGCGATGTTCGGTTTCTTTTACGGCCTGAGCCAGATGCCGTTGATCGATGCATTGACGCTCGGATACACCGCACCACTGATGGTGACAGCCCTGTCGTCGGTGGCGCTGGGGGAACCGGTCGGCTGGCGACGCTGGTCGGCCGTGTCGACAGGATTCGTCGGTGTGCTGATCATGCTGCGGCCGGGTGCCGAGCAACTGGACCTCGCCTCCATAGCTGTCCTGCTGTCAGCGTTCAGTTACGCCTGCCTCGCAATCACGTCACGCTCACTCGGCCGCACCGAGAGCAGCCTGTCGTTATCGGTTTACGTGATTGCCGGCCCGATGGTGCTGTCCGGGCTGTTGTCACTGGACAGTGACTGGAAGACGCCGGACGCGGTCGGCATCCTGCTGATCGTCGTAGCCGCGGCCTGCTCAGTGATGGCCTGGATGGGGATTGTTGCGGCCTACCGACGAGCATCGCCGGCGATGCTCGCGCCGTTCGAATACACGGCGCTGGTAGCTGGCGCAATCGCCGGTTACCTGATCTGGGATGAGGTGCCGGATACCTGGTCAATCATAGGTGCGACAATGATTGTCGGGTCCGGTTTGTTTGTGGCGTTCCGGGAAATCGGCCGGCCGTTGTCGGCCCGCTACCTGCGCGCCCTGACGGCCGCCGCGGCAACGGGCGTCCGCCGCCGCCTGCGCGGGGACTAGTCGACGTCGCCGGCGACCAGGCCGGCGATCTGTGCCGGCGTCACCTGCAGGCGCTCTGCCACCCGGTTGAAGAAGTCGATCTCCAGCACACTGACCGTTTGGTCGCTGCGGAATACGTCAGCCAGGGCCTGCACGACCTGTGCACGGTGGTCATCTGTCATCTTGTGCGCGCAGCTGGACAGGTATTTTCGCAGGCCGTTTTCAGCGTACAGCTCATCACGAGCCGCGACGCGAATGTCCGCTGCACTGAATTCCTCGCCTGTCTTTTCTTTGAGGATTTCCTGGATCTTTGTGACTTCGGAAGCCTGGATGTTGATGTCGGCGTCCGCCGCACGAGCGAGCGTCATCAACAGAACCTCTTTAAAGAGTTCATTCTGCTGGTCTTCACTGATGTCCGAGCCGCCGAAGATGTTCAGTACGTTTGCAAGGTCTGAGATGGCCATGAAGTCCTCACTGTTTCTGGTTATTTGTGTGCCTGTGAGACAGGCGGAGTATACATGCATCCGGCCGCCTGACGACCTGGGACGCGGATTTAACGCCGCATCGGCTGCATTTTCCAGTAGGTCAGCGAGCGCCAGAGCCACTCGGCAGGTCCGAAGCGGAAGCGCTGTAACCACCAGGGGCTGATCACCAGCTGCAGGCCTATCAATGCCAGCACAAAGCCCATCTGGCCGATACGCGGGACTTCCGTATACAGGTTAAGGCCGTAACCGTAAAAAATCGTCGTCATAACGATCGAATGCGTCAGATAGTTTGTAAACGCCATGCGTCCAACCGCGGCAAAGCGCCCGATCAGCGCCTGCAGGGCACCCGTGCGAACCAGCGTCATGACCAGGCCGATGTGGCCGACGGCGACGATTGCGCTGCCGTAGTAATTCGGCGTCAGTCCAACCTGGAACATGAACAGGCCATCCCAGTTGTTGGCTTGCAGCCACCAGGCACTGAAGGCGGTAATCGGAAGACCAAGGCCGTAGCCGAACAGCATCAGCTTGCGATAGAAGCGATCGCTGCGCTCCGCCTGCAGAACGCCAAGTTTCATGAATGCCATTCCCAGCAGCATCAACCCGCCGGCGCGCCACAAAATAAAGAACAGCGTGCCCTGTATCTGGAAGCCCTGCACCATCGGGTTACGGTAGTCGAAAGCGTCGCTGTAGCTGCCGCGATTCGCGACGATATCCTTCTGCACATCCTCTGCCGTCGGCGCCATAAACGCGCGAGACTGCGCCCACTGGTCGATCATCTCCAGCTCTTCGTCGTTGAGTTCTTCGCCGTCAGCCTGCCTCGCCTCGAGTACCGTGACCTGGGCTTCGAGCCCCTTCATTGCGAAGCCGCCGCCGTAGCTGAACAGGGGTGCTACCGAGAACCAGAATGCCGCGATGATCAGCAGTGCTTTGGGGGACCGCTTGCGGAACAGGAAGATGATCATGCCGGTCAGTGCATAGGCGAACAGGATGTCGCCAAACCAGATGAACGCACCGTGAGCGAGGCCGATCAGCATCAGCCAGAAACTGCGACGGTAGAACAGGCCGGCCACGCCCCGCCCCCTGGCCTCTGCGCGTTCGAACAGCATGATGATGCCGGCACCGTACAGAATCGAGAAGATCGCGAGGAACTTCTGGTCAAAAAGGATATGCGTGACGAACCAGACGCCGAGGTTGAGTGCGTCAGTACCGCCCATCAGCGTCGGGTTTGAGTAAGCCGCAAACGGCATCGCAAAACCGTAGATGTTCATGACCAGGATGCCGAAGATGGCCACCCCTCGCAGCACGTCCATCGAGACGTGACGTTCTTTTCCGGAAACGGGTTGAACGGGCGTGTCCGGCGTTGCCGGAGCCGCGGTAGTTGCGTCAGACATGAAAGATCCCCGAGGTCGCCGGACCATCCCCGAACCGGCGCTTATTCTTGTGACGGCCAGCAAGAATAACCCAGAAAAATGGCGGTGAACACCATGATATTCAGTGGATTTTTTTCTTGGTTTTTCGCGACGGTCAAGGGATACTGCGACCGGGCAAACAACTTGAAAGGAGGTGATCCATGTCTAGTGAGATTAACAGTGTGCTGAGTAGAGCCGCAGGTCTTGACCGGATAGAGGGATTACCTTTCACTATCCTCTGACCGCTTCTCTACCACACAAATCTCACGAAAGGCCGCGCTTTGCGCGGCCTTTCTTGTTTGCGGATACGCTGTCAGGCGAGCACGTTATCCAGCGAGTTGAGAAAGTCGTCAATTTCATCGACGGTGTTGTAGTGCACCGGACCGACGCGGACGACACCGCCATCCTCACAGCCGATCGCCTTGACCAGCTCCAGCGCATAGTTGTGTCCGTTCCAGACGAATATATTGTCCGCGGCCAGAGCCTCGGCGATCGTCGCCGGTGACTTCGACCCATGGGTAAATGCCACCGTCGGTACGCGGTGGTCCATACGTTCCGACTGCGTGACTCCGCGCACCGTCACCCGGGGCAGCGACTGCAGGCCACTGACAAGCCGCGATGCAATGTGCTTTTCGTAATCGAACAGGGCCGCAAGCGCCGCGTGCACCCGCTGGCGTCGTCCATCGAACGCGTCGAATTGCGACAGGAAGTCCGCCGCCATCGTGTCACCGATCCAGTCGTAGTAGTCGACCGCCGCCGTGGTGCCGGCCATCAGTTCGAAGCTCGGTGTGCCGGTCTCGAAGTTTCCCGGGATTGCCTGCGGCGCCGGACGTAGCTGATAGGCCTGCAGTTGTTCCAGAATCTCACGCCGCCCCCACAATACGCCCTGGTGCGGCCCCATGAATTTGTAGCCGGAGCACGCCAGCAGGTCGCAGCCGATCGCCTGAACGTCGGTTGGCACGTGCGGCACCGACTGTACGCCGTCGATGAAGGTCCACGCACCGGCCTCTCTCGCGAGCGAACACAAGGTCGTCACGTCATTCAGCGTTCCCGTCAGGTTCGCCGCACCGCCAATGCAAACCAGCCGGGTGCGATCGGTCAACAGGCTCGCCAGGTCATCGCTGTCGAATTCATAAGTCTCTGTGTTGAACGATAGCCAGCGCACGGTTAGCCCGTGTTCCTTCGCCATCGTGACCCAGGGATGAACGTTAGCGTCGTGGTCCATTGTCGTGACAATGATCTCGTCACCGGCCGTGAGCGTGTTTCCCATCGCCCGAGCGACGTGGTAGGCAAGCGCCGTCATGCTCTGGCCAAAAATGATTTCATCGGGTGATGGTGCGTTCAGCAGGTCAGCCACGGCCAGCCTCGCGTCGTCGATCAGCCGGTCAACCAGCTTCGAGGTCCGGAACGGGCCCTTTTGGTTGGCACAGCGGTATAACATCGCGTCGGCAACCGCGTCGGCGACGCGCTGCGGTATCTGGGTACCTGCGGGATTATCGAGATAGATGCGACGCCGGCCATCGTCCTTGATCGACAAAGACGGAAACTGTGCGCGAATGGCACCGATGTCGACAGTCACGGCGCTCAGTCGGTGGCTTTGCCACCCCATTTTTCGCGATGCGCGTCTTCGGCGCGCTGGCGGACTTTGGCGTGCCGTCGTGTCAGCAGCAGTGAATCGGGGTCGCAGACCTCAGCGCGGAGTACACCAAGATCGGTGGCTGCATCAAAGAGACTGGGGTACCAGCGGTCCCAGTTCGGAAGAATTTCCTCGACTTTGTCCTTGAGCGACATGCCGCAAGGGTAACCAAGCGACTGCGACGAAACAATGACGCAGTTGGCTTGACTTTTGGCGGGTTGAGGCCGCTAGTCCTCGACGACCTGCAGCACAAAAAGCAGTGCAAACAGCAGTAATCCACCGAACACAATCATTTGCGGATTAATCGCCGGAAGCGTGTCGAGTGCAACCGAATCCAGCCGCAAGACCTCGACCAGCGACGGGAACACCTTGGACACCTGAAGCAACGGCTTAAAGGCCACGAGCAGGCCCAGTACACAGGCGACCGGCAGTGCGAGCCGATCAATCCAGACCTGTCGGCGAACCCGACGCATCACGCGCCGACTGAAGCCGTCGTCGGCAATCGGGGCAGACGCGAACAACTCTGTCAGGAATTCATCCTGCATGTCCGTTTTGCGATCAGCCATGTTGATAACGTTCGATGTCAAAGCGTTCCCTGATCTTATCCTTGGCGCGGTGAATAATCGACTTGACCGTACCGGTCGGCAATTCGGTGGCCTCGTGAATTTCTCGATGCGAGAGTCCACAGGCGTACGACAGAATCATCACCGCCCGCTCCTGCTCGTTAAGCACCGCGAGAAACCGATCCAGATCGGTCACGCCAACCGATGCCTCTGCGTAGTGCACCGAACCGCCTTCTTCGCCCACCTGTTTGAGTACTTCCTCATACCGGTCCCGCTTCCGCCTGGACTGCAAAAAGGTCGTGTAGGCAACCTTGAGCAGCCAGCCGATAAAACTGCCACTGCCGGAGTAGGTGCCTATCTTGTTCCAAGCGTGCATGAAAGCGTCCTGTGCAAGATCGTCGGCGAGAGACTCATCGCGCGTCAGTCGTCGCAAAAAGTTGCGAATCTGCGACTGGTGGCGCTGGATCAATTCGCCGAAGGCCCGGGTATCGTTGCTTGAGATAACCCGGGCGACTAACAGCTGGTCGTCGATGTTCGTTCTCCCCGCTGCCCTCGACGATTACTTTTGTTTGGTACCGAGAAAGTACATGGCGAGATAGGCGAGACCGATAAATGTCGGGAAGGCCGCAAGACCACCCATGACTTTCGCTGCCTCATCACCGTCGGGTATGACGAATCCGAATACAAACACCGCGGCACCGATGGCAATGGCCAGTAATGCGCGCCGCAGGTCTCTATCCTTCGGCGGTTCCGGCGGTGCGCCGATCTGTTTGATCAGCTCCGGCGTCAGGTCCTGGCCCTTGTCGATCGCTGCGCGGATCGTTTGTTGCTGAGATTCGCGGTGCCTGTTGCGATAGACGATGAACATGCCAATGACAATCGCCAGGCCAATAAACATGCTGATCGGGATAAAAATTTCTTCATTCATCGATGGTCCCTTCTCCGTACCGGAATTGCTGGTTTCACTGGGTAGATACCTCCTGAGCGCCCTTTGGATGCAGGATCAGGAGAATTTTTTCTGGCTGTCAAATTACATTAATTTTCAGTAACTTAAAAAGCGCCTGGCGAGCTGCCGGCGGTCGACATCGGCGCAGATGTAACCCCGTCTGCCGCAGCGCCTGCGTTTAGTGGGGGTATGACAGACCCTCGCTTTTACCAGATTGCCACCCTGTCCCTGCTTGTCGCCTGGGGCAGCACCACACTCGGGTTCGGCATCCGCATTGAAAACGCGCTCGCGATTGTCACGACCGCACTCGCCACCCAGTGGTTTGGATCCCGACTTGCCGGTCTGCCACGCTTCGACCCGCTCAGTGCGATCATCACGTCGTTGTCACTGACGCTGCTGCTGCGCACCGACCTTATGGCCCTCGCGTCGCTCGCTTCGGCGCTCGCGATCGGCAGCAAGTTCCTGCTGCGCGCCAACAACAAGCATATTTTCAATCCGGCCAATTTTGCGATCGTCGTGCTGATGCTGGCCAGTGATCGTGCCTGGATATCGTCCGGGCAATGGGGCAGCACGTCCCTGCTCGCGGTGCTTCTGATCGGTCTCGGGCTGCTGGTCATCTCCCGGGCGAAACGCTTCGAGACCACGCTGTTCTTTCTCGGCGGCTGGGCGGTCCTTGTGTTTGCGCGGGCAGCGTGGCTGGGCGACCCGCTGGCGATTCCGCTGCACCAGCTGCAAAACGGCGCTCTGCTGGTGTTCGCATTTTTCATGATTTCCGATCCGGTCACGGCACCGAATACCGCGGCCGGACGGGCGATCTTCGGGACGCTGGTCGCGACCGTGGCCTACGTTATCCAGTTTCATTTCTACCTGCCGTCGGGCCCCGTGCTCGCGCTGATCGGATGCGCACTGACTGTGCCCATCATAGACCGCTGCCTGTCCGGCCATCGATACCGGTGGCGGGCCACTTCCAAAGGAGCAACTGCATGAAAATTCTGACCACCCTGGCGTCCGCTCTGCTGACGCTGGCCATCGCAAGCAACGCCCAGGCGTTCTGCGGGTTTTACGTTGCGAAAGCAGACACCGACTTGTTCAACGAAGCCTCGCAGGTCGTGCTGGTGCGCGACGGCAAGCGGACCGTGATCACGATGGTCAATGACTTCAAGGGCGACGTCAGTGACTTTGCCATGGTCGTGCCGGTACCGACCTTTATTGAACGGGAGCAGATCAATGTCGGCGATATGTCGGTGGTCGAGCACCTCGACGCCTACACCTCGCCGCGACTGGTCGAATACTTCGACAGTGATCCCTGCGCGGCGCGTGACGACCGTTTCCGGACGATGCAGGCCGTGCCCGAGTCGGCGGATTCCAGTATCGCGTCAATGCGGCGCAAGTCCCTCGGCGTTACGATCGAAGCGAGCTACACCGTTGGCGAGTACGACATCCTGATCCTCGATGCGACGCAGAGTGGCGGCCTGATCACCTGGCTGAACGAAAACGGCTACCGGATTCCCGACGGCGCCGAGCGCATTGTCGGCAGCTACCTGAAACAGGGCATGCGTTTCTTCGTGGCCAAGGTCAATCTCGACAGCTTCGACGCATCCGGCTATACCAATCTGCGTCCTCTGCAGGTGGCTTTCGAGTCGGAGAGATTCATGCTGCCGATTCGACTGGGTACGCTGAACGCGAAAGCGCAGCAGGATATGTATGTCTACACGCTGACGCGGACGGGCCGCGTGGAAACGTCGAACTATCGCACGGTGAGATTGCCGACAGGCCAGGAGTTACCGGTGCATGTGAAAGAGGAGTTCGGCGACTTTTACCGCACGATGTTTGCGCGCCAGACACAGCAGGCGAACAACCGTGGTGTGTTTCTCGAGTACGCCTGGGATATGGCCTGGTGTGACCCCTGTGCCGCCGATCCCTTGACGCGCGACGAGCTACAATCGCTTGGCGTCTTCTGGCTGGACGATCGCTCGGACAAGACAAGACCGAACGCGCGGCTCGCACCGCAAGCGGAAAATGTGTTCGTTACCCGGCTGCACGTGCGATACGACGCTGAGCATTTTCCGGAGGACCTGATGCTTGTCGAAACCGGCGACCGGCAGAATTTCCAGGGACGATATGTGGTCCGCCATGCATACAGCGGTGACTCGACATGTGACGCGATGGAGCAATACCGAGCTGCGCTGACCGCGCGACAGGAGCACGAAGCGCAAACCCTGGCCAACCTGACCGGCTGGGATGTTGAGGAGATTCGCAACAAGATCCCGACACTGGCCTCGACGGAGCCTCCGGTGCCGGAACCGTGGTGGAAACGGCTGTGGCAGCCGACGCGCTAGCGGCTCGGGATCTGCGGCACCGGATCCACGATTCGACTCGGTTTCAGAGACAGTCTGCTGCCGCGGACTGTCCTTTTTTTCAAGCTTGTGCGCTACATTGTTGGTTGGCCAGCGTCCGGTGGCCGTCTCTGATGACCTCGACCCTTAGACCCTGTCGTGTATGCCGCTTCAATTGGTCCTGGAGTCCGATCTCCCGTTCGCCGAAACCCGTTACGTAGGTGCCATCGACGATGCTCAGCTCATGGGTTTCTACCGTGGTCTGTACCGGCGTCCGGAGTTTGCAACGATCCGCGCCGAATTGGTCGATCTGTCGGAAGCCGACCTGAGCCTGGTCAGCGGCAGCGGTCTGTCCGAACTTGCTGAGCTGATCAGCGACGAACTGG
>JBCCNM010000071.1:0-17033 GCA_039025835.1 Pseudomonadota bacterium | reverse complement strand
GGTGGGCTACAGCAATGCCGACAATGACAGTTTCTTGGACTATTTAAGGCTCGAGGCGGCCTCGGCGACTTAAAAGCCAACCTGGCGGCGACGTTGCCTGCCAGGTCAGCTAGTTAAGTGGTGGTGATGGGTGGAATTGAACCACCGACCTGCGGGTTATGAGTCCGCCGCTCTAACCATCTGAGCTACATCACCAAAATCTGGCTGGAGTCCCGCGGGGCTGGCACCGCGAGAGGGCCGCAGATTGTCCTGATGGGCCCGCTGGGTGTCAAGAAATTGTGAGGAAATCGCGGGGGTTTCCCTATAATCCGGGGCTGTTGACGGGGTACAGGAAAACCATGTTCGAAAACAGCCAGATTGCGCTGGACGGGCTGCCGTCCGTGGAGGACATCGAGTGGCAGCCGCTGCACAAATCCCATGCGCTGCAGATCTTCATCTCTCGACTGATCATCCCGGTGCTGATGATCGTCGCCCAGGGTGTCAGTCTCGTCGTTCCCGGCTTCACGTTGCTGCCGCTCCCGGCGGCAGTCGTGGCCATCGGGCTCGTGTCGCTGATCATGCTCGGCTGGCCGTTTCTGGCCGTCCGCTTCAAGGGTGTAGCCAGCCGCGACAAGGACATCGCCTACAAGACCGGAGTTGTTTTCCGCAAGGTCACGGTCATTCCCTTTAATCGTATTCAGCATGTCGAAACCTCGCACGGTCCGCTGGATCGGCGCTTCGGTACAGCAAGCCTGCAGCTTTTTACCGCCGGCGGCTCATCCGGTGACCTGCAGATTCACGGGCTGGAGTCCGATAACGCAGAAGCGCTTCGCGCGTTCATCCTGAACAAGATCGGAGGTGAGGTTGAGCGCGATTAGCGACTGGCGGCGCACATCGCCGCTGGCTGTTCTGTTTTTCTTCGGTCGTGTCGTCAAAGGCATCGCGAAGAATTTCACGCAGGCGATCGCACCGATGGCGGCGTTCGCCGTGGCGTGGCCCGGTTCAACGATGACCAAGATCACGATCGCCGCTTCGGCCGTCGTGCTGTTCTCGGTGAGCTACTCGGTGTTGCGTTACCTGTTCTTTCGCTTCCGTATCGAGGATGACTCGATCCTGATCCGCGACGGCATCTTCAACAAGACCCAGCTCGATATCAAATACGACCGCATCCAGGGCGTGAATGAAGAACAGGGCCCCGTGTCACGGGCTATGGGCCTTGTGGACCTGACGTTTGAGACCGCCGGCTCATCCAGCAGTGAAGGCAATCTGCCCGCCGTGGAACGCGCGTTTGCCGATGCGCTGCGCGAACGCATCGACCGGACACCGAAAACCAGCCGCGACGACGCCACCGACACCGCGGCTCCAATACAGGAAGGTTCGATAATCCTGCGCCTGACCAGTCGGGACATGGTGCGCATCGGTCTCACCGACCGCCGCGTCTTGATCGTGCTGGCCCTGCTCGGACCCATCCTCGAGCAAACGGGGGACCAGCTCGACGATTTCCTCGACCAGTACCTCGGCCCGTTGGTCAACAGTCTGGGGGGCGATGTCGTGTCCGGCGTTATTGTGCTGGTCGCGCTGGTTATTGCCGTCATCCTCATCCTCACGCTGATCTCGATCGGCATCGCTTTCTGGAGCTACAACGGTTTCACGCTGACGCTGGACGGCACGACGCTACGCTCGAAGGCCGGGCTCGCCACCACTCAGAACATCTCGATGGACGTCAAGAAGGTGCAGCGTGTCGTCGTCAAGCAGGGCATCGTGCTGCGATGGTTCTCGCGCTGGCGAATGAGCGTGCAACAGGCCACGAGTTCCGCCAAGGAAAAGGCCAGCTTCAATATTCCGCTGATCGCGAGTGACACGTCGGAGTCCCTGACTCGACGATTGTTCGAAACGGAGGGACAGAGCTATGCCGTTAGCGTCGACGACGCCCGCTTCTCGCGCGTCTCCAGGCGCTACATTCTGAAGACGGTTGTCATCGTCGGCGTTTTTCCAGCGGCAATGCTCGCCATACCGGTCGGCCTGTCGTCCGGATTTGCCGCGCTGGTGCCGTTTCTTTGGGTGCTGCCCGTGTACCTGATAACTCGTCGTGTCTGGAAGCGCCTGGCGTGGTACGCCACCGACGACATGCTGGTGAAACGCCGCGGCTTTCTCGGCTATCGGCTGGATGCCTTCCTGCTGCGCAAAGTGCAGCGCGTTACGGTGCGACAGTCCGTTTTTCAAAAGCGCAAAGGGCTCGCGACGTTACAGCTGTTTCTGGCCAACGGGCATATCGATTTGCCGTACATCGATGAGACGACGGCACACGAGATTCGCAACTACGTGCTGTACAGGGTGGAGGCCAGCGACAGGGCCTGGCACTGAGTTCGCAACTCAGACGTTGAAGCGGAAATGCATGACATCGCCCTCCTGGACGATGTACTCCTTGCCCTCGAGCCGGAGTCGGCCTGCTTCTCTCGCGCCCTGCTCACCGTTGCCGGTGATGTAGTCGTCGTAGGCAATCACTTCCGCGCGGATAAAGCCTTTTTGGAAATCGGTGTGAATCTCACCGGCTGCCTCGGGCGCGGTGGCACCGACCTTGGTGGTCCACGCACGCACCTCTGACGGCCCGGCGGTGAAATAGGTCTGCAGGCCCAGCAGCGAGTATCCGGTGCGGATCACGCGGTTGAGCCCGGGTTCCTCAAAACCGAGGTCGTCGAGGAATTCAGTCTTGTCGTCGTCATCGAGCAGAGCGATTTCGGCCTCGATCGACGCACAGATCGCAACGACCTGGCTGCCGTCCTGCTCAGCGTACGCCGTCACGGCGTGGAGATGCGGGTTGTTGTCGAAGCCGTCCTCGGCAACGTTCGCCACGTACATAACCGGCTTGGCCGTGATCATGTGCAGGCCGCGCGCGATGTCCGACTCGGGCTCATTGAGTTCCAGCGTGCGCGCCGGCAGACCTTCGTCGAGGTGCGCCTTGACCTTGGCGATCGTGTCGCGAATGAACACGTCTTCCTTCTTCGCGGTCTTGGCGTTGCGTTCCGCCTTGGCGAGCTGGCGCTCGACGGATTCGAGATCAGCCAGCGTCAACTCCGTGTTGATCGTGTCGATGTCGTCAACCGGGTTGATCTGGCCGGCCACGTGCGTGACGTCATCGTCTTCGAAGCAGCGGACCACGTGTGCGATGGCGTTGGTTTCGCGGATATTGCCGAGGAACTGGTTACCCAGACCCTCGCCCTTGGACGCGCCCGCCACGAGCCCGGCGATGTCGACAAACTCCATCGTCGCCGGGATCAGTTTTTGCGGGGTCACGATCGCTGCCAGTTTGTCGAGGCGGAGATCCGGCACCGGCACAATGCCGACATTCGGCTCAATCGTGCAAAACGGATAGTTTTCAGCCGCGATCTCGGCCGCGGTCAGCGCGTTGAACAGGGTCGACTTGCCGACGTTTGGCAGTCCGACGATGCCACACTTGATTGCCATGCGTATTTCCTCGCGCGTCAGTCGCGCGTGTGCAGTTTTTTCATCGCGGCATTGCTGCCGCTGTCGACAAGATCCGGCAGCACGGCCAGGGCATCATCAACATTTCGTTCGATTGCGTCTTCGGTCTCCCGGCTGCCGCGTTTCAGCACGTAGCTGACCACCGCGTCCTTGTGGCCCGGATGACCGACACCGAGCCTGAGTCGCAGAAAGTCATTGCTGCAGTGCTTGATAATGTCGCGCAGGCCGTTGTGCCCGCCATGCCCGCCGCCCTGCTTCAAACGGACGGTGCCGGGCGGCAGATCGATTTCATCGTGCGCGACCAGCACCTGCCGGATCTTCAGACGGTAGTAGTCCATCAGTCCACGCACCGGCAAACCGCTTTCATTCATGAAACTCTGCGGCTTGGCGAGCCAGACATCGTGGCCATCGATGGTAACCTTGCAAACGTCCGCATCGAACTTCTTGGCGTAGCTGAAGCTGCCGCCGTACTTCCGGGCAACGGCGTCCACGAACCAGAACCCTGCGTTGTGCAGAGTGCGTTCGTATTTGTCACCGGGATTGCCGAGACCGGCTATCAGTTTCAGGTCCATCGTCGGCACCTAAAGAAAGACCGCGGGGATTCCGGCGGCGTGCGCTGGAATCGGGCCGCGGCCTTCGCGATCAAGGGCGTTATTCGTCGCCGGATTCGTCCGACGCTGCCTCTTCGCCACCCTCGGCCGCTTCGTCTGTGGTCTCTTCTTCCACAGCAGCGCGCTTCAGCTTCTGCACCGCGACGACGGCGTGATCGTGTTCCGGACCCTGAGCCAGTTCCGGAATCGTGACGCCATTCGGCAGTTTCAGCTCAGAGAGGTGAATCATTTCATCGAGTTCCAGCGCGGAGACATCGACTTCGATGAATTCCGGCAAGTGCTTCGGCAGGCAGGTGACTTCGACGTCGGTCCTCAGGTGAGACACCTTGCCGCCGGCCAGTTTGACACCCGGAGCAACGTCTTCGCCGAGGAAGTGCAGCGGAACGTTCATGCGAATTTCCTCGTCTTCAACGATGCGCTGCAGGTCCATATGCAGGATCTGCATCTTCGCTGGATGGCGCTGCAGGTCCTTCAGGATTGCAGCCTGGCTTTTTTCGCCAACCTTGATATTGAGAACACTCGAATAGAACGATTCGTTCTCGAGCTGCTTCAGGACCTTGTTGTGGTCAAAGGCGAGTGAGCGCGGCGGACGGCCGGCACCGTAGATAATTGCGGGTACTTTTCCTTCACGACGCAGGCGGCGGCTCGAACCTTTCCCCATGTCTTCCCGGAATTCCGCAATCAGGTCGAATTCGTCAGACATGTCTGAACTCCGTTAACTGATTGATTGGATTGTGGATTTGCCTCGTTGAGGCGCCTGCAGGGGCTTCGACCGCCCGTCGCAGGGGCGCGCACTATAACCCAGCGGCGTGGCGGAAGAAAGCAGCGACCGCGCGGGTCGGATCAGTCGACGTACAGCGAGGAGACGGATTCCTCGTCACTGATGCGGCGCATGGTCTCCGCGAGAATCTCCGCGGTGGAGAGCTGGCGGATCTTGCCGCAGGCGCGAGCCGCTTCGGACAGCGGTATGGTGTCGGTGACGACGATCTCGTCGAGCTGCGATGCGGTGATCCGGTCCACAGCGGGGCCGCTGAGTATCGGGTGGGTGATGTAGGCGGCCACCGTCGCTGCACCCCGATCCTTCAGGGCACCGGCCGCGTGGCACAGCGTGCCGGCGGTGTCGACCATGTCATCGATCATGATGCAGTTCTTGTCCTCGACCTCACCGATGATGTTCATGACCTCGGACTGGTTTGCCCGGTCGCGGCGTTTGTCGATGATCACCAGATCGGCGTCGTCCAGGCGTTTGGCGAGTGCACGGGCGCGCACCACGCCACCGACGTCCGGAGACACGACCACCATATTTTCATGCTTCTGCTTCCAGACATCGCCGAGCAGGATCGGCGAGGCGTAGACGTTGTCGACAGCAATGTCGAAAAAGCCCTGAATCTGGTCGGCGTGCAGGTCGACCGTCAGCACTCGATCGATGCCGGCGGTCCCGATCATCGTCGCCGCGAGTTTCGCCGTGATCGGGACGCGGGCCGCGCGCGGGCGACGGTCCTGGCGGGCAAAGCCGAAATACGGAATCACAGCTGTGATACGAGCGGCGGAGGCGCGCTTGGCGGCGTCCGCCATGACCAGCAGCTCCATCAGGTTCTCTGATGCCGGCGGGCATGTCGGCTGGATAATGAACACTTCGCGACCGCGGACATTTTCGAGAATTTCGACGTTGATTTCGCCGTCGGAAAACCGCCCAACGTGTGCGCGGGCAAGCGGCAGCATCAGGTGGCGAGCGATATTCTGTGCGAGTTCCGGGTGGGCGTTACCCGTGAACACCGCCATGCTTGCTAAATCCACGCTCGGTCCCCTCGTGTGTTATGGCTGGGGCGGCAGGATTCGAACCTGCGCATCACGGGATCAAAACCCGTTGCCTTACCGCTTGGCTACGCCCCATTTATGTCGTCTGCGCGCGGCGCAATTGTGCGTTTCGACCACTGAGGTGTCAACGCGGCCTCGAGCACCGGTCACGGCTGATCGTAAAAGCGCCAGCGATCCACCACGAGGCGCACCCGCGTCGTCGTCGACGTGGCCGTGATACGCGCCGGAAGCTGCTGGCCAGCGTATTCGCGATAGCGGTCGATGTCGACCCGCCAGCCGCGTTGTTCAAGCGATGTCAGCCGGCCTGCGTCATCGATAACCGGCGTCGCCGCTACCGCCGGATCCGGGATACCGAGCGCCCAGTATTTGAGCGAGTCCAACGGAATCGTCCAGCCATAGAGCCTGAGCAGATCCGCCTCCGGATTGCTCAGCGTAAGCTGTTCGCCGTCCTTGTCGGTCAGGACGATGGCCCGGGTATCGCCGGCCACGCGAATCGTCCCCACGCCGAGCGGGCCGCTCAGGGTCGCATCGAAGCGGCGGCCGTCCTGGGTATGTCGAAAGCGGGCGTTGAAGCCGTCGTCATCGCTGCGGATGCCGATACGTCCGGTCAGGCTCCAGTCATCGGCGTCGGCGAGCAGGCTGCGACGCTGCTCCCAGTCACCGAGCGCCGGCAGATCGACCTCGACGCGACCGGTGGTGGCGCAGCCCGCCAGCAGCAGGCAGGCGATCAGGACACCGCTAGTCGGCGTCCCGGAAGAGGCGCTGTCGAACGGCTTCAAGCAGTTCATTGTCGGGGTCTTTTTCCTCGGCGGATTCGAGCATTGTCATCGCCTCGTCGGTCCGTTGCAGTGTGTGCAGGACCTCGACGATGTGCGCCGCAACTTCCGGATCGTCAAATGAGGCGTACGCCCGCTCGAGCTCGACCAGCGCGGCCTCGGGTTGTCCGAGCCGGAACAGCACCCAGCCCATGCTGTCGATGATGGCCGCATTGTCCGGATCTTTGTCGAGTGCCTTGCGAATCAGCACCTCGGCTTCTTGCCAGTCCTTGACCGAGGTTGAACGATCGGCGAGCGTGTAGCCGAGGGCGTTCAAAGACGTTGCGCTCTCGGGGAAGCGTTCGGCTGACTGACGGTACTGTGCGATCGCGTCGTCGATGCGATCCATGCGCAGCAACAACTCGGCGCGGCCGAGCAGCCCGTTTTCACTGTTGGGGCGGAAGTCGACGAAGCGATCGTAGTACACCATCGAATCGTCATAGCGATCCATGGATGCCAGCAGCTGCGCCTTTGCGAGCACGACATCAATCGCGTTGGACGGGCTGGTCTGCGCGAACGAATCGAGCATCGCGAGTGCCTGTTCCGGATTGTCATTCTCAAATGCCATCAGGGCGCTGGCGCGTCGCTGGGCCGGCACAGCGTTGGGACCGGACTTCACGCCGGCGTACAGGCGGATGGCGCGATCGACCTCCTCGCGGATATCGGAGATGCGCGCGAGGTAGAACAGCGCGTCGCTGGTGTAACGACGCGTCGACAGCAGGTCCTCGAAATCGCTCCACGCGGCGTCGTAGCGCTCCTCACGGAAGTTGATGATTGCCATCAGGCGCAGTGCGTCCGCACGACCGGGCTGCTCGAGCAGAACCTGGTTCACCTGGCTCAGCGCATCGTCATTCCGACCGACCGACATAAACAACAGCGCGAGCTCCATGCGCGCTTCCGGATCCGGATCGGGGTCGTCGCCGATAATGCGCGCGGTGTAGTCGATCGCCTCGTCTTCCTTGCCGGCGAACAACAGCGTGCGGCCGTAAAGCAATTTGGCTTTCAGCCATTCCGGGTCGAGGTCCACGGCCGCTTTGGCCCGCTCGACCGCGGTGTCGATCTCGTCCGCGGACATGGCCATGACGGCAACGGCGTAGTGTGCCGACGCGGAGTCCTTGTACGGCTTCGCGAGGTCGCGCAACAGCTCATAAGCCACCACAGGATCCTCTTCCGACAGCAGCGACACGAAAGACAACAGACGCTCATCCTCAGCGCCGTCGGACAGTTT
This sequence comes from Pseudomonadota bacterium, assembly GCA_039025835.1. GTDB lineage: Bacteria > Pseudomonadota > Gammaproteobacteria > Steroidobacterales > Woeseiaceae > UBA1847. Next base: position 9,099 of record JBCCNM010000071.1, on the reverse strand, counting down.
CAGCACGCGTTTGAAATTGCGCTTCGACTGCCGGACCTGCCCGTCACGAAGCTGCAGCTGGGCGACGTAAATCAGGGCCTGCTCGTTGTCACGATCGAGTTCGAGCCAGCGTTCAGCGGCCTGCAGCGCCTCGGCATCGAAGCCAAAGCTGTAGGCGAAGCGCGTTGCTTTTTGCGCATCGTCGGCTGATTCGCTGCGCTCTGCGGCCTCGACCCAGTTGCGGGCGGCGGCGAGGTATTCGCCGACCTGCACCGCTTCGGCCGCCATCTCAACATAATCATCGTAGTCGAGTCCGCCGTCCTGGGCGTCAGCGTCAAGTGTCGCGAATGCGAAAAGCAACGCGATAGCGATCGCAAAATCCTTGTTGGTGTGTCTGATCATCCTGATTGCCTGGGCGCGGGTCGGGTCGGCGCCAATTGCCGGAGAGGTTAAGAGACAAGCCTTTTGGCCCTCAGTTCGCTTATCATAGGCAACTGATGACTGGGCAATGACAGCCTGCCTCCGGCAGACCGCCAAACGATTGATATGCCGCTGAAAGTACTCGGCCTGAACCATAACACGGCACCTGTCGAAATTCGCGAGCAAGTTGTCTTCGCGGGTAACGACCTGGCCGCTGCGCTGAACGACGTGCGCCGCCTTCCCGGCGTGGACGAGGCCGTGTTGCTGTCAACCTGCAACCGCACCGAATTTTATGTGGCTGGCGACGAGGCCAGCGGTGAACGCATCGCCGACTGGTTGCGTTCCGAGCGGGCGCTCGACGGCGCGATCAACGATTCGATTTTCCAGAAACGCGACGACGACGCAATTCGCCACCTGTTCCGCGTGGCCTGCGGGCTGGACTCGATGGTGCTCGGCGAGCCGCAGATTCTGGGCCAGCTCAAGGACGCTTATCGCGAAGCGCAGAATGCCGGCGCGACCGGCCGGCACCTGAGCGAAGTGTTCCAGCACAGTTTCTCGGCGGCGAAGAAAGTGCGCACAGATACTGACATCGGCTCGAGTCCGGTGTCGGTGGCCTACGCAGCCGTCGACCTCGCCCGCCAGTTTTTCGCCAGTTTTGAAAAGCGCACGGCGCTGCTGCTCGGCGCGGGCGTGACGATGGAACTCGTTGCCAAGCACCTGAAGGCCAGGGACATCGGCCAGATTTTCGTGGCCAATCGCAGCATTGACCGTGCTCGCGGCCTGGCCGCCGAGTTTGGCGGCTACGCCCTGCCGCTGTCGGAAATCGGCGGCACGCTGCCGCAGGCCGATATCCTGATCAGCTCGACGGCCAGCCCCGAGCACGTTGTCGTGCTCGACGATATGCAGCAGGCCATCAAGGCACGCAAGCGGCGCCCGATCTTTGCTGTCGACATAGCCGTGCCGCGCGACATCGATCCGGCTATCGCCGAGCTCCGCGATGTTTACCTGTACTCGATCGACGACCTCGACAAGGTGATTCTCGACGGCATGGGCAGCCGCGAGGCCGCCGCAATGGACGCGAACAAGATTCTCGACGACGAGATTTCACGCTACCTGAGCATCCAGCGTGCAAAACAGGTTGCACCGGTCATCACGCTGCTTCGCGAGCAGGCCGAGTCGATTCGCAGCTCTGTGCTGCTGCAGGCCGACAAGCGCATCGCCCAGGGTGTCGACCCGCGAGAGATTGTTGAGTACACCACCGCGGCGGTCATGAAAAAAATGCTGCATACGCCGAGCGTGCGACTGCGCGAGGCCGGCGAGATGTCCGACGAGGAACTGATCGACGCCGCACGCAAGCTGTTCGGACTCGGAGACGATCCGACATCATGAGGGACTCGATACGACTGCGACTCGAAACGGTGTGCGATCGTTTCGAGGAAATCGCGGGCCTGCTTGCTGACCCGGATGTCATCGGTGACCAGAACCAGTTTCGCGAGCTCTCGCAGGAATACGCGCGCGTCGAGCCGGTCGTCGAGCTGTTTCGTCGCTACGAGTCGCTCGATGAAGACATCGCCGCTGCTGAAGACATGGCGAAGGACACCGATGAGGACCTGCGCTCGATGGGGCAGGACGAGCTCAGTGAGCTGGTGCCGCGGCGCGATGAGTTGCTCGTCGAGCTGCAGAAGTCCCTGATCCCGCCGGACCCCTACGACAACAGCAACGTCTACCTCGAAATCCGCGCCGGTACCGGCGGCGACGAAGCCGCTATTTTTGCCGGCGACCTGTTCCGCATGTACTCGAAGTATGCCGAGCAGATGCGCTGGCAGATGGAAGTCTTGTCGGCGCGCGACGGTGAGCACGGCGGCTACAAGGAAATCATCTGCCGGGTCACCGGCAGCGGAATCTACGCCCGGTTGAAATTCGAGTCCGGTGCGCACCGTGTGCAGCGCGTGCCGGCCACCGAATCGCAGGGCCGCATTCACACCTCGGCGTGCACAGTGGCCGTGCTGCCCGAGCCCGACGAAATCGAGGAAATCGACATCAATGCGTCGGACCTGCGCGTCGACACCTATCGCGCATCCGGCGCCGGTGGACAGCACGTCAACAAGACCGACTCCGCGGTGCGCCTGACGCACCTGCCGACCGGCATCGTTGTCGAATGCCAGGACGAACGCTCGCAACACAAAAACAAGGCACGCGCGCTGTCGCTGCTGCAGGCTCGCCTGCTGGATGCGCAGCAGAGCGCGCAGGCCAGCGAACAGGCAGAGAAGCGCAAACTGCTGGTCGGCTCCGGCGACCGCTCTGAGCGCATTCGCACCTACAACTACCCGCAGGGCCGCGTGACGGACCACCGCATCAACCTGACGCTGTATAAGCTCGATGAAATTCTCGAAGGCGGTATCGATGCCGTCATCGACCCACTGTCGGGCGAATACCAGGCCGACAAGCTGGCCGAGCTCTCCGACGGCTGACGGCTCTTTGCCTGATCGCGGGTATACTTGGCGGTTAACACCGGCCAACAAGCATCCAGACATGCGTAACCCGATAGGCGCCCTCGCGATCATCGCGTCGGCGCTGCTCATGACATCCGCGATCGCTGAGGACACCGTGCCCGTCGGTGGCCGCGACACCTTTTCGGTGCTTTCCTGGAACGTATCCGAAGATGCCTTCGCCCGGCATCCGGACACTTTCAGGAAGATCCTTGAATGGGCCGATGCCGAAATCGTCGTCCTTGACGAGGTGCACCCGAGCGCTGACATGGCAGATTTCATCAAACTGCTGCCGGACACCGAAGACTGGAATATCCACACGGGCGACAGCGGCGGGCGACAGCGGCAGACCATCGCGTACTTCGGCCGACTGACACCGCTGCCGGAATTCGACGGCGTCATTCCTTACCCGCGGGCCGATCGCGAGCGACTCTGGGCCACCATGACGCCGAGCGATCGCGCGAATCGCGACTGGACGATGGACGACGGCATACCGGTCAGCGGTGCTGTACTCGACATGCACGACCGACGCCTGATGGTCATCGCTGTGGATTTGCAGTGTTGCGGGGATACGCCGCAGTCCTGGCAGGAGCGCCGCCGCCACGTTGAGGCCCGCGAAATCCGCCGCCGGATACGAGCGGCCCTGCAGCGCGAAGCGGTGGATGGACTCATCGTCGCCGGCGACCTGAACCTGGTCGCGGGCGCGTTCGCACTGTCGATTATTGGCGGCCCGTACCGCGCACCGGTACGAGGCGTCACCCCTGCGGAGGCCTACCACGCCGACGGACGTTCGACGTGGACCTGGAACGGTCGCGGCACGCCGTTCCCGAACGGCACACTGGATTTCCAGTTGTACAGCGCCGCCTCACTGCGAACCAACAGCGGCCTGATCCTCGACACCGAACAGGCGGCGCCGGACCTGCTTCGGCAACTGGGGCTGTCAGCCGGCTCGATGCTCAAGACCGGACGGCACCGACCGATGCAGGTGTCCTACACATGGACCTCCGCCGCCACGCCGTAGCAATCTACAGGGCGGCGTGCAGCGCCTGCTCAAGGTCTGCGATCAGGTCGTCCTTCGCCTCGATACCCACCGACAAACGGATCAGTTGATCGGAAATACCGAGCTCGGCGCGGCGCTCTGGAGGCACCGACGCGTGCGTCATGATGGCCGGATGATCGACGAGACTTTCGACGCCGCCGAGGCTCTCCGCCAGCGCGAAGACCCGGCAGTTCTCCAGAAAGCGGCGCGCATTGTCCAGCGTGCCTTGCAGGAAGAACGTCACGATGCCGCCGGCGTGATCGAGCTGGCGCTGCGCGAGTTCGTATTGCGGGTGTGATACCAGTCCCGGGTACAAAACCCGCTCGACCTGAGCGTGAGACTCCAGCCACTCCGCGATCGCCTGGCCGTTTTCGCAGTGCCGCTGCATGCGCACGTCGAGCGTTTTCAGACCACGCAGGGCGAGGAAGCTGTCAAACGGACCCGACACGGCGCCGATGGAGTTCTGCAGGTAGGCCAGTCGCTCGCCGAGGTTGTCGTCCGCGGTAACCGCCACGCCACCGATCATGTCGGAGTGACCGTTCAAAAACTTGGTGGCGGAATGCATGACGATGTCGAAGCCGAACTCCAGCGGCCGCTGCCCGTAGGGCGTGGCAAAAGTGTTGTCCGCGACCAGCAGGATGTTCTTGTCGGCCGCGAGTTTCGCTATCGCATCGAGGTCGACGATCTTCATCAGCGGGTTGCTCGGCGTCTCCACCCAGATCATTCGCGTGCGCTCGGTCATCGCCGCCTCGACGGCGTCGAGATTTGTCAGGTCAACGAAACTGAAATCGAGATCGGCCGACCGCTTGCGCACACCGTCAAACAGGCGACGGGTGCCGCCGTACAGATCGTCGAGCGCGATAACATGGCTGCCGGCGTCGATCAGCTCAAGAATCGTCGCAATCGCCGCCAGTCCTGAGGCAAAGGCGAAGCCGTGGGTCGCGCCCTCGAGATTGGCGATGCAGCGTTCCCAGGCCATCCGCGTCGGATTTTGCGTGCGCGAGTACTCGTAACCCTGGTGCTCGCCGGGGCTGGTCTGCACGTAGGTCGACGTCGCATAGATCGGCGGCATGATTGCGCCGGTGGACGGGTCCGGTGACTGGCCGGCGTGGATCGTCCGGGTCGCGAATTGTTTGTCGTCGTTACTCATAGTGATCAGTCCATCTGCCGACGCAGGTAATTGAGGACATCCGAACGCGTGATCAGCCCGAGAAACTGCTGGCCGTGCATGATCGCCGCGTATGGCTGCACGTGCAGCATCGCCACCAGGTTGTTCACACTCGTATCCTTGTCGAGCTGAATAAAGGCGGATTCCATCGCCGACTCAACCGGCGCGTTCATCAGGTCCGGCTTGCCGAACACGTGCTGGATAATCGCATCCTCGGTCACGATGCCGACAAGCGTGCCGTTATCCATCACCGGCAGCTGCGAAAAGCCGGCGTTGCGCAGCCGGTTGTGCGCGGTTGTCAACACGTCGGTCGGGCCTACCGTAATCGTGGCGCGCTCGTCGTGCAGACGGCCGATCAGGTCCCGCAGGTCATCGTACTGCGGTCGCGCGATAAAGCCCTGGTCTTCCATCCAGAAATCGTTGTACAGCTTCGACAAGTACTTGTTGCCCGTGTCACACGCAAACGCTACGACCGTCTTCGGTTCGGTCTGTTCGCGACAATACTTCAACGCAGCCGCGAGCAAGGTGCCGGATGATGATCCGGCAAGCAGACCTTCCTGGCGCAGCAGAAGTCTGGCGGCGTCGAAAGACTCCGCGTCGGTGATGGCGTAAGCCTTTTCCACCTGCGAGAAATCCGCAATGTCGGGAATAAAGTCCTCGCCGATTCCTTCGACCAGCCAGCCGGCACTCTTGTCATGCAGCTCACCCGTATTGATGTAGTCCGCGAGAATCGAACCCTCCGGGTCCGCCAGAATCAGCTTCACCTGCGGCGCCTCTGCCTGCAGGAATTTCGATAACCCGGACACGGTGCCGCTGGAACCGACGCCGAGCACGATGGCGTCCAGATCTCCGCCCATTTGCTCGACGATCTCGGGGCCGGTGGTCTGCTCGTGCGCCAGCGGGTTGTCGGGATTACCGAACTGGTTGATGAAGTAGGCGCCCTGCTCCTCGGCAATCGAACGGCCGAGGTCCTGGTAGTACTCCGGATGCCCCCTGGCGACATCGGAACGGGTCAGAACCACCTCGGCACCCATGGCGCGCAAATTGAAGATCTTCTCCTGACTCATCTTGTCGGGCAGGACGAGAATCAGCTTGTAGCCCTTGCGAGCAGCAACCAGCGCAAGACCGAGGCCGGTATTGCCGGCCGTGGCCTCCACCAGTGTGTCACCCGGCTTGATGTCACCGCGACGCTCCGCCTCCTCGATCATAGACACGCCGATGCGATCCTTGATCGATCCGCCGGGGTTCATGAGTTCGAGCTTCAGGAACAGACGGCAGGGCGCGGTATCAATGCCGGTGACCTCAAGCATTGGCGTGTGGCCAACCATCTCGAGAATGTTGGAATAGACGTGCATGCAACTATAAGATCGTGCCTCGAATGGCGGGCAGTGTACGCGATGCCTGCTCCCTGCCACCAGCCTCGGCGCAAACTCCACGATGTACCTGAGCTCAATGATTGCTGCCACGGAAGAACGCCTTGCCGCCATCAGCGATTCGCCGCGCCTCGATGCTGAGCTGCTGCTGGCCAGTGCGCTGGGCACCAACCGCACCTGGCTGTTCACGCACGCCGATGAAATGCCGCCCGACGGTGCGGCAGCCACCTTCGAGACCCTGATTGCACGTCGACTGAGTGGCGAACCGGTGGCCTACATCCTCGGGCATCGGGAATTCTGGTCGCTGTCGCTGAGCGTGACACCAGCGACGCTGGTGCCGCGCCCGGAGACCGAGCGTCTGGTCGAAATCGCACTGGAGCTGTTGCCGCGCAGGGCGTCACAGCGCATTGCGGATCTGGGCACCGGCTGCGGCGCCATCGCGCTGGCGATCGCCAGCGAGCGACCGGACTGTGAGCTAATCGCCAGCGACATCAGTGAAGCCGCGTTGGCGGTCGCACGCGACAATGCCCGCGCGCTACAGATCGACAACGTGCAGTTTGTGCACAGCGACTGGTGTCACGATTTGCACGGCAAGCCCTTTGATCTGGTGGTCGCCAATCCTCCCTACGTAGCCGCCAGTGACCTGGCACTGCAGAAGCTTGCCGCAGAACCGCAGGCCGCCCTGGTGTCCGGCGCAGATGGACTCGATGACATCGAACGGCTCGCGGCGGATGTGCGCGATATCCTGAAAATCGGCGGGCATTTCCTCGTCGAGCACGGTGCTGACCAGGAAAGGTCTGTACACGGCATTTTCGAGCGGCACCACTGGACCGAAATCCACTGCTACCGGGACTACGCCGACCGACCGCGGGTCACGTCCGGCATCGTGCGCGGCTGACCGTGCGGGCGCGGTGTGATACAACGCCGACTTTGCACGAACCTACAGGGCTTCCATGATCACGATTAAAACCAATCACGGTGACATCCAGGTCGAACTTTTCGACGACAAGGCGCCGATCAGCTGCGAGAACTTCCGGCAGTACGCCGCGGACAGCTTCTTCAACAACACGGTCTTTCACCGCGTCATCCCGAATTTCATGATTCAGGGCGGTGGCATGGACGCCGACATGAACCAAAAGACCACGCGGGACCCGATCAAGAACGAAGCCGACAACGGTGAAAAGAATCTGCGCGGCACGCTGGCGATGGCACGCACGGCGGACATCAACAGCGCGACCTCGCAATTCTTTATCAACCTGCGCGACAACGATTTCCTTGACCACGGCGGCCGTGACTTCGGCTACGCGGTGTTCGGCCAGGTCGTCGACGGTATGGATGTCGTGGACACGATCGCCGGTGTCGCGACCGGCAACCAGGGTTTCCATCAGGACGTCCCGCTTGAGCCTGTGACGATCCTCGAGGTCAGCGAAGACTCGTCAGACTGAGTTTCAGCACGACAGGGCCACTCAGCCCCTCCGGCAGTGTGTTATCCGGCTTGAAACGATTCCAGTGACTGTTGGCGACGAGGAACAAGTCGTCGCCGACCACCTCGCCTAAATTCGGTTCATCGAAATCCGGGTGATTCATCAGCAGGATGCGCGACTCGATGACCGTCAGACCATCGTCCGCGAGGCGATGCGCCGAAACCCGGTGCGGTGTGATGCCGTTCTGCACGGCGATCAGCCAGTCACCGTATCGATACAAGCCGTCGATTCCGTACAGGCTGGCTTCTGACTTGACGCGCTCAAGCGCCGCATAGCCGTCGAGCCTCACCCGGTAAACGCCACCGCGATAGTCTGCAACGTACAGGTGCTCGCTGGACGGCGCATCCACAAGGCCCTGCGGTGAGACCAGCTGGCCCTTTTCCACCACCGTTCCCCAGCGTTCGCTGTCGGGATCGTAAACGTAGAGCGGACCGTCGGTCTGGTCTGCCGTGTAGAAAAGCCCGTTAATTTCGATGAAGTCTCCGAGCGTCTGCCGGGCATCACCGCGAGCGGGAAGTGCAATGCAGCGTGGCTCTGGCCTGGCCAGCTCGATCTCGCAAAGGCGGCTGCCCGAAAAATCCGGCTCGTGCACTAGCTGCTCGGTCGCCGCCGTCGCATAAAGCAATCGGCCGGCGACATTCTCATAGCGTAACTCAGGGTCGAAACGGCCTGCGCGAACCAGTCGCATCCCGTAAATGCTCCCAACGTCCCTATGCCCTGGCGCCAGTATGGTATGGACGCCATCGTCATCAATACGGTCGATACTTCCACGCCGGATGCTGCCGAGGTAGACGGCATTGCCATCGACCGCGATACCCTCGGGCACGAAGCCGCCGTCCACGCCCTGCCAGGCAATGACCGCGTTACCGACCGGCTGTCGCAGTGCGGCAATCCGCTCAACAAGGCACGCCCAACCGTCCAATTCACGCAGGGGCTCAAACGCCGCGTTGATGTCGACACCGAGATCAACGTCAAGGTCGGTCAGTCGCGCAAGTGTTTGCAGTGCAGCGTCGGGGTCGTCGGCCAGTGTCTGCGCCAGTGCGAGGTTGAACAGCGCACCGGGATAATCGGGTCGCGCAGTCAGGGAAGCCCGCGCCGCCTCCTGCATGCCAGCAAAGTCGCCAGCCTGGTAGGCCTCGACGAGCTT
>JBCCNM010000070.1:0-17152 GCA_039025835.1 Pseudomonadota bacterium | reverse complement strand
TTCTTTTACTGACTCCGCCATCCTAGGCACGCTTCGCTAGCAATATGTAAAGTACCGCCACGTGATTAGTGTTGCAAGAAATATCACCTAAAACAGACATTAACAGTGTTTTCCGCAAATCTTGTCTAACCACATGCATTATTTTTTATTGCTTTAAAGTTACTTCTTTAAGTATTTTACAGTATTGTTTAGTTAAATTATTGTTTTTTCTCTTTTTTATATGGTCTACGATTGTAGAAAGCGCATCAAAGCTCATAAAAGCCAACTTGTCGCGCAAGTAATGCTCACAGGCATTTCTCCCAGAACAAAGTCTAGGCTAACGAGCTAGTTATTCGAAGGAAAATGTGGGTTGTTATGGTAATTCGGAATCAGGCGACAGGAGGCCCTTACCACTTAAAGGTTTCATCCTTTTCTCGCTCTTCGAAATAGAAGACTCCGACAGCCAAAGTGCTTGTGTCATCTTTTGGCTCGTCGCCGTCGTACAGAGTCTCGTATGCCATAAATAAGTCATCGATCGACTCGGCAAACTCGACGATTCGGTCTCCTGCAATTCTTTCGAGCCTTGGCACATCGCTCTTTCTCACGGACTGCGTGTAAGCAATTCTCTGCTTCCAAGTGTTTCCTTTTCTCTCGGAATCAACGTTGTGGTTGACTGTCGCTAAAAGTGGATAAACCGCATGAATCAGGGAAGCAATTAAAGAGTCATGGTCCTCTTCAGCCCTGAAAGTCCTTTGCAAGACTTTGAGCTTTCCGTCTTCCATTTCTACTACCGCGCCGACACGCTTCAGCTCCGTTCGCATGGCTCCTGGAGGGATATCACCGCCGTATTTTCTGACCAGTTCGCTGAATGACGACTTGTCACTAGAACCGAATTCCAGCTCTAGAGGTTTGCCCCCGGCGTCCGTGAACTGATCATCTGCGTGCCAATGATGGAGAACATCCCATAGCGGAGTCGACTTAACGACTAAAGAGTCGTCACCCTCATTCAGCTTATCCCTCAACCTCCGAACCTCTTTCCGGGTAAGGCCGGTCATTACAGCGACTCGGGAGATATTGGTAGGACGCCCGCGAAGACCGAAGTCCTTGCTGGCCACGTCCACATAGGCGGTTTTCGCGACTTCGGCAAACTCGCGGAATCCGATTCCAAAGCGTAAAAGTATTCGTGCTATCGGCTTCAGCACTACGAAGAAGGCGCTAAGGATTTGCCGATTGATCTCGTCTTGCATGGACGCGCAATATATTGCTACTGGTCGTTTTATTCCAACGAAAACGGCGTTTTGGGAAAATGAACCCAAGAATCGTTAACACCACGTAACGACTCAATCCAACAATCTGGCGCGTAAACACAGAATCAGGTGTTGATCCGGCCTGTTTTTTCCTTTCCAAGGACGGATCAGTTACTCGGCGATAAGCTTCAGAAAGGCGTCGGAGTCGAGTGTTTCGACACCCAGAGCCTCAGCCTTTGCCAGTTTGGAGCCGGCCTTTTCGCCGTAGACGAGAAAATCCGTATTTTTAGAGACACTACCGGTGACCTTGCCGCCCAGGCCCACGATTGTTGCTTTGGCCTCATCTCGCGTCATGTCTGGCAGAGTACCTGTGACAACCACGGTCTTGCCGAAGAAAACACCATCCTCGTCGACCTCGACCGTCTCGAGGTCGGGCCAGTTCACGCCGTTCTTCTGAAGATCAGAAACCACTGCCAGATTGTGTGGCTCGTCAAAGAAGTGACGGATCCGCATAGCGACGACAGGCCCGACGTCCGGCACCTCCTGCAGAGATTCCTCAGACGCAGAGACGATGCTATCCAGGCTGCCGTAATGGCTTGCCAGCGATGCGGCCGTTGATTCGCCGACTTCGCGAATGCCAAGGGAATAGAGAAAGCGAGCTAATGACGTGGATCTGGCCGTATCGATGGCTTTTAAAACATTGTTGGCGCTTTTCTCGCCCATGCGATCGAGGTTGCTCAATGTCTCGAGGTCAAGCGTGAAGATATCCGCTGGTGTTTGCAGGCGGTCCTCAGCAACAAGTTGCTCGATGAGCTTCGAACCAAGGCCTTCGATATCCATCGCCTTGCGGCTGACGACGTGCTTCAGCGCCTCGGTTCGCTGAGCCGCACAAAACAGACCACCGGTGCAGCGAGCTACCGCTTCGCCCTCTTCACGAACCACCGCGGACCCGCAAACCGGACAGCAATTCGGAAGCTCAACGATTTCTGTAGTGTCCGGACGGCGACTGAGAATCACAGAGGCCACTTCCGGAATGACGTCCCCTGCTCGACGCACAACAACCGTATCGCCGACTCGCACATCCTTGCGGTGTAGCTCGTCGATGTTGTGCAGGGTTGCATTACTGACCGTGACGCCGCCAACGAACACCGGCTCGAGACGGGCAACCGGTGTCAACGCTCCGGTGCGCCCAACCTGGAATTCAACGGCGTTAACGGTCGTCAGCTCTTCCTGGGCGGGGAATTTATGGGCAATCGCCCAGCGAGGCGCTCGAGATACAAAGCCGAGCTCCCGTTGCAGGGCGAAGCTATCAACCTTGTAAACCACGCCGTCGATATCATAGGCGAGCTCGTCCCGACGGCTGCCGATGTCCTGGTAGTACGCAAGGCACCCCTCGACACCTTCAACCAGTCGGCGTTCAGGACAAACTTTCAGCCCCCAATCCTGGAGCTGGTTTATGACGTCCGAATGAGACTCAGCGATCTCGCCGTCTTCAAAGAATCCCACCGAGTAGGCATACATATCGAGCGGTCGTTTTGCAGTGAGACGAGGATCGAGCTGGCGAAGGCTTCCCGCAGCGGCATTCCTCGGATTCACAAAGGTCTTCTCACCACTGTCTCGCGCAGCGGCGTTATAAGCCTCGAATCCGGCTCTCGGCATAAACACTTCGCCGCGAACTTCGAGGACCCTAGGAAACCCGCTGCCCATAAGGCGAAGCGGGACGGCATCTATCGTCCGGGCATTGTGGGTAACATCCTCTCCGGTTGTTCCGTCACCGCGAGTAGCCGCCACGTCGAGAACCCCATCGACATACAGCAGACTGATCGCCGCGCCGTCGAGCTTTGGCTCAGCCGCAAATTGAAGAGCCCCGATTTCGACTTCGAGGCGATCGCGAATGCGGCGCTCAAAATCGTACAATTCGTCGTCGGAAAACGCGTTGCCCAGTGACAGCATCGGCACGCGGTGCGTCACGGATCCAAAGCTCTCCAGGGGCTCTGCTCCCACGCGCTGTGTTGGTGAGTCGACTGTTACCAGCGTCGGGTTCGCTGCCTCCAGGGCCTCCAGCTCGCGCATAAGCCGGTCGTACTCGATATCGGGAACCTCCGGATCATCGAGTACATGGTAGCGGTGGCTGTGGTAGCGAATCTGGTCGCGAAGCGCCTCAAGCTTCGTCGTGAGGTCGGACATCGTGCCGACCCGTCAGGCGACTCGAACAGAGTGTTCGAACTGGATTATCTCTTCGCGCATATAGCGTTCTCGCTGGATGCTGAGCGTGCTCCCTGACTCGTCGAGCAACTCACCGTGCAATGACTGGGCGATCATTCGGGCCGCCTCCATCATCATATCGAACGCCTTTGCACCTTCCACCGGACCGGGCAGTACGAGGAACAGGCTGATGCCCGGAATCTGCTGGTCGCGAATATTGGCCAGGTCGAAGCTGCCCGGCTCAACGAGACTGGCTGCGCTGAATATTGTCGTGTCGTCGTCATCACCGTCTACGCGATGAAAAATGCCGAATTTCCCGTGCCGAAGCCCGATGCCCCTCATGCTCAAAATCAGGTCGTCACCTTTGAAAAAGCCGCGGTCGCGGGCGACAACACGCAGGGTCACAATCTTTTGAGGTTCCGGTTCGGCGGGCTCAGCGGGCGCTGCCGAGTCGTCTTCGACGTACATGGGCTCGAATTCGATGTCGTCGCTGAGCTCCACGACGTCATCGGCGATTTCATCGTCGTTGTCCAGAATGGGTGCAAGGCGCTCACCGGTGGATGAATCGCCATCGGTGTCTTCTCCACTGTCGTCCCGGCGCCAACGTCCGCTGACGTAAACACCGACGATGACGATGATGCCCGCTATCAGCAGTAACCAGCGAAGATCATCCATACCCATACACGTCCCGGCAGATTCGTGCCCTAACTGACCGCCATCTTCACAGCTTCGTCGAGATCGACGGAAACCAGGCGGGAAACACCGGGTTCCTGCATCGTCACGCCACTGAGCTGTCGCGCCATTTCCATCGTCACCTTGTTATGAGTGATAAAGATGAACTGCACTTTTTCCGACATCTCGCGAACGATGTCACAGAAACGGCCAACATTGGCGTCGTCGAGCGGCGCATCGACCTCGTCGAGCATGCAAAACGGTGCCGGATTCAGCTCAAAGATCGCAAACACCAGCGCGACCGCAGTCAGGGCCTTTTCACCGCCCGACAGCAGATGAATGGTGCTGTTGCGTTTGCCCGGCGGACGCGCCATGACTGTGATGCCCGCCGTCAGCAGGTCATCGCCGATCAGTTCGAGGTAAGCGTGACCTCCCCCGAACAGTTTCGGGAACAGCCGCTTGAAGCCGGCGTCAATCTGTTCATAGGTATCTTTGAAGCGGGTCCTCGTTTCCTTATCGATCTTGCGGATCGCGTTTTCCAGCGTCGCCAGCGCATCATTTAGATCGGCGAGCTGCGAATCCAGGTATTCCTTGCGCTCAGACTGCTCCTTGAACTCATCGATAGCCGCCAGGTTGATTGGCCCAAGACGCTCGATTCGGCGGCGGATTTTGAGGAGTTTTTCGTCCCAGCTCTCGATCGACGCAGTCTCGTCGATCTCCTTGATCAGCAGGTCGTACTCGAAGTCGGTCTGCGCGAGCTGCTCGGACACCCCTTCGCGGCGAACGCGAATCTCCTGCATGCCCATCTCGGACTGACTAACCGCCGTACGGGCTGTCTCGACCGACTGCTCGATATCCATTCTTGACTGTTCCCGGCGACGCAACTCGCCCTCGACGTTTTCGACGCGCGTGCGCGCCTCGGCGAGCTCCTGTTCGACGGCAATACGGCCCTCAAGTTGCCCGGCGAGCTTCTGGCGGTTTTCTTCGAGTGGCGCTTCACTGCCTTGAAGCCGCGCTCGAATCTCCTTTTCCCGCTCCTCAAACTGAGCGAGCTGGGACTTCATACGCTCGAGACTCTGTGCCGCAGACTCCTTGCTGGATCGACGACTCTCAAACTGGATCGTGATGTCCTGCACGGCCTGGCGATCTTCGGTCGCCTGGTGGCGTACCCGGCTCAATTCGTTGCGCAGGTCGTCACGCGTGGCTTCCAGCTCAGCGCGCTGTTCACCGAGCTCCTGCATGGCTTCTTCAGCCTGCCGCAGGTTGCGCTGAGACTCGCGAAGTTGTTCCTCCGCCGAGATGCGCTCGTTTTCAATTTCCTTGGCTTCTTCCAGCAACGCGATCCGACGGGCCTCGGCCTGGTCCATCTGGTATTTCGCCGCGTCAAGGGCTGCCTTTGATTCCGAATATTCGCTCATCATCGCCGCAGCGTCTTTTTGCATCGATTCGCGCCGCTCCTCGAGCTGCGCCAGCCGAGAGCGACCGTCGCGCTGCAGTTTCACAGCGCTGTCGTAGCGCGCCTGGATTTCACGAATTTCGCTTTTCAGGCGTCGCATGTCGTGTTCGCGCGCCAGCACACCGGCTTTGGCATCCTTGTCGCGAGACACGCGAAGCCAGCCGGGCGCCAGCCAGATACCGTCACGCGTCACAACCGATGCGTTGCCGGAAAGACTGTCGCGAATGTCCAGTGCATCGTTAAGCGTGTCGGCGGTCTTTACCGCACTCAGCAAACTGATCACCGAGGATGGCGCATCCGTAACCTTGGCGGCCAGCGTATCCGCCGACGCGAGGATGTCGCCCTGGCCGCGCTCGTCTTCGATCAGGGTCAGCCGGCCGGAGCTCAGCGCACTGATCGTGTTGGTCGCGGGCTCGATGCTGGAAACGCACACGGCCTGGAGATAATCACCGAGCACGGTTTCGACCGCGCGCTCCCAGCCGTCACTCACATTCAGAGTCTGCGCGACCCGGCGCGCATCATCGAGCTCGGCGCCTTTCAGCCAGTCCCGCACGGCATCGTCACCCTCGCCAAGCGCCGCTTTCTGCACGGCCTCCAGCGAGGCGTATTTACCCTGGACGTCCTGCAGCGAACCGCGGCGCTCTTCGACGAGGTGGGTGAGTTTCTTGTCCTGCTCACGCAGCTTGCGAATATTGTCACTGAGATCGACAAGATGACGATCGAACTCTTCCTTGGCTTGACGGTTCTTGAGTTCTTTGACCGCAAGCTGCTCGATATCGCTGGCCAGTTCGTCCTGGCGCATATCCGCCTGCGCTTCGACGATCTTCTGGCTGCGATCCGCAAGACTCGTAAGGCGTGACTCGATTTGCTCGGCACGCGTTTTTTCCACACTCGATTGCTGCTGCGCTCCGCCGACCTCGCCCGAATAGCCGTCCCAGCGAGCCTGCCAGTCGGCCAGAGCCGCGTCCGCTTTTTCCAGCGATGCCGCCGAGGCGGACTGTCGCTCTTTAGCCTGCTCGAGACCGGGAACCAGTTCGTTGAGGGTCAGGTCAAGCTGCTCGATTTCCGTGCGGTCCTTGGCAATATGCTCACGTATCTCTGCCGCTCCGTCGTGCGCCTGCGCCAAATCCGCTTCCTGTCGTTCGCGCAGCTCGACGGCATGTTCGATCGATTGCTCGAGGCGGGCTATCTCGGAACCCACCTTGTAGAAGCGGCCCTGCACTTCATTGAATTCGTCATTGCGCTCGCTCTGGCGCTCGCGAGCTTCCTCAATCTCCGCTTCCAGCTTGCGCTGATCGGCGATGGCCGATTCCAGCAGCGTCTTGCGCTCCTCCAACGTCGCGCGCGCCTGCGACGCCTGATCGTCGAGATCCTTCGCCTTCAGCGCCAGCAATTCGGCCGCAGTCCGGCGTTCTTCTTCTTTGTACTTGCCGTAGCGTTCGGCGGTCTTTGCCTGACGATCGAGATGCTTGAGTTGCTTTTCGACTTCCTCAAGGACGTCCTGCAGTCGCTCGAGGTTCTCCTTCGTGTGTTTGATGCGGTTGGACGTCTCGCGTCGACGGTCCTTGTACTTCGAGATGCCGGCCGCTTCTTCGATGAAAACACGCATCTCTTCGGGCTTTGCCTCAATGAGTCGAGAGATCATGCCCTGTTCGATAATCGAGTAACTTCGGGGACCGAGGCCAGTACCCAGGAAGATGCCGGTGATGTCCTTGCGGCGACAACGGGCACCGTTGAGGTAGTAGTTGGAGATACCGTCGCGTGTGACTTCGCGGCGAATGGAAATCTCGGCGTACTTCGCGTACTGCCCCTCGAGTGTCGTCTCCGAGTTGTCGAACAGCAATTCAACCGAAGCCGCCCCGACCGGCTTGCGAGCACTCGACCCGTTGAAAATCACATCCGTGATCGAATCGCCGCGCAGGCGTGATGCCGAGCTCTCACCCATCACCCAGCGCACGGCGTCAATGACATTGGATTTACCACAGCCGTTGGGGCCGACAACACCAACCAGGCTGGACGGAAACGTGATGTTGGTGGGGTCAACGAATGACTTGAAGCCGGCGAGTTTGATCTTGCTGAGACGCATGGGAGTGGAGCGGCACCTGTGGGCGGATTAATCCGGCAGTGTAATGTAAATGCAGTGATAAAACGAACCGCTTTGCACCCACGCCGAATCGATCCGGACGACCGTTCCGCGCCCTGACCAGCGGACCAAAAAACCGATGAAACCGGGCTTCCAACCCGCTGAAGTAACTGTATAATCCTCGCCTTTTCTCGAACCGGCAGGAGTCGCAAATGCCCGCCAAAAAGGCCGCGAGTAAGAAACGCAAAACGGCAAGCAAGAAGGTTGCCACGAAGAAGAAAGTCACGGCGAAGAAGTCCGCCGTGAAGAAGGCGACGACCGCTAAAAAGAAAGTCGCGAAGAAGAAAGTCGCAAAGAAAACAGCGGCTAAGAAGACGCCGGTAAAGAAGAAAGTCACCAAGAAGGCCACCAAAAAGAAAACGGCGGCCAAAAAAGCTGTGACCAAGAAGAAGGTCGCGAAAAAAGTGACGAAGAAAGTAACATCCAAGAAGGCAGCAACCAAGAAAAAGGCTGCCAGAAAGACGCCGGCCAAGACAGCCGTCGCGAAAAAGGCGCCCGCCAAAAAAGCGGTGAACAAAAAGAAAGTCGCGAAGAAAGTGGCGCGACGTCGCGGCGACGTGATGTCGGGACCGATCCACGGGATCGAACCGTACAAGCCGAAGCGCGGCGAAGAGTACATGAGCGACGAGCAGCTTGAGCACTTCCGCGAAATTCTGACCGCGTGGAAAAAGGAGCTGATGTTCGAGGTCGATCGTACCGTGCACCATATGCAGGACGAAGCCGCTAACTTCCCGGACCCGAATGATCGAGCCACGCAGGAGTCGGAGTTCGGTCTGGAGCTTCGCACTCGCGACCGCGAACGCAAGCTGCTCAGGAAAATCGATTCAGCGTTGACGCGTATCGATGAAGGGTCGTACGGCTACTGCGACGAGACCGGTGAAGAGATCGGTCTCAAGCGACTCGAAGCTCGCCCGGTCGCCACGCTTTCTCTCGAGGCGCAGGAGCGTCGCGAAATGGCGGAACGTCAGTTCCGCGACAGGGACGACCGATACCGGTAAGTGACTGCGGGATCCTACGTCGGCCGGTTCGCGCCTTCGCCAACCGGCCCCCTGCACTTCGGATCCCTGCTGGCCGCCTGCGCCAGTTATCTCGAGGCTCGCCGTCATAACGGCAGCTGGATCCTCCGCATCGAGGACATCGACCCGCCACGTGAGCAGGACGGCGCCAGCGACGACATTCTGCGCGTCCTGGACGCCTACGGCTTCGAGTGGGACGGCGAAGCTGTCATGCAGAGCCGCTCCGATAAACAGCACCGCGAGGCACTCGTGTCCCTGTCGGCACATACCTACGAATGCGATTGTTCGCGACGCAAGCTGGCCTCTCAGCCGGTCGGCGAACTGGGGGTCGTGTACCCGG
Source organism: Pseudomonadota bacterium (assembly GCA_039025835.1). Taxonomy (GTDB): domain Bacteria; phylum Pseudomonadota; class Gammaproteobacteria; order Steroidobacterales; family Woeseiaceae; genus UBA1847. Next base: position 8,094 of record JBCCNM010000070.1, on the reverse strand, counting down.
GCACCTGTCGGGATCGTGACCTTGCCCCGGGCGACACCGCGACACGCATCCGTGTCGGTGACGCCGTCAGCCAGTTTGATGACGAACTGCAGGGTCAGCAGGCAATGGACCTCGCCCGTGAATCCGGCGACTTCGTTATCCGGCGCCGGGACGACCTGATCGCTTACCACCTGGCGGTGGTCGTTGACGACCACCTGTCCGGCGTGACGCATATCGTCAGGGGCATCGACCTGCTGTCATCGACACATCGCCAGGTCTTCCTGCAGTCTCGACTGGGCGCTTCCACACCGACATACGCGCACATTCCGGTCGCAGTGCACCCAAACGGCGACAAACTGAGCAAACTGACCGGTGCCCCGGGTCTTGACGGCGACGACGCGGCGGCCGAGCTCGCGCATGCGCTGCGCGTCCTCCGACAAATGCCCCCGCAGGGCCTGGAAGACGCAACCGTCGATGACATTTGGGCGTGGGCGCTTGAACACTGGGACATGTCCAGGCTGGCCGGATTGCGCAATGTCCCTGCTTGACACACAGATTATGTCTAGCTAGGTTGACGTCAGGCATCGGGTTACGCTCCCCCGCCGCCCGCTGCCGCGCTTGGAGGTATCAACCGACAAGAACATACGCCCCCGCCTTTGCGGGGGCTTTTTTCTGGACAACGCCACGCCATGACTTCGCGACACGGACGCCGCATCCCGAGCACCTTTCAGCCGTCATTCCTGCTCAGGAACCCGCATTTACAGACCGGGTTAACGTCGCTGCCCTTTGTCCGGCACGACACCGTTACGCTGGAGCGCGAAATCCTGAGCCTGCCGGACGGTGACGAGACCGCGCTCGACTGGGTACTCACATCCAGCGGCCGATCTAAGCACAAGCCGTTGCTGGTCGTGCTGCACGGACTTGAGAGCTCATCGGAATCTGCCTACGCACAAATGCTCATGCGTGCTGCGGTCGATGCGGACTGGGATGCCTGTGTCTTGAATTTCCGCGACTGCGGGGACTACCGCAACAAGCTGGAGCGTCGCTACCACGCGGGCGAGACAGCGGATGTCCGCTTTTTCCTTGCGCAGCAGGCTAGCCGGCGCAGTGGACCGATCATGGCAGCCGGCTACTCGCTCGGTGGCAACGTGCTGTTGAAATACCTGGGTGAACGCGGTGATGACACGCCACTGGTCGCCGCGGCTGCGGTTTGTGTGCCGCTGGATTTACAGGCTTGTTCGACGCGATTAAATCAAGGTTTTTCAGTAATTTATCAGTATTATCTTCTACGTAACATGAAGAAAGCACTGAGACGCCGCTTCACCCCGGAGACCGCGGGTATCGACTGGGAACGTGCGATTGGCGCGACGACCTTTGACGAATTTGACGATGCCGTCACCGCACCGCTGCACGGCTTTGATGGCAAAGACGACTACTACCGTCGCTGCAGTTCCGGGCTTTTTCTTAGCGCAATTCGCACCCCAACGCTGATACTCAATGCGCTGGACGACCCGTTTATGAGCGAGGACATGCTGCCAGTGGAAGAGGACCTGCCACCGGCAGTGACGCTGGAGCTCAGCGACTACGGCGGGCACGTCGGCTTCATTGAAGGCGGCCCGCCGTGGCGGCCGCGGTACTTCATCCCGGGGCGGCTGGTTGAATTCCTGCAGTCGTTCGCAGCTTAACCAGTCCGCCGGATAAAGGTCCCGCGGCCGGACCGTCGCGATGAATCAGCCCTGATCGATTTCCTTCATCGACAGGCGGACGCGGCCCTGGCGATCGACTTCGAGCACCTTGACCTTCACTTCGTCGCCTTCGGCCAGCTTGTCGCTGACTTTCTCGACGCGCTCGTTGGAAATCTGCGAGATGTGTACGAGACCGTCTTTACCGGGCAGGATCGTGACAAATGCACCGAAGTCCATCAGGCGAGCAACCTTGCCGTCGTAAATCCGGCCAACCTCGACTTCCGCCGTGATCAGCTCGATGCGACGGCGGGCTTCCTTGCCGGAAGCGCCATCGACCGACGCGATACGAACCGTACCGTCATTCTCGATGTCGACCGTGGCACCGGTTTCCTCGGTGATAGCACGGATCACCGCACCACCCTTGCCGATAACGTCGCGGATTTTGTCCGGGTCGATTTTCAGCGTCATGATGGTCGGCGCCCACTCGGACATTTCTTCGCGCGGCTTGTCGATGACCTTGCCCATTTCGCCGAGGATGTGCAGACGCGCGTCCTTGGCCTGGTCCAGTGCCTGCGACATGATCTCGCGGGTAATGCCCTGGATCTTGATGTCCATCTGCAGTGCGGTGATGCCATCGTCGGTACCGGCGACCTTGAAGTCCATATCGCCGAGGTGATCTTCGTCACCCAGGATGTCGGTCAGGACAGCAAACTCGTCGCCTTCCTTGACGAGACCCATCGCGACACCGGCTACCGGCGCCTTCAGCGGCACGCCAGCGTCCATCATCGCGAGGCTGGAACCACAGACAGACGCCATGGAGCTGGAACCGTTGGATTCGGTGATCTCGGAGACGACACGGATAACGTAACCGAACTCGTCGAGGTTGGGCATAACGGCTTGTACGCCGCGACGTGCCAGCTTGCCGTGACCGATTTCGCGACGCTTCGGAGAGCCGACAAAACCCGTCTCACCGACGCAGAACGGCGGGAAGTTGTAATGCAGCATGAAGGCGTCCTTCCGCTCACCTTCCAGCGCGTCGATGATCTGCGCGTCACGACCCGTGCCGAGTGTCGTGACGACGATCGCCTGCGTTTCACCGCGGGTGAACACGGCTGAACCGTGCGTGCGCGGCAGGATGCCGGTTTTGACGTCGATCGGACGCACCGTGCGCGTGTCACGACCGTCGATGCGCGGCTCGCCTTTGATGACACGCTGACGAACGATGGTCTTTTCCAGCTTGCTCAGCGCACCGGAGACTTCCTCTGCTGAATAGTCCGAATCCTCGGCACCGGCGAGTGCATCGACAGCGGCCGACTTGGCTGCGCCGACGGCGGCCTGGCGCTCTTTCTTGTCGGTGATGCGGTAAGCATCGGACAGTCCGGCTTCGGCCTGTGCTGCGACGGCCGAGGCCAGCGTCTCGTTTTCCGGGGCGGCTTCCCACGCCCAGGCCTCGGTGCCAACTTCTGCGGCAAGCTCGTTGATCGCGGTGATCGCGACCTGCATGGCGTCGTGGCCAAACATGACGGCGCCGAGCATGACTTCTTCGGTCAGCCGATCAGCTTCCGATTCAACCATCAAGACAGCGTCCTTGGTACCGGCAACCACCAGTTCGAGGTCGGAAGTTTCCAGCGCCTTGAAGCCCGGGTTCAGAAGGTAGTCACCGTCCTTATAGCCCACCTTGGCGGCACCGATTGGGCCAGCAAACGGCATGCCGGAAATCGCCAGCGACGCGGAGGCGCCGATCAGCGCCGGAATGTCCGGGTCGATATCCGGGTTCAGGGACAGCACGTTGGCGATGACCTGAACCTCGTTTTTGAAGCCCTTCGGGAACAGCGGACGGATCGGACGATCGATCAGGCGACTCGTCAGTGTTTCCTTCTCGCTGGGGCGGCCCTCACGCTTGAAGAAGCCACCCGGAATCTTGCCGGCCGCGTAGGCCTTTTCCTGGTAGTTCACGGTCAGCGGGAAGAAATCGCGACCGGGATCAGCCGTCTTGCGGCCAACTGCCGTCACCATGACGACGGTGTCTCCCATGTTAACGATAACTGCACCGCTTGCCTGGCGGGCAATGGCGCCGGTCTCGATGGAGACTTCATGCTCCCCGTACTGGAACGTCTTTTTGATTGATTTCACTTTTCTCTTTTCCTACACAACAAAAAAACACGGCGACCCCATGTCGCCGTGTTTGTCTAAGTCAATGACAGATTGCTCGCGTTTAGCGACGCAGTCCGAGCCGCTTGATCAGCTCGCGATAGCGGCCGTTGTCTCTCGACTTCAGGTAATCAAGCAGCTTGCGACGCTTGTTCACCAGTCGCAGAAGACCCTGGCGGCTGTGGTGATCTTTCTTGTGCTCACTGAAGTGCTCGGTGAGCTCAGTGATACGTGCAGACAGCAGTGCGACCTGGACCTCCGGCGAGCCGGTATCGGCATCTCCGCGTCCATACTCAGCAACAATGCTGGCCTTGTGTTCGTTTGACAGCGACATGTTTAATAAACTCCGTAACTCTCGTTCTCATCGCCCTGATTTTCGAGCGCGGTATTCTAGCGCCACACTCAGGGCATTAATAGTCCAAATACAGCGATTTGCCGGAAATTCCGCGAGGATTTTCCGCAATGCTCAAAGCGGTGCCGACGAATCCGGCGACAACCGAAAAACCCGCTTCGGCGCGACCGTACCGGTCGCATCCGATTCGCCGACGCCCAAAAACTCGTCGGACTCGTTGTACAGCCGGACAAAGCCCGGCGTCGTGCTGCCCGACACCGCCTGACCGGATACAAACCGCTCGCTGTCCCGACCGGTCAGATCCAGCCGAGGCATGAAGGCCAGCGCCTGATCCGGCGGCAACAACCGCCTCTTCAGCTCATCGGGTTCCAGCGTATTCGCCGTCACCCAGTCGACCGCCCGTAATTCCTCGAACGCACCCACCGCCTCGCGATGCAGGCTGTGCGTGTACGCCAGCGTACCGGCCTTGGCTGCGATATCCTCGACCAGGGTCCGTACATACGTACCCTTCGAGCAGCACACACGAAACACCAGTCGTCGACCGGCGAATTCCAACAGCTCGATGCGACTGATGTTCACCGGGCGTGGCTCGCGCTCCACCTCTTCACCTTTTCGCGCCAGCTCATAGAGACGCTTTCCATCCTTCTTCAGCGCCGAGTACATCGGTGGCACCTGGGTGGTGTCGCCCAGAAAACCGTTCAGTACCTCACGCCAGTCGTCCTCACTCAAGGCAGGGACGTTGCTTTCGGCGATAAACGCCCCGGTCGCGTCACCGCTGTCGGTGCGCCGACCGAGCCTTGCGACCACCCGGTAGACCTTGTCTGCGTCCAGCAGGTACGCACTGACCTTGGTCGCCTCGCCGAAACACAACGGCAACAGTCCGGTCGCCGCAGGATCGAGGCTGCCCGTATGGCCAGCTTTCTCGGCATTCAGCCGATACTTGATCCGCTGCAGCGCCTGGTTGGACGACAAGCCAGGCGGCTTGGACAACAGCAAGATGCCGTCGACACGTTCCCGACGGCTTTTGCCACGTCGTCCCATCGATATCAGTCGTTGCCAGCGTTATCGATGAGCTGGCTGATGTGCACGCTGTGTGCGGCGCTGTCGTCGTGCGTAAAACGCAGTTCCGGGATGTGCCGGGCCTGAATCTCCCGGCCCAGCCTCGAACGCAGGAAACCTGCTGCGCTGGCCAGCCCCTTCTCCACGGCTTCTACGTCACCCTCAGGATCAACCAGGCTGAAGTACACCTTGGCAACACCGAGATCCCGCGACAGCTCAACCGTCGTCAGCGACACGTCCTGCAACCGCGGATCCTTGCTCTCATAGCGCAGCAACTCACTGAGGCTGCGCAGAATCTGGTTGCCCAGGCGCTGATTTCGAGAGAATTCTCGCGGCATCGTCCCGTGACCGGCGCTAGTCGATCGTTCTCGCGACTTCGACGCGCTCGAAGCACTCGATCTGGTCGCCGACACGCACATCCGCGTAGTTCTTCACGCCGATACCGCATTCCGTGCCGGACCGGACTTCGTTAACGTCATCTTTGAAGCGGCGCAGCGACTCCAGCTCACCTTCGTAGATCACCACGTTTTCTCGCAGGACACGGATCGGGTTGTCGCGCTTCACATAGCCCTCGGTCACGATCGAACCGGCGATATCACCGAACTTCGGCGACGAGAACACTTCCTTGACCTCGGCGAGCCCCACGATCTGCTCGCGAATCTCCGGCGACAGCATGCCGCTCATTGCCGCCTTCACGTCGTCAATGGCCTCGTAGATGATGCTGTAGTAGCGCACGTCGACACCGGACTCCTTGATCGCCGCACGCGCAGAGGCGTCCGCACGCACGTTGAAACCGATGATGACGGCACCGGATGCGGCCGCCAACGTGGCGTCGGTTTCGGTGATCCCACCAACAGACGAACCCAGCACCTTGACCTTGACCTCGTCAGTCGACAGCTTGGTCAGCGAGTCGCGAAGCGCCTCGGCACTGCCGTGCACGTCGGACTTGATGATGACCGGGATGTTCTTGACCTCACCGTCCGTCATCTGGCTGAACATGTTGTCGAGTTTCGAGGCCTGCTGCAGCGCCAGTTTGGCATCGCGCGTCTTGGTTTGGCGGAACTCGGCCACTTCGCGCGCCTTGCGCTCGTTCTTTACGACGAGGAAGTCGTCACCGGCACTCGGCGTCTTTGACAGGCCGAGCACGACTGCCGGGCTGGACGGACTGGCTTCCTTGATGGATGCCTGGGTCTCATTAAACATGTTGCGAATTCGACCGTATTCCTCGCCGGCGATGATCATGTCGCCCTGCTTCAGCGTGCCGGACTGCACCAGCAACGTTGCCACTGCGCCACGGCCTTTTTCGAGGCTGGATTCGATAACCAGACCGCTGGCCGGACCGTCAATCGGCGCTTCCAGATCAAGCACCTCGGACTGCAGCAGGATGGTATCAAGCAGGTCGTCAACGCCCTGACCGGTCAGCGCAGAGACATGCACGAACAGATGATCGCCACCCCAGTCCTCGGGAATCACTTCGTGCTGCGAGAGCTCATTGCGCACGCGCTCGGGATCGGCGTTTTCGCGATCTATCTTGTTGACGGCGACGACCAGCGGCACTTCGGCCGCCTTGGCGTGCTGGATGGCCTCGATGGTCTGCGGCATAACGCCGTCGTCCGCCGCGACAACCAGGACCACGATGTCTGTCGCCTGCGCACCGCGGGCGCGCATTGCCGTAAAGGCGGCGTGGCCCGGGGTATCGAGGAACGTCACTTTGCCCTTGTCCGTCTCGACGGAGTACGCACCGATGTGCTGGGTGATGCCGCCGGCCTCGCCCGCGGCCACCTTGGTTGTGCGAATGTAGTCGAGCAGCGAGGTCTTGCCGTGGTCGACGTGACCCATAATTGTCACGACCGGTGCGCGTGGCGCCTTTTCGCCGCCTTCCACTTTTTCTTCGGCGAGCAGCTGCTCGTCCATTTCCGTCGCTTCGACCGGCTTCGGTGTGTGACCGAGCTCCTCAACCACCAGTGTCGCGGTGTCCTGGTCGATCACCTGATTGATGGTCACCATGGCACCCATATTGAAAAGGACCTTGACGACTTCGTTGCCCTTGATGGCCATGCGCTGGGCCAGCTCAGAGACCGCGATTGACTCCGGAATCTCGACTTCGCGGATAACCGGGGCTGTCGGGCGCTCAAAACCGTGCTGCCCATCGCCACCGCGCGACACCGCACGACGCCGGGTCGGCGTCTTGCGCTTGCGGCGGCCACTCTTGTCGCCGGCAACGTGCAGTTCCTTGCGACCGTAGCGGGTATCGGACGGTTTCTTCGACTTGTCCTTGTTGCGACGATCGCGGGCGTCCTGCTCGGCTTTCTCGAGGCGGGTTTTCTCTTCTGCTTCAGCCTTGGCGCGCGCCTCCGCTTGCTGGCGAGCAACTTCCTCGGCGTTCTGGCGCTCCTGCTCCTCGCGCTGGCGCTGCTCGGCTTCCTGGCGCTCAGCCTCGAGACGCTCGGCCTCGATGCGATCTTTTTCCGCCTGCTCTGCAGCTTTCGCGGCTGCCACGCGCTCTTCTTCCTCGCGCTTCTGCCGATCCAGCTCTTCCTGTTCTTTCTGTGCCTGCTCCTCGAGCACGTCACGCTTGATGTAGGTGCGCTTCTTGCGAACCTCGACGTTGACGGTGCGGGAACGGCCCTGGTTGCCCGACAGGCGCAGTTCGGACTGCGATTTGCGTTTCAGCGTGATCTTGCGCGGAGCCGCCACCTCGCCGGCTTCACCGGTCTGGCCGTGGCTCTTGCGCAGGTGCGTCAACAGCTCGAGCTTTGCGTCCTCGCTGATAGTGTCGTCGGATCCGCTGACCTTGATTCCCGCTTCATCAAGCTGCGTCAGCAGCTTGTCGACGGGACCTTTCAGGACTTCAGCGAAGTGTGCAAC
>JBCCNM010000069.1:0-17345 GCA_039025835.1 Pseudomonadota bacterium | reverse complement strand
ATTGCGGTTCTGTTTTTCGATTTCGATCGCTTCAAGGCCGTCAACGACTCTCTTGGCCACGATGCCGGCGACGAATTGCTGATCAGTATTTCGCAAAGACTGGTCGCCAACGTGCGCGACGTCGACACGGCCGCACGCTTCGGCGGCGACGAATTCGTCATCCTGCTGGAAGACTTGCCGGATACCGACACCGCGAAACTCGTGGCCGACAAACTGCTCAAAGCCTGCGCGAAATCGCACGATGTGCGTGGCCACAAACTGGTATCGACAGCCAGTATCGGCCTGGTTACCAACGAGACCAGCGACGGCGGGCCCGCCGAACTGCTGCGCTTCGCGGATGCCGCGATGTATGAAGCCAAGCGCCGCGGCCGCAATTGTGTGGTCGAGTTCGACAGCGAAATGTTCAACGAGCAACTCGACAAGCTGGCGCTGGAGGAGGATCTGCAGAGCGCAGCCGCCAACGGCGAGTTGAGCGTGGTCTACCAGTCGATTCTGGATCTGAACAACGGCAACATCGTGGCCGCCGAGGCGCTGTTGCGCTGGCATCACCCGACACGCGGCCCGATTCCGCCAGATATGTTTATCCCGATCGCCGAGGAGTCCAGCCAGATCGTGGCTGTCGGCGGCTGGGCCTTCGAGGCCGCCTGCCGACAGCTCACCGACTGGCGCCGGCGAGGTGTGGTCAGCGAGGACTTCGCGATCAGCGTGAATATCTCGAAAACGCAGGTCCTGATGCCGGGCTTCGTGGAATACGTGACCAGCCAGGTGGATCGCTACAAGCTGACACGCTCAAGCATCAAGCTTGAAGTCACCGAGACGACCGTCGTTGATAACCGCGCCGACGTGGGTGACGTACTGCAAAAACTTCGCGACCAGGGCATCCGGGTCATGATGGACGACTTCGGAACCGGACATTCGTCGCTGAGCGGCCTGCACCTGCTGCCGATCGACGAATTGAAAATTGACCGGTCATTCATCCGCAGCGCCAGCGGAAACACCGACCTGATCGCTATCACGTCGTCGATCGTGACACTGGCCGATCACCTGTCGCTGAAAACCATCGGCGAGGGTATCGAGTCACCGGACCACATCGCTCTGCTGCAGAGCATGGGATGTAATTATGGTCAGGGCTTCCTGTTCTCCCGCCCGCTGCCGCCGGAGGAGTTTGAAGCGATGGTGCTGGAGCGCCAGGGTCCGGCGAAGAAGACCGCGGAGCTTAACTGACGAGGTGACCGGCAAGCTTGATGGCGGCCGGGAGCTCAGCGACGATCAATTCGATGTCGGCATCGCTGACGCCCAGTTCCTCAAGCATTGAGGGGGGCGGCATCTCGCCGCTGCTGCTGCCGATAAAGCCGACACCGGCGGCATCCGACAGGAAGTTGGAGACGCAGATAATAGCCGCCAGCGTTCGCGTTTCGCCGCTGAGCCCGCTCGGATCGTGGTGCGAACCGATCGCCTCCTGCAGAATTTTCGGGAATTGCCACTGCGCGCAGAAAGCGCGACCGAATTCTTCGTGAGTCGCGCCGAGCAACTCCGCTTCTATCGACAACAGCGGCGGTGCGCTCGGCTCAAACAAGCGATCGATGACCCGCCCCAGCTGTTCCGGCGCGAACTGCATCGCAACAACGAAGCCGACCTTGTGCAGCATCCCGCACAGAAACGCCTGTTCCGGGTCGACACCCACCTGTTTCGCCAGCATGCGCGACGCGCACGCGACCGCCGTGCTGTGCTGCCAGAGTTCGCGCGCATCGAAAGACTCGTGAATGCTCGTGCCCCGGAACAATTTACCGAGGCTGGCGGCAATCGCGATGTTCTTCACCGCGTTCAGGCCCAGCATCACCACCGCCTGGTGGATAGAGCCGACTTCACCCGGCATGCCGTAGAACGAACTGTTGACCACCTTCAGCACCCGCGCTGCGAGTACCGCATCGCTGCTGACCAGCTTTTCGATGTCATCAGCGCTCGTCTCCGGATTGTCTGCTGCCGCCATGACGGCACGCGCGATTTCCGGAAGGGTTGCTATTTCGTTGATCTGTTGCAGTGCTGTCTCAACGACAGTAAGTCTGTCAGTACTCATAAGGCTGTGCTTCGCAGGCGATCGATTGCTGAATGTGTCAACAGGTTATCGCCCGAAGACCCCGATTCTTGAAGGATTGGGGAGTCTCCGGCGCCAGTCGGACACTCGGAGGGTATTTGCCGTGATACCGGTCTGTAACGACCCGCGGTCGATGAATTAATCAGCACTACCCGCCGGCGTCGCTGCTCGGCGAAAACTCTGCAGAGGACTGCAACCGCTGGTGCAGAAAAGAGATACCGAGAAGACTTACGCCAAGCCCAAGGAAGGACGCGACACGCAGCAACCCCTCGAGATCCGACATATCGATCAGGAACAGTTTGCCGATCACGACCGCCAGTAGCACGAGACCGCAACGGTATACGGTAGTCCCATAGCGCCAGAGTCCTGCCAGCATCGCGGCAACGGCGAGCAGCAGCCAGACCGCGGAATAGGTGTACAGCTCCCCGGACGTCATGGTCGGCACATACAGATCGGCCGAGCCGGACCACAGGTGCCGAATCTGCAGCGACACAAACACGAAGCCGGCCACGACGCTAAAGCCAAGCGCCCATGACTGCAAGGAAGAACGGTGAAAACGCGACACCAGCATGCCCAGCAACACGGGCGTACCGAACGCGACAAGCAACAGGTTAAATACCGGAGTCGACGACACGGCATCGGACAGCCAGCTGGTACCGCCGAGCAGATTCAGGAACAACACGGCATAGTTGATCAGCGCGGCGGCAAGCAGCACGACCGAAAACAGCCGGTACAGATAGCTGATCGTGTCATCACTGTTCGTGCCACGATGGTGGTAGACCAGCGACAGCGCACCGAACAGCAGCATCGACAGGCTGGCCTCCAGCGCAGTGAATTCACTCGCATACACCGCACCGTCATAGAGCTGATAACGCAGTTCCGTCCACGCCGTCAGCACGAAAAGATGCAGTGCGGCACCCTCCGCCCAGCGGCCGATATCGCGAAAGCCACTCAGCAGACGCGTAGCAACGATCGCAAACAACGTCGAGCCACCGTATGTCCACAGCGTCCAGTGGCTGTCAGGGGCGTAGTCGAACAGCCAGGGATTCAGCGACAGGCGTGCGATGACAGCAAGCACAACGAGTTTGAACACCCACCCAAGTCGCGGCAGTTGAAAATGGCCGATCACCCAGGCCAGCGACACAAGCTGTGCTGCGAGCGCCAGCGTCAGCGTTGCGTCGCGCAGCAGCAGCGCCGCCGCGAGAGACAAGGCCGCGTGTCCGGCGATAAACAACCAGGCGACGAGCGAGTCATTGCGCGAACGCCGGATACCTGCCGTGGCCAGCGCGAGGTACGCCACGGCCGCAGTCGCGGTCAGCAGTGCCCACCAGCCGTTCGGCGACGGGTACCCGGTCAGCAGGTAGGCCAGCGCCATGTGCACGACGGGGCTCAGGGCGAGCAGCGACGTCGGCCAGGCATTGAAGCGGCTGTTGGAGCGCGACAGCAATGACAGACCGGAAACGATCGCTGCGTTGATCGCCAGGTACAGCAGGAAAACGGGTCGCTCGACATCGGTCAGTGGCTCGATTCTGAGCCCCGTCTCAGCCAACGAACTCGCCGCAAGGATCCACGCCGCGGACTGCGCCAGCAGGTTTAACCAAGGCAGCCAGAACAGTTCCTCGCGCTGCCGCGCCAGCCACAGACTGAGTACGGAAAACGGCAACCCGAGTGCCCACGGCGATGCAAAGTCGGCCGCATCAAGGATACTGAGCGCCGTTAGCAGGGCCAGCACAAACATAACGATCGGCAGGAATCGTGCGGGTTCATCGACGCGGCTCAGTGTCTGGCGATTCAGCGCGCCGGTCAGCGTGCTGCGCGTTATTAGCGTCCAGTCAAACGCCGGCACGGCGTACAGCGCCCACGCAAACACGCTAAGGTAAATAACGCGGAAACCGTCGGCATCACCGCCTCCGAGCGACATCAACCACCACGCGGCGGTGCCTGTCAGTACCCCCATCCACAACCAGCGGCGATACACGTAACGCATCAGGAGCAGCGCGGATGCACTGACAATCAGGATGTAGATCAGAGCAACCGTCATGCTGCCGCTGTCCGAGTCGACCAGAACCGGCACAAGATAGGCGCCGAGGATGCCGAACGCGGCGAGCAGCGGTCCGTGCACATAGGCCATGGCGATGGTCGCCATCGCGATTACCGCCATCGCCACGAATGCGGTGCCGGGCTCGATAAGGTCATACAAGCGCATTGCGGCGAAGACGCTGGCGTACAGCGTGATACTGCCGGCACCTGCCAACGCTGAAAACGAGGGATGCGTCTCTCCGACCCGACGCCGCAGCCACTCGGCAACAGCATGCAGGCCGCTGCCGAGCATCAGCCCGGCGACGATACGCGCCACCGGACCGAGCAGGCCGCGCTCGATCGAATAGTGCACAAGGAAAACCCCGGCCAGCGTGACGCAGACGCCACCGAGCCAGATCATCCAGTTGCGCCCCGCCGACTGAATGAATGTCTCCAGCGGCGACGGATCGTTATCCATCGCCGCCGGCTCGTAATCCTCCGCAGGCGAAGGGATAGGTTTTCGCGCCCGGGGTGTCGGCAGCGGTTCGTCCACGACCCTCGCGACCGCCGGGGCCTCAGCCTCGGCGCGCGATTCCGGTTTTTCGATCGTGTCGTGCGATTCCGGCTCCGCCACAGTTGCTTTCACCGTGTCCGCGTCGCGCTTCTGTCGTTCAAGCGCAGATTCCACGACGCGCAGTCGCGCTCGGAGCACGTCCACGTCCTTCGACAGCTTGCCGGCCCGCATGAAGGCGAAGATCGCCGCAACGGGGCCGCCCAGCAACATCGCAAGGATGACTACAAACAGAAATTCCATGGTTCAGTCCGGTCGTCGGTCAGCAGACCGTGACTGTAATCGCTGGCGCAAAGACTGCGGGTGATTTATCGCGGACGACTGCCTGAGCAACGTCTGATAAAGCCCCGAGTTCGTGGCTTATGTAAAGCGACGACCGCTGTCAAGGATGATGCCGAGGGCGACGATCGGACCGACGATGGCAATCCAGGCGAAGGCCGTGCCCGTCATGTCGGCTGCAAATAGCAACGGAACCGCTGCGAGCAGCGCGCAGGCGAAGGAAATGAACGTGAATTGATGGCGCGCCAGCCACACAGCGGCGACGACCAGAAGCAAGAAAACTGCGAGAGCAGCGACAATCATGATTTCCCATCCCTCGGTTTAAATGCGCCGGAAGGGAAGGAGCAGAGTTTCAACCCTTCCGGCGCTGGAGCAAACCGATCCCTCGGCTGCCGGAAGCACGGGGGGTGCGTACCCGGCGATTTGAATGGTAATGAGAATGATTATTATTTGCAAGCACTTATTAGATCATTCCCTGCTCGATCGCCTTGAGCACCGCCCGGGTGCGGTCCCGGGCACCCAGCTTGGCCAGAATGTTGGACACGTGGTTCTTGATTGTGCCCTCGGATTTGGACAGGGCCTGGGCAATTTCGCGGTTGCTGTAGCCGCCCGCCATCAAACGGATCACCTCCGTTTCCCGGCGCGTCAGCGCCTCGATCGGCGCAACGTCTCCACCGGGCTGCGCCGGGATTCCGCGCAGCAGGTTTTCGGTGATACTCGGCTGAATCATCGTCTCTCCGGCAGCGACCGATTCGATCGCGTCAACCAGGCTCTCGAGCGACACATCCTTTAGCAGGTAACCCTTGGCGCCGGCCCGAATGGCGGTGAGCACCTGTTCGTGGTCGTCAAACGTGGTCAGGATGATGACGGGAATACGCAAGCCGGCCTCACCGAGCGCGGTAATCGCATCAGCACCGCTCATTCGCGGCATCCGCATGTCCATCAGGATCAGTTCCGGATCCGCGTCTCGCGCCAGCGCCACCGCTTCATCGCCGTCAGAACCCTCGGCGACGACCTCCACCTTGTCGGACAGTTCGAGCAAGCCGCGAATACCCTGGCGGACCAGCATCTGGTCGTCGATAAGGCCAATGCGAATCGCCATCAGCCGGCCAGCGGGATCTGCGCGTTGATTCTCAGCGCCCGGTCGAGTTGGTCTATTTCAAGGCTGCCGTGCACGGCGGCAAGACGTTCGCGCATACCGCGGATGCCGTTACCTTCGGAGACTCCGGCGACCGCCGTGCCGTTGTCGCGCACCTCGACACGCAGGGAGTCGTCCTCGCGCCAGATGCGCACCCAGCACGCGGTTGCTCGTGCGTGACGCAGTGTGTTGGTGATCGCTTCCTGAACCAGTCGAACCACAGCCTGGGCAATCTCCACGTTGTCGATGCCGAGACCCTGTTCGATCTCCACGGACACATCGAGACCCGGCGCATTGTCAGCCAGCACGCGGATCGCCTGCGCAAAATCCACACCACCCTCGTCACGCATGGTATCGACCGCATCGCGCACGTCGCTGAGCAGCAGTCTCGCCAGCGCCCTCGCCTCCGCCACTTTGTCGCGCGCCTCGCCGTCGCTTAAGCGCTCCGCGATCTGCAGGTTGATCGTCAGCGCCGTGAGGTGATGTCCCAGGAGATCGTGCAGATCGCGGGCGATCCGGGTCCGCTCTCCCTGCCGGGAGGCCTCCGACAGCAGGTGCTGGGTAGCCAGCAGTTCGCGATTCAGGGTCTCGGCACGGTCGCGCGCTGCCTCGGCTTGCTGAATGTTTTGTGCCGTCAGCAGCGCAAACAGGTGAAATGTCCCGAACAGCGTTACGCTGAACAGGGCACTGCTGTCCCCCCAGCCGAATCGCATGATCAGGTACCAGGCCACCAGCACGCCGGCAAACATCCACAGGATTTGCGTGCGGCTGAGACAGAAGGCCGCCACCGCGATCCAGACAATCGTCAGTATCGGCAGGAAGTCGAACTCCAGCCACCAGCCGAGCGCCAGAGCCGTTGCGAGTTGCACCATGGACGCCGTGATCGCCCGCCCGCGCCGCTCACCCGAGGTTGTTGCCACCCACATGCCCACGAGATTCAGTGTGGCAAGGGCCGAAAAACCAGGCAGGTAGCGGGTTGCATCGTTGGACACCAGCAGCCACGCGCTGATGCCGATGACGACAGCCCAGGTCACGATACCCGCGGCACGCTGCAGGACATCATTGATGTCTTTTTTCTTCATTCCGACATTGTCACTGCGCGGCCCGGGCTTGGCTATAGGCCGAAAGTCACGGTTTTAGGTCCTGACCAACGGCACTGCTGCAGGAGCCGTGATCTCCGTAGCCTGTGCAGCAACACTGGAGGAACTTCAATGACTGACCTGCACAACCTGCTCGTAATCCTGCATATCGCATTCGGCACCGTCGCACTGCTGCTGTTCTGGATTCCGGCGGCAACCCGAAAAGGCTCCCGGGCGCACAAACTGGCTGGCCGCTTTTACGTGCGCGTCATGATGGTGGTTGTCATCAGTGCCGCAGTCTCGTCGATCATGATCCTGGTCGACCCGATCGGGATCCGGCATCCGGGTGTGGAGTTCACGCCCGAGGATTTCGAACGACGAGCGTTGAACTACCGCATGTTCAGCCTGTTTCTACTGATGCTGGCCGTGCTGGTTTTTTCGACACTGCGACACGGCACCGAGTCGTGAAAGACCCGACAGAACCCAAACCAGCTTCGCAAGCCAGCCAATCTCGCGGTGACCTTCATGCTGGGCGGACTGGCGCTGCCGGTCGGCGCACTGGGGTTGATGAAGGGCCAAATCCTGCTGATCATTTTCGCCGGCATCAGCCTGAGCGCCGCATGGGGCATGTACCGTGACAGCCGTGTGGCCAAACCCGACGCGAAGGACCGGATGCGCATGCATCTTGACGCAATGATCGCGAGCGGCATCGGCGCACACACCGCGTTTTTTGCGTTCGGCGGTGCCCGCTTCCTGAACGAGATCCTGACCGGTCAGTGGCAGGTGATTCCCTGGGTGCTGCCGGCCGTCATCGGCACAATCGCAATCCGCCGGATGAACAAGCGTTACGCTTGAGACGGCTTGGCAACAGGCGTCGGGTGCTGTCGATTGAAGTGCTCGACGATTTCAGCCAGTGTCGATATCGCGAGCATCGTCGCATTGCGCATCGACGGCACCAGGCCGATCGGCCCGCGGATGCGCTCGCCATCAGCCACCCCCAGTTCGGCCAAAGTTGCCAGCCGTTGCTCGTGGGTCCTGGCGCTGCCCAGCGCGCCGATGTAGAACGCCTCGGTTGCCAGTGCCGAGCGGAGTACGGCAGGCTCCCAGTCGTGATCGTGAAACAGCGTCACGATCGCCGTCCACGCATCCGCCTGCAGTGACGGAGATTCTGACGATGAGGCTAAGCGGAGGGCGAATGCGCCGAATACACGACAGGTGTCCACATCGATCTCATCGGGACTGAACGCGTGCACATCATAACCGCTGGATACCCCAAGTCGCGTGAACACGGTCAGCTCCGAACCGCGGCCGACCAGGATCAGGCGAGGTTTGGGATGGTAGTTCACCGTAAAATCATCCAGCGTGAGCGCGGCCGGCCGGCGATCCCGCAAGGCCTCGACCACGCCGCGCAGAGTTGATATCTGCGGATCCGGCTGGATCAGCAGGTCGACACCGCCGCCGCAAGGAAGCTTGAGGTCGATAAAACTCGAGCCGGCACCCAGGCGAACCCGGCGAGCCTCCCGCGTGTTGAGCGCATCGAGAGCCATAGTGGCAACACTCCCGTCGATGCAGCCGCTGGATACGGAGCCGGCGTAACGGCCGTCGTCGAGCACCACCATTTGCGTACCGATATTGCGTGAAGCGCGCTCGACGATATCGACGATGGTCACCAGCGCGCAGCGCCGGCCCGCGTCGACTTCATCGAGCAGGAAACCAAGCTGGTCTTCGGGGTGTTCAGCGACACCGTGAACGGGTCGGACGTCGGTCATGCTGGGCCGGATGCGCTGCGGCAGTTCAGTGTAGTGCCACCCCGGACCGGCAGCAATGGCGCTAGATCCAGAACGAGAAGTACAGGTACACAGTAAGGATCAGGCCGGCAATGACCACCGTCGCGATCACGTCGTTGCGGTTCCAGCTCGCCCGGACCGCAGCGCGATCGATCGAGCGGAAGGTGAGCCCCCGAATTCGGGATGCATCCTCGGGCGGTGCGCTGTACGACGCCAGCAGAATCGTCGTTATGCTGATGACGAACAGCACGCCGGAGAAATACAGGAAATTCAGACCGGCGACGGCGGAAAGCACGCCGAGGTCGGTGCCATTGCCATCCAGGCCCTGCAACACCAGTTTCAACATGCCCAGTACAAAGCCGAGGCCCAACCCCCAGACTGCGCCTCGTGCGTTCATACGCTCGTTGAAGATCGCTAGCAGGAACACGGCGGTAATCGGTGGCGCGAGGTAGCCCTGTACATTTTGCAGGTATTGATACAGGCCACCGTCGGAGATTGCAGGCATAACCGGTATCCAGGCCAGTCCAAGCAGAATCACGACGCCGGTCGCAAGCCGACCCACCGTAACGAGCTGGCGCTCGGAGGCACCGGGTTTCAGCTTGTCGTAAATGTCGACGGTGAACAGCGTCGCTGTGGAATTGAACAGCGACGACAGGGAACTCATCAGCGCCGCGAGCAGCCCGGCAACCACGAGGCCGCGCAGGCCTTCCGGCAACAGGCTGACAACCATCGTCGGGAACACCTGGTCACCAACGAAACCACCATCAACGGCTGTCGGGATTTGCAGGAGGCCCTTGCTGTGCAGGGCAGCGCCGATCAGACCCGGCACGAGGAAGATCATCACCGGCCAGATTTTCAAAAACGCGCCGAATAGAGCACCGCGCCGGGCGGCACGCAGATCCTTCGCCGCAAGCGTGCGCTGCACGATGTACTGGTCGGTGCACCAGTACCAGATGCCGACAATCGGCGACGCGATCAGAATGCCGAGCCACGGGAAATCCGGATCGGACAGCGGACGCCATAATGCATAATCCGCGACGCTCGTCGCGGCAAAAGCCTGCAATTCCCCCCAGCCACCGAGCTGGCCCAGGCCAATCCAGGTGATAGCGGCGGAACCGAGCAACAGGATGATCGCCTGCACCGAGTCGGTAAACAAAACCGCACGAAAGCCGCCGGCCACGGTATACAGGCCGGTCAAAATGACCGTGGAGATCGCACCCACCCAGAAAGCGTTTTCGGGGCTACCGAAAGTGTCCGGCAGCAGAGTGCGAAACACCACAGCGCCGGCGTAGACGGTTACCGAGACCTTGGTCAGCACGTAAGTCGCCAGCGAAACCAGCGACAGTATCCAGCGTGGCCTGGGACCGAAGCGCTTCTCGAGAAATTCGGGCATCGTGAACACAGCGGACTGGTAATAGAACGGCACAAACACCCAGGCGAGCAGGACGACGATCCACGCGTGCAGCTCGTAATGCGCCATTGCGAGTCCGGTGGTGGCCCCCTGCCCCGCCAGGCCGACAATATGTTCCGAGCCAATGTTTGACGCGAAGATCGATGCGCCGATGGCAAAGAAGCCGACATTGCGCCCGGCAAGAAAGTAGTCGGTTGTCGTCTGGTTGCGCCGCGTGACCGCGATCACCAGCACCAGCAAGATGCTGAAGTACAGGCCAATCACCGCCCAATCGATGCCGCTGAGTGTCGAATTCCCCAAAAGGCTCTCCCCCCTTTCGCGGTCAGTCTAACCCGTTGTCGGGACTTTAGGCTGCCCTCAATGCGGCCAGACGCTCGCTCAGCAGCGCTTCGAGCTTGAGCTGATCAGCCACGAAACCGCGAATGCCTTCTGCGAGCTTTTCGGTGGCCATCGCGTTGGCGTTCAGCTGGAAACGAAAATCCGCTTCGTCGCGGAAACTCGCCTGCTGTTCGGGTGGCGCATCGTCGGCAGAAAGCTTGCGCGGCAGATCACCGGTGTGCGACGCCAGCTCCTGCAGCAGCTGCGGACTGATGGTCAGTCGATCGCAGCCGGCCAGCGCCTCGATCTCGCCCGCATTGCGAAAACTCGCACCCATAACGACAGTCGAGTAGCCGCGATGCTTGAACAGACGATAGATGGTCCGCACCGACTGCACGCCGGGGTCGTCTTCCGAGGTAAACACGCGCTCCGGTTCCTGAGCCTTGTGCCAGTCAAGAATGCGGCCGACAAACGGCGAAATCAGGAAGGCACCCGCTTCTGCGGCCGCTACGGCCTGCACGTCACTGAACAACAGCGTCAGGTTGCACTGGATACCCTGCTTCTCGAGGATTCGCGCCGCCTCGATCCCTTCCCAGGTGGATGCCAGCTTGATCAGCAGACGATCGCGCGATCGGCCCTGCTCTTCATAGAACGCCACCAGCCGCAGCGCTCGTTCGACGCTTGCGTCGCGCTCGAACGACAGGCGCGCATCAACCTCGGTCGAAATGCGTCCGGGAATGATGTCGAGAATTTCGTTGCCCACCGCGACGGCGAAACGATCGGCCAGCAGGTCCAGGCGTTGTGCATCGTCGACCGGCTGCGCCAGTGCCCACTGACAGACCTGATCGATCACCGATGCGTATCGCGGGATCGCGGCGGCCTTGAGCAGCAACGACGGATTGGTCGTGGCGTCCAATGGCCTATGCGCAGCGATCGCATCGATGTCGCCGGAGTCAGCAACGACATCGGTCATGGTTTTCAGTCGATCCAGTTTATTCATGCGTAAACCTTGAGCGCTGGGGTGTTCTTCGATTGGCCGATTTGAGTCCACCTTGAACACCGGTCGGGTATAGTGGTTGGCGTGGGGCCGATTCAGGCCATGGGTCCAGTTAATCACAAGCAAACCGGGTGTTCTATGGCGTTCAAACTAAATGTTAACGGCGAGACCGTGACGGTGGATGTCCCTGCTGACAAACCGCTGCTCTGGGTACTTCGCGAAGACGTGGGCCACACCGGCCCGAAATTTGGCTGTGGCATCGCGCAGTGCGGCGCTTGCACCGTGCACCTGAGCGGCCAGCCGATCCGATCCTGCGTTATGCCGGTATCCGCAGTCGGCGAGCAGACGATCACTACGGTCGAAGGCGTGGAATCAGACGCGGCGCTTGCGATCCGCGACGCGTGGCGTGAGCTCGACGTTGTGCAGTGTGGCTACTGTCAGTCTGGCCAGATCATGAGTGCGACCGCACTGCTCGAACAGAATCCGTCGCCCAGCGACGACGATATCGACAACGCGATGAGCGGCAACCTGTGTCGCTGCGCGACCTATAAACGGATCCGCGCTGCGATTCATCTTGCGGCCGACAAGCTGGAGGCGTAGCGATGTTTGGAAAAATCAAACTGCCGGCACCACCGATGAACCGTCGCAGCTTCCTGAAAGTCGTTGGTCTGTCCGGGGCGGGTTTCATGGTCGGCTGCTCGGAATCCACCGATGCCGTTGAGAAGACATCCTCTGGAATGCGATCGACAGTCAGCACGGTCGACCTTGGACCGTTCGTCCGCATCAACAGCGACAACACCGTTACCGTGATCGTCAAGCACCTCGACAAGGGGCAGGGCTCAACAACCGGCCTGCCGGCTGTGGTTGCCGAAGAGCTCGATGCCGACTGGTCGCAGATGCGAGCCGAATTTGCGCCGGCTAACACAGAGGTCTACAAAAACCTGTTCTTCGGTGTCATGGGCACCGGCGGGTCCACTGGCATGGCCAACAGCTGGATGCAGCTGCGTAACGCAGCCGCCGGCGCGCGCGCTATGCTCGTCGGAGCAGCAGCCGCTCGCTGGGGCGTCGATGCGGCCGACATTCATATTGCAAACGGCGTTGTCAGCCACGGCGAAAGCCGCGCGAGCTTCGGTGAGCTGGCAGCTGACGCTGCAGCGATTGCGCCGCCGGCGGAACCGGTCCTCAAGGATCCGTCCGAGTTCACGCTGATCGGCACGCACTTGCCGCGACTCGATTCCAATGCCAAAACCGACGGCAGTGCGACCTTCACACTGGACATCGATCGACCGGGCATGCTGATCGCCGTCGTCGCCCACCCCCCGCGCTTTGGTGCCAGCGTCAGCTCGTTTGACGCAGCAGCGGCACTTGACGTTGCGGGCGTGGAACAGGTGGTGCAGATTCCGCAGGGCATCGCCGTTATCGCGGACAATTTCTGGTCGGCGAAGAAGGGCCGTGACGCACTGACCGTCGAGTGGGACGAGAGTGGCGTCGACAGGCGCGGCAGTGATGAGCTGTTCGCCGAGTACGATGCGGCACTTGCTTCACCTGACGGCAAGGTGGCGCGCAGTGACGGTGACGTTGATGCAGCTTTCGCAGCAGCCGACAAGGTCATCCAGCGAGAATTTCGCGTGCCTTATCTCGCACACGCGACGATGGAAACCATGGACTGCGTTATCGAGTACCGCGGCGATGCGGCGGAAATCTGGACCGGATCGCAGCTGCAGACCGTCGACCAGCAGATCGCCGCCGGTATCCTGGAGGTCGATCCGTCATCGGTGCAGATCCACACGCAGTTTGCCGGAGGCAGTTTCGGACGCCGCGCGGTGCCTAACAGTGACTACGTCGCGGAGGCCGCGTCGATTGCGAAAGCTATCGACGGACGAGCACCGATCAAACTGCAGTGGACTCGCGAGGATGACATGCGAGCGGGCTACTACCGCCCGATGAGCTCACACATCCTTGAAGGGGCGCTCGACACGGACGGCAACATCACAGCGTGGCGGCACCGCATTGCGATCCAGTCCATCCTCGCCGGCACACCGTTTGCCGGCATGATTCAAAACGGCATCGACGCATCGTCCGTGGAGGGGGCCAGTAACTTGCCCTACGCCATTCCGAACGTGCACGTGCGCCTGAACGACATGGATACGAGCGTACCGGTGTTGTGGTGGCGAGCCGTTGGTAACACGCAAAACGGCTATGTAACCGAGGCCTTCTTTGATGAGCTTGCGAGAGAAAGCGGCAGGGACCCGCTGGAGTATCGGCTGGCGTTGCTCAAGGACCACCCGAGGCATACGGCAGTCCTGAATCTGGCCGCCAGCAAAGCCGGCTGGGGTGAGAACCCCGGTGAGGGACGCGGCCGCGGGATTGCCGTGCTGGAGTCCTTTGGCTCGGTCGTGGCAGAGATTGTTGACGTCAGCGTCGATCAGCAGGGCAACTTCTCGGTTGACAAGGTGACCTGCGCCGTCGACTGCGGCATCGCTGTGACGCCGGATGTGGTGAAAGCGCAAATGGAAGGCGGCATAGGCTACGGTCTGTCCGCCGCGCTGCGTGAAGAAATTACCATCACCGATGGCGGCGTCGACCAGGCAAACTTCGATCGGTACCGGCCACTGCGCATCAACGAAATGCCGGACATCGATGTGCACATCCTGCCGTCGGCCAATCCGCCGTCAGGCGTCGGTGAACCCGGTACGCCGCCGTTTGCTGCGGCATTGGCCGCGGCGCTGGCCGATGCGACCGGCAAGCGCGTGTACAGGATGCCGATAGGCGACCAGCTACAGGCCTGACAGCTGGGTTGTCAGCGGTCGTTAAACGTAGGCAGTGACCAGCGGAACTGGATGCCGGCGGCGCGAACCGCGAAGCCGGCAATCACTGCGACCACCAGGCTCGGATCGCGACTCAAGCCGGCCAGATCCGCAAGCACGAAAGCCGTGCCCGCGACAAACGCGGCGGTGGCGTAGATGTCGCCGGTCAGCACCAGCGGTATCTCGTTGCAAATCACGTCGCGAACCATGCCGCCCGCCACACCGGTGATCACGCCCAGCATGACGGCGACAATCGGACCGGTCCCGGCTGCGAGACTGATCTCCGTTCCAAGAGTTGCAAACAGCGCCAGACCCACGGCGTCCGCCCAGATCAGTAATCGCATCCGACCGCCCGGTTTGAAGGTACGGAAGAATACGGCAAGCGATGCGACAACCGCGATTCCGACATACCAGGGACTCTCCACCCAGAAAACCGGACTGCGATCGAGAATAAGATCGCGAAGCGTGCCGCCGCCCACCGCTGGAATCAGTGCCAGCACGCAGAATCCGAACAGGTCCATGTTTTTGCGCGAGGCGGCCAGCGCGCCGGAAACCGCGAAAGCGGCCGTACCGAGGATTTCGACGATGAGCAGGATATTCACGGTGTCTGCGTGTGGGGCAAAACACGCAGACTATGTCAGTCAACCGATCGATGAAACCGCAAATCAACCGGACCCTCTCATCACGCGCTGGCGTCGCGGTACACCTCGAAATCGATATCGTCGGAGAGTTGCTGCTGCAGCAGGTAACCGAAAGACAGAATCGCCACGACCTGCAGATACAGACTCATGACCACAGCATCGAGGTAGTCGATGTCGTACACCGAATCCAGTGACTGCAGGACCGCGAAGGCACTGATCGCAATACTGGTGAACAACAGCGAACGCAGATTGCGGCTAACGAGGCGCGCCCGGTCTGCCGCCGACTGGTAGGGGTCCGGCTTGCGACCCTTGAGCAGGTTGTAAGCGATGACCAGGAAGAACGCATTGACGACGACAAGAATGGCCAGTCGAGCCGCGCGGTCCGATGACCAGACAAAGTCGTGGATCGCCATCTCGAACAAGGCTGCCGCCAGCGCCGCGAC
The DNA here is from genome assembly GCA_039025835.1 of Pseudomonadota bacterium. Taxonomy (GTDB): domain Bacteria; phylum Pseudomonadota; class Gammaproteobacteria; order Steroidobacterales; family Woeseiaceae; genus UBA1847. Next base: position 1,760 of record JBCCNM010000069.1, on the reverse strand, counting down.
GACAGCAGCGGCGACGAGCGCGGATGGTACATAGTCAAACAAACGTCGCGGCGTCAGGTCAGCACTGCGTGTCGTCGACGTATTGTTGTCTCGCATGAGTTTCATCTGCCCGGAGGCAGAGATTTCGAGCACGATCAGCGGCAAGAACTGCAGCATGCCGTAAAAGGCCGGCCAGGCTTCCGAAATGTAGCCGTCGTCCGCAAAGCTCGCGTGATCGACCACGAACAACAGCAGACCTAAGAGAATGAACCCGATTGCGGCGATGGCATAGTTGAACATGCGGTACTTCCATTGGCCGATGAGGTACTTGTCGATCGTCTGCGGGTAAAGCTTCGGGTACTGCGCCGGCGGATATTTCTCGAGCGCGGCAGACATCAGCTTGTTCATCTTGCTCGGCAGGTAAATCGACAGCAGCACAATCTGCGCGGCGAATAAGGGGTAAAACAGGTTTTCAGTCCAGGTCGGCATTACGACTCTCCCAGGGTATTACGTTCATTCATAACCACGGCCAGGCCACTGCGGATCTCGGCGTCGGTTGCACCGGCCTGCCGCAGTCGTGCGACCGTCTCCGCCAGTTGCTCCGCGACCCACGCATTCAGATCGATCTCGCTGTTCGCCCGGGCATCGCTGTGCACGTAAGTGCCGCGATAACCTCTCGATTCAACAATGCTGTCGCGCTCTAGCAGCCGGTATGCCTTGGCCACGGTCTTGTTGTTGAGCTCGAGGTCCGTTGCGAGCTGCCGGATGGAAGGCAGGGGATCGCCAGGCGACAGCACGCCGGATTGCACGGCGTTGCGGATCTGGCTGATCAGTTGTGCAAACGGTGGCTCAGCGCCGTTCAGGTCAACGGTGATCTGCATGGATTGTCCTAACCATATGTACCATTGGTACGCATGGTACAACGTGGTACATCGATTTGCAAGCCCGGTCAGACATACGGCACTCAGCGCCCAGTCAAGCCTGGGGTAGAAACCTATCCGGACTCGCCGGCGCGCTGCGTTGGCTGAAACCGCCAGACGTCGGGCCGGGCCAGCGCCGACAACTGCAGCCGTCATTGACATGCAACATTTTTGTTGCATAATGATTCACAGCCATGCCCGGTAATGCAAAAGTCAGTCGCGTCTTTCGCGCGCTCGGTGATGACACACGTTTGCTGATTCTCGACGAACTCAGACAACGCAACGATCAGTCGCTGTTTGAACTCTGTGCTCGCTTGATTGAGGAGCACGGCATCACGCTGTCGCGGCAGGCGATCACGCGACACCTGACGACCCTGGAAAAGGCCGGGCTGATAGAGACGCAGTGGAACGGACGCACCAAGGTGCACTCGCTGTCCGCGGTACCACTGACCAATCAGGTGCATCGCTGGCTGGGACCGTATATTGAGGGAGAACGGGAATGAAGATGTACATCAAGAGCGTCGCGGTCGACGACCAGGACAAGGCGCTGGATTTCTACACCAATACACTGGGCTTCACGGTCAAACACGACATCCCGCTCGGTGCGCATCGATGGATCACCGTGGTGTCCCCGGATGAGCGGGACGGCGTGGAGCTTGCACTGGAGCCAAACGAGCATCCGGCAACACAAGCGTTCCAGACCGCATTGATGACGGACGGAATCCCTTTCACCGCATTCAGCGTTGACGACATCGAAGCCGAGGTCCGGAGACTCGAAGCCAAAGGCGTCAGTTTCACGCAACCGCCCATCAAGGCAGGCGGCGCAAAGATGGCCGTGTTTGATGACACCTGCGGCAACCT
>JBCCNM010000068.1:0-17554 GCA_039025835.1 Pseudomonadota bacterium | reverse complement strand
TCCATCATCGGCGCGACGGCGATTCGGGGTATCACTTGCACAGAGCTCTTGAAATCCTGCAGGCGAACATAGTCGCAAAGCCAATGATCATTAACCAGCCGAGACAAGTTGATCCGCACGCGTATACGCATCCAGACAGAAGCAAATGCTTGCCTGGCGAAACCGTCGGCCAAAAAAAAGCCCCGATGATCGGGGCTTTCTCTGCATTCTGAGCTGACTCAGTCAGGCGACGATTTTGCGTCGTCGTGCCACCAAACCCATGCCGGCCAGTCCTATCCCGAGCAGTGCCAATGTGCCAGGTTCAGGCACTGAAACCGACCGGTAGCGGATTCGCAGGTTGGACGCGTGGACGTAGAAGTCACCGCCAGCGGTGTAGAGCGTAGTTCGGAAAACCCCGTCGTACAGATCTTCAACGCCGACTTGTGCGGAGTAACGTCCAAAATCGACTTCACCAAGCCAGGTGCCGCCGGTTTCGTTCACGACGAACGCATACTCGCGGGAGTCGAAGAAAGAATCGTCAATGATCGTGATCCGCAATATCGCAGAGAGGATCTCGTCGACCGCTGGAACGAAGTCGAAAACGTGCTCCCACGTAACGTAGTCGCGCGTATTGTTGTCACAGTTCTTGCTCTGCAGTTTGTTGACGTCACCGCAACCGTGGCTGACGTAATCGGTTGATGAGTTTGTGCCACCGCTGGTGAACGTCGTGCGGTCGTTCAGTGTAATGATGTCCGCATTGGCGGTTCCGAAACACATCAGTGTTGAGGCAATAGCTGTTTGAACGAACAGTTTTGCTTTCATTGGTCAGGCAACTCCGTATTAGCCGAATTCGCGGGTTAGTGGTCGATGTTGGAAGACAGAAGCAAGTGTCATGCCACTAATTTTTTACTGATAAAAAACAATGCCTTAAGGAATATCCAGTAAGGTCCAGATTCCTGAATGTAAAAAAACTCGACGAGGACGATGAACGGTCGAGGGCTCCTTTCGAAAAACGGCCTCAGGTGAATGAACGCACCGGAGCACGGCTCAGGCAACGCGGTGCGCCCGATTGGATTGACGCTGGACGATCCCGCTACCGATACATAAAGCCAAGGGCTTGTGCACGATGTCCAAACCGGAATTGAAAAAATATAGATCTAAAGCCCATGATTGATTTTATATTATTGTTTTTAAATACTTTTACTGAACCATTGAAAATATTTCTATAGATCTATAGAATTCTCGCAGAGGTTGCATCCATGACCGCCAAAGCTGCTGAACGACAGAATCAGGCCGTGCTGGCCGCTGCCGCTGTGTTCGCCGAAAAGGGTTACCACGGCGCGAGCACGACGGATATCGCGGAGCAGCTCGGTATCAAGCAAGGCAGCCTGTACCACTACTTTCGATCCAAAGAAGACGCACTGGAAAGCGTGTGCCTGCTCGGCATCCGCGACTACGTGTCGCGCATGGAGACGATCGCCGGCACCGACCAGCCCTTCGAAGCGAAGCTGGTTGCGGCGATCACGGCGCACCTGTCGAGCTATCGCGAGAAGAACGAAGCGCTGAAGGTGCACAACGACGAGCGGCTGTACCTGCCGACCGAGAAGCGGCAGGAGCTGAAAGCGCTGGGTAGTCGCTATCGACAATTGCTGGAAGCGATGTTTCAGCACGGGCTCGACAGCGGCTCCCTGCGACCGGGCGTCGACCCGCACTTCGCGGCGCAGACGGTTATCGGTCTGTGCAATGCGTGGGGCGACCTGATCGTGCGTGATGCGGAAATGGACGTTTTTTCCGTCGCCAATCGCTGCGTCGACATGCTGCTGAACGGTCTGCGGGAACGTCGCGGCGAATAATGAATTTGAATAGGGATGCGGCGAACGCCGCTCAGTAATAGAAACGAGGGACTCAACAATGACCGAGCAAAAAGCAACCAACGTGACCTGGCACGACGGTGACGTCAGCCGGGAAGACCGCAACGTCCTGCTGCGCCAGCAGGGTGCCACCATCTGGTTCACCGGGCTGTCCGGCAGCGGCAAGAGTACCGTGGCCGTCGCGCTCGAACGCGCGCTCTACGGTCTCGGCAAATTGTCGTACCGACTGGATGGCGACAATGTGCGCCTGGGCATCAACAAGAACCTCGGTTTCTCGGAGGCCGATCGCAAGGAAAACATCCGTCGCATCGGCGAGGTGGCCAAACTGTTCGGCGATGCCGGTGCGATCAGCCTGTCGAGCTTCATCAGCCCGTACCGCGGTGATCGCGACGAGGTCCGCGAACTGCACGAGCAAGCCGGACTCATCTTCGTCGAAGTGTTCGTCGATTGCCCGCTGGAAGAAGCGGAACGACGTGACCCGAAGGGCTTGTACAAGAAAGCTCGTGCAGGCGAGATCAAGAATTTTACCGGCATCGACGATCCGTACGAGGCACCGATGAAACCGGAAATTCACCTGAAGACCGCCGAGATGACGATCGAGGACGAAGTGCAGCTGATCGTCAGCTACCTGATCGACAACGGCATCATCCGCACCGACTTCACCACCCGCGCTGACGACGCGGCGTAACAGGACACCAACATGATCAAACCTCACGGCGCCGATGCGCTGAAGCCCCTGCTCGTCTCTGATTCGACGACTCGCGACGCCCTTCTCGCTGAAGCCGAGACGCTGCCGTCGCTGACCCTGAACTCCGCCGCCGCCGCTAACGTCGTAATGCTCGGCGGTGGTTACTTCACGCCGCTAGACGGCTTCATGAACATCGCCGAGTCGCTGTCTGTCGCCACTCACATGACGACGGACAACGGTCTGTTCTGGCCGGTGCCGGTTATGAATCTGACAACGGACGCATCCGCCATCGACGGTGCGACACGCATCGCGCTGCGCGATCCGAATGTCGACGGTGAACCGGTGCTGGCAATCATGGACGTCGACGCCATCGAAACGCTGGACGATGCGCAATTCAACAACATCGTTGAAAGCGTTTTCGGCACGCTGGACACGGCGCACCCGGGCGTTGCGACATTCACGGCACTCGGACGCGTCTGCGTGTCGGGCCGCATCCAGGTGCTGAACCTCAGTTACTTCGAAACCGACTTTCCGGACACATTCCGGACCGCGGTCGAGATCCGCGACGAGATTGCGGGCCTCGGCTGGGAGACAGTCGTTGCGTTCCAGACCCGCAATCCGATGCACCTCGCCCACGAAGAGCTGTGCCGCATGGCCAAAGAGCGCCTGAATGCGGATGGCATCGTGATCCACATGCTGCTTGGCAAACTGAAAGCCGGCGATATCCCGGCGGACGTACGCGACGCCTGTATCCGCCGCATGGTCGACGTGTATTTCCCGGCCAACACGGTGCTTGTTAACGGCTACGGCTTTGACATGCTGTACGCCGGTCCGCGCGAGGCGCTGCTGCACGCCGTGTTCCGCCAGAACATGGGCGCCACACATCTGATCGTGGGTCGTGATCACGCCGGCGTCGGCGATTTCTACGGACCGTTTGATGCGCAGGCTGTCTTCGACGAGCTGCCGGAAGGCGCACTCGAGATCGACATCTTCGCAGCGGACCACACCGCGTGGTCAAAGAAGCTGAATCGCGTCGTCATGATGCGCGAGGCGCCGGACCATTCACCGGAAGACTACGTGTTCCTGTCGGGTACCAAGGTTCGTGAGATGCTGTCGCAGGGCATTGCCCCGCCACCGGAATTCTCGCGCCCCGAAGTGGCCGAGATCCTGATGAAGCACTACCGGTCTCAAGACGCCGCCTAACGCGGCCGTCAGAAGCCACTGGAAGCGGCGCCGATGCGCCGCTTTTTTTTGACTTACGATCCGTTCGCAAACCGCAGACTGACAAAGACCTCGCGACCGCGACCCGGGAAGTATCGGTAGTTGCCAAACGCAAAATCAGCACGGTCTGCGATCGTCTCGTCGGTCAGATTGCGGATACGTGCGGTCAACTGCCAGCGTGCTGCAAGCTCGATCCGCGCCGTGACGTTGGTCAGATCATGACCCGGGTAGCGGTGCTCGTTTTGCGCGTCCAGATAGTAGTCGCCGAGGGTGTTCCAATCGATATCCACGGACACTCGTCCCGTTGGCCGATACAGCAGGCTGACCCGCCCCAGGGTGCGCGGCGCGGTATCCACGTCTCGCCCGGAGACGAAGGTCTCGCCGCGCGCCGCGACCAGGTCGAAATCATAGCTGTGGCGACCGTAGCTGCCGTTCAGCGCGAGCTGCCAGTCGCCGGCGAGCGGCAGGCGTGCCTCGATATCAACACCTTCGTGCCGGCTCTTGCCGGCGCTGATGTTGAAACCTTCCGAATCGCGCAGCACCGAGTCCCGCTTGCGCATGGTGTAGGCGCTGACTTCGATGAATACGTCGGCAGTGACGTAGCGCGCGCCGAGTTCCAGTGCATCGAGCTGCTCGGACTCCAGGTCCGAGACCAGCTGGCCACTCTGCAGGCGGTACAGCTCGGTCATCTGCGGGGCGCGAAATCCCCGCCGCAGGCTGCCGAACACGGTCCATTCGTCACTGGCGGCGTAGCGCAGGCCGAGTTTTGGCGCGACATTGAAAAAGTCGTCGCTGCGGTCTGCCGGCCGCGTGTACAAGCAACCGCCAAACCCGCAGGCTGTGCCGTCGTCACGCGAGTTGCCGTCGAGCGCCTGGTTGTCGTAGCGATAGTCGGCGAACTCGGCGCGGACACCCGCCTCGATGGCCCAGCGGTCGCCGAGCTCGAGCGTGGTCTGCAGGTACGGCGCCAGCAACCATGAGCGGACGTCGTAGTCGTAGTGCAGACCCTGCGGCCGGGTCTCCTGCAGGAACGCGGATCCCGCGGTGGGGCCGTCCTGCGTCTCCAGCAGAAACACGTCACTCCATTCGACGTCCAGTCCCGCCTGCCAGCGCCACCCCGCATTCTCTGACGCGATCAGTGTGTTCACGCCAGCACTGACATGACCGTTTTCCTCGAGTGGCTGCCCGGGGAGAAAATGCTGCAGGAAGCGCATGTCGCTGTGCCGGACAAACGGCCGGACATCAATACGACGTTCGCCGATGTCGCGCTGCCAGATGGCGTACAGACGCTGGCTGGACGCTTCGCGAAATGCCTCAGGATTCGGGTTCGACCGGTTCAGGTCGGGATCGAGGTAGGCCTCAAAGCCCTGGATAAACCCGGCGGTCTCCTGGTCGAGATCGCTGAGACTCAGGGCCGCGATCAACGAGCCGCCGGCAAACTCGCCCTGCCATCGAGCGTTGACTTTCGCCTGCTGAAAACCGGTGTCGTCCCGGAAGCCGCCGTCATCGGTCAGCGACACATCCACGCGCCAGCGCTCCGACGATGCGGCCCCGAGTGTCAGTCGACGGTAGTCGTTTGCGCCGAGTTCGACTTCGACACGACGGGCATCGTCGTTGATCGCCGGCATCAGCACGTTAATCGTGCCATGCAGCGCATTGGACCCGTACAGGGCATTGCCCGGCCCGCGAACCACCTCGATCGCGTCTGAGAATTCGGTTGGCAATTCGAACAACTGATTGACGTTACAAAAGCCGCCCGGCCGCGTCGGAATACCGTCTTCGAGCACGAGAAACGCCCCGCAGGAACCGGCGCCGGTCAGCACGGGCGACCGGATCGCAGTCAGGTGCTCCTGGCCGCTGCCGCGGGAAATCCAGGTGCCGGGCAGTTTGAGCATCAGTTCGTGAATGTGCGTGTGCCCGGTGGTCGCGATCTCGCTGGCATCAGCACGCGCCGTGTTGCCGATCTGCAGCAGGCGAGGCGACGGTTTGCGTTCCGCAGTGACGACAATCTCATCCAGATCGGACGCAAACAGCGGCGCACTGATCAGGCAGAAAATGAACAGATACCTTATAGGAACGCGCATAGGTCGTTGCTTTTCCTTAAGCTTTTGAGTTCCGGGTGAATGTTGGACCGATGTTGACGACACCGGTTCTGTGAAGCAGGTCGTGGGAGTCAATGTGACGCAGTTGTTAACCTGATTTCCGACAGGAGGCGGTCATGGCCAAATCGCAGGGACTGAAAAAGTTCTTCGCCCAGGCAAAAAAAACGGTGCCGATCAAAATCGGCAGCAAGCTGATGCAGTTCACCACCACACAGGCAGTACGCCTCGGTGAGCTGGCAGACCGTCGTCGCGATGCGGCAGACGGCGGCCCGGCTCGGGGCCTCGACCTGTCACGCTATTCGCTCGAGGACGCGGCCTTCCGGCTGCTGCAATCGGAGGACATGTTGCTCGCGCAGGCGGCCGATGGCAAGCAGCTCCTGTATGTCGACGCCGCCGGTCTGGACGGGCGCTGGATGTGTCGAAACCCGCAAGGCGAGGTGCTGCAGTCCAACGTGCAAACCCTCGAACGCGGCTACCTGGCGCTGATCGACAAAGACGCCCGGACGCTGCACAGCCAGGGACACTGCGACGTATCAATCCTCGAACTGGCTCTGCCGCCGGACGCGACCGCCGCCAAGCTGCCACGCGCGGTAATGACCGCCCTTCAGGCCTGGGGAGAGCACAAAAAAGTGTTTCGACTCGAAACACCGCTGCGCGTCGAACGACAGTCCGTCGTCCTCTTGGCGCCGCTCGCCGGCGCAAGCAACTAGCCGCGCCGTGATCGCGCCCAGTCCTCGAGACTGAGCCCCTCGTCCACCAGCCGTTTCAGCAACGGCGACGGTACCCAGTTGTCGGCCCCCAGACGCGCGCCGAAACGCTCGATACGTTCGAGCACCGTTGGCAGCCCGAGGCTGTCCGCGTAGAACATCGGTCCACCGCGGTAGGCCGGGAAGCCATAGCCGTAGACGTACACCACGTCGATATCACCGGGTCGCTGCGCGATGCCCTCATCGAGGATATTCATGCCCTCATTGATCAATGCGAGCAGGATACGGTCGAGAATTTCCTCGTCGGCGACCTCACGCCGCTGAATTCCCAGATCGGTGGCCGCTGACTCGATCAGTGCCTGCACCTCCGGATCAGACTCCCGGCGCCGTGTTTCAGCGTCGTAGCGGTAAAAGCCCGCCGCGGTTTTCTGGCCAAGACGATTCGACTCGACCAGCTGGTCTGCGACGCGATTGACGCGCTCTTCTCCACGCTCGTCCGGCGGCAGGCTTTGGCGGGCCTTGTAGCCCACATCGAGGCCAGCCAGGTCGAACACGGCCAGTGGCCCCATTGCCATGCCGAAATCCTCCAGCACGCGATCGACCGCCTCCGGCGAGCTGCCCTCGATCAGGCAAAGCTGCGCCTCGCGGCCGTAATACTCCAGCATGCGGTTGCCGATGAAGCCGTAACAGACGCCGGAGAGCACCGGCACCTTGCGAATACGTTTCGCCAACGCCATGCACGTCGCCAGCACGTCGTCCGCCGTTTTCTCACCGCGAACCACTTCCAGCAGTTTCATGACGTTGGCCGGACTGAAGAAATGCAAGCCCAGCACGTCCTGCGGCCGCCCGGTTGCCGCCGCAATCTGGTCGACGTCCTGGTAGGACGTGTTGGTTGCCAGAATGGTGCCCGGTCTCGCCACGCCGTCGAGCTTCGCGAAAATGTCCTTCTTGAGCTCCAGGTTTTCGAACACGGCTTCGATGACCAGGTCAACATCGGCGAGATCGCCGAACTCGGTGGTCCCCTTAATGCGCGCGCGGCGCTCAACGGCCGCCGGCTCGCTGAGTTTTCCTTTGCCCACGGTGATCGCGTAATTCTTGTCGATGATGGCAAGACCGCGATCGAGTCCGGCTTTGTCCACCTCAACAAGCGTGACATCGAATCCGGCATTGGCAAAACTCATCGCGATGCCGCCGCCCATCGTGCCGCCGCCAATGATGCCAACGCGGCGAACGTCGCGTGTTGCAGTCTCCCGATCGAGGCCGATGACTTTGGCTGCCTCGCGCTCCGCAAAAAACAAGTGGCGAAGACCGGCCGACTGCTCGCCCTGCATCAGGCGCATGAAAGCCTCCCGCTCGAAGATCATGCCTTGCTCGAACGACATCGTTGCGGCCGCGGCTGCACAGGCCATGATCTCCAGCGGTGCCGTCTGGCCGCGCGCACGCCGGGACACGTCAGCCCGCAGCTCGTCGAGTGCGTCGTCGCTGATCGGCGGCACGTCCAGATCCGCGGTTCTCCGCACACCACGCCCGTCGTCGATCAGCTGTTCGCAAAAGGTCCGGGCGTTGCCTTCCAGATCCTCCGCAAACACAGCGTCGATGACGCCGGCCGCCTGCGCCTGTTCGACCGGTACCGGCGCACCGGCGGTCATCATCTGCACAGCTGCCGGCACACCGACTATGCGCGGCAGCCGCTGTGTACCACCCGCACCCGGCAGCAAACCGAGTTTCACCTCGGGCAGTCCGACCTTGGCGCCGGCAATCGCGACCCGGTAGTGCGATGCAAGCGCCAGTTCAAAGCCACCACCCAGCGCGGTGCCGTGAATCGCTGCCACGACCGGTTTGTTCAGGTTTTCGATGGTGTCGTAAAGGTCGGGCAGCCATGGCGCCGCCGGCGGCTTGCCAAACTCCGTGATGTCGGCACCGGCCACGAAGGTGCGTCCTTCGCAAAGTATCAGGACGGCTTCCGAGGCATCGGCCGCAGCCTTCTGCATAGCCTCATCGAGTCCGACGCGGACGCGATGCGCCATCGCGTTAACCGGCGGATTGTCGATGCGAACGATGCCGAGGCGGCCCTCCACGGTGTAATTGACGGTCGACGGCATGTCGGTTTCCTCGTGCTCAGGCGAAAACGGCGCGATCATAGCAGCGATTCCACTGGAATTTTCCGCCGCAGCGAGTAGATTAGCGGGCTGGCGGCGCTTTGCGCGCCCGAACCGACTCGATCACGCATGTACCGACAACTCATCGAACAAGCAGAAAAGTACCTTAAGTCTCTGAATACCGGCGATAATATCGCTGCGCAGCTCAAGGCGCGCCTGGCCCGACTGATGGCGCAGGGCGAGGCGAACGCCGATGCTGCCTGTCGGGTACTGAAGCTCAGCCGGCGCACTCTGCAACGACGCCTGAAAGCGGAGCGCACCAGCTTCCAGGCGGTGCTCAATGAAGTCCGTGCCGAGCTTGCCGTGCGCTATCTGAAGGACGATCGGTTGAAAGCCCTGGAAGTGGCGATGCTGCTCGGCTATTCGAGCATCAGTTCGTTCACGACCGCCTTCAAATCCTGGTACGACATGCCACCCGCCGAGTACCGACAAAAAATCCTGTCCGTCCGGCTGTAAGCCACACTCGGCCTTCGTTTTTAAACCGCGCCGTCTCCGGAGCCGCTGAAATGCGTGACAAGCTGAAGTTCTACATCAACGGTGAGTGGGTCGACCCGATCGTCCCGAGCAGTCTCGATGTCATCAACCCGGCCACCGAGGAGCCCTGCGGCCGGATCAGCCTGGGCAGCGTCGCTGACGTCGACAAGGCGGTCGCCGCCGCAGTCGCCGCACAGGATGCGTTTGCCGCAACGACGCGCGAGCAGCGCATCGCTCTGCTGGAAGCGATCGTCGACGCCTGGAAGACGAGGTATGACGACATCGCCGAAGCGATCATGGATGAAATGGGTGCGCCGTGGGCGCTCGCCAAAGGCGCCCAGGCCGGCAGCGGCACCGGACATCTGAAGGCCACGATCAAGGCCCTGAAGAACCTGAGTTTCGAGGAACAGCTGGGGACCACGCGTGTCGTCAAGGAACCCATCGGCGTCTGCGCCCTGATCACGCCGTGGAACTGGCCGGCCAACCAGGTGGTGTGCAAGGTCGCGCCTGCGCTCGCCGCCGGCTGCACGATGGTGTTAAAGCCCAGCGAGGTCGCGCCGTTTGACGCGATGATTTTTGCCGAGGTGCTGGACGCCGCCGGCGTGCCGGCAGGCGTCTTCAACCTGGTCAATGGCGACGGCCCGATTGTCGGTTCCGCTCTGAGCCAGCACCCGGACGTCGCGATGGTCTCGTTCACCGGATCCACACGCGCCGGCGTCCAGGTGGCGCAAAATGCTGCGCCGTCGGTAAAACGCGTGTCGCAGGAACTCGGCGGCAAGTCCGCCAACATCCTGCTGGACGACGTCGATTTCGAGGCGGCAGTCAAAGCCGGTGCCGAGGATTGCTTCAGCAACACAGGCCAGTCCTGCAACGCACCGACGCGCATGCTGGTGCCGGCGTCGAAGATGCAGGACGCCGCGCGTTTTGCCGCGGAGGTGGCCGAAGCGACCATGGTCGGCCAGCCGACGGATGATGGAGTCGACGTCGGGCCGCTGGTGTCTGACGTGCAATGGAGCAAGGTGCAGTCGCTGATCCAGAAAGGCGTCGACGAAGGCGCGACACTGGCCGCCGGAGGGCCCGGCAAGCCCGCCGGCCTGTCGACCGGCTACTTTGTGAAACCGACGGTGTTTGCGGATGTCACAAACGACATGACCATCGCGAGAGAGGAAATCTTCGGCCCGGTGTTATCGATCCTCGCCTACGAGGACGACGACGACGCCGTGCGCATCGCCAACGACACGCCTTACGGCCTGGCGAACTACATCTCATCCGCTGATCTCGACCGCGCCCGCCGCATTGCCGGCCGGCTGAAGTCGGGAATGGTGCACATCAACTACGCCGACCTCGATTCGATGGCGCCGTTCGGAGGTTATAAGCAATCCGGCAACGGCCGCGAGTGGGGGCCTCTCGGCATCGAGGAATTCCTCGAGACCAAATCGATCTACGGCTACGACGAGCGCGCCTGATCGCGACGTTCAGCCCGTCATGGAAGTCACTATGAAACGAATCCTGTTACCCATCCTGCTGGCACTGGTCCTCGCGGCCTGCGGCGGTGAGAGCTCCCGGCCCGTGCCGACCGGCAAAGGCACCCTGCGAGCCATCAGCGCCATTCCGACGGCGCCGACGGTGTTCTTCCTGATCGAGGAACGATCGCTCGGCGGGCTGACCTACAAGCAGTTGTCGGTGCCGATGCCGTTTGATGACTTCGACTACAACTTCAACTTTGAGGCCGTACTCGCCGGCGACCTGCAGACCACGCGTGTCGCGACACTGCCGTTCAAGGTTGAAGCCGATATCGAATACACGTTCATAGTCACCGGATCGATCGAGTCGCCGACGATCAGCGTGCTGGAAACCCCGGTTCGGGTATTCGATGAAGGCGCCACGGTCTTCGAATTGCGACTCGCGCACCTCGCGGTGGGCTTCCCGACGGTGGACGTCTATATCGCACCCGACGGCACGGCTCCGGCGCTCGGCGAGCAGTTTGCAACACTGGCCTTCGGTGAGTCGTCGCCGGCCGTTGACGTCGAAGGCGGTGAATACGTCGTGACCATTACCGCTGCCGGTGATCCGGGCAACGTGGTGTTCCAGTCCAATGCGGTCACATTCAGCAGCGAAGTCGCGATCCTGGTCGGCGTATTTGCACCGGATGCGAACGACGTTGACCCGCTCAGTGTGCGCGGCTACTCCGCAACCGGCGGTTTATCACTGATTGCCGACGAGTCCTCGTCCTCGACCATCCGCTTCGTCAATGCCGCGCTCGATCTCGGTCCGGTGGACATTTACAACGACGAAGACCTGACCTCGCAACTCGCGGCGAATGTCGACTATCGCGAGATCACAGCAGAGATCCCGGTCCCCGACGGCAACAACGACCTGTTTGTGACACCGGCGGGCAGTACCGCCACGGTATTGCTGGACAGCACGTTTTCGTCGGGCTTCGGCGCGCGCAACGACTCCTACCTGATCGGCTCAGACGGTGACTATTTGTCCATCACTTTTGCGTCCGATCGCCGCTCCGTCGAAACCGTCGCTCGGGTCAACCTGTTTAACGCCAGCCTGAATATTCCGGTTGCCGACCTCTACGTGCTCGACGACGGCGAGGAATTCAATGACGACGTGATCCCTCGCGGTATCGCGATCAACATCCTGTCCGGTCAACCGTCATTCCCGGTCGAGCTCAACGCGTCCGGCAGCTATGACGTCTACATCGCACCGGGCGGCGAACGAACAGTGGCCGCCGGTCCGATCGATCTCGACCTTACGCTGGGTGACGTCGTCAACCTCGGGCTTTTTGACACGGCGGACCCGAACGTGACGACGATCGACGTGGTCGCAACACCCTGAGTCGGGCACAAGGACGCCGCGGATTGCGATGCGCTTATTGCTGCCGCGGTTCGTCCGAACCACCGAGCAGCCAGCCGAAAAACACGACAGCCACCAGCGCACCGCCCACCTGGGCTGCGATAAACGCCGGTGCGTGCAGCGGATAAATGCCGGAGAAGGAGTCGGTTAACGTCCGCCCGAGCGTCACCGCCGGGTTGGCAAAGCTGGTCGACGCGGTAAACCAGTATGCCGCCGTGATGTACAGACCCACTGAGACGGCAACCGTTTTCGTGCCGTAACGCAGGGTTGCCAGTATCGCCATCAACAGGCCAAAGGTCGCAACACCCTCAGACAGCCATTGCGCAGAGCCGGTTCGCAGCCGGGTCGACTGCTGCAGAATGTCGACGTCGAACATGGCATGAGCCAGCCACACGCCGGCGATGGCACCGGCCACCTGGCACAACACGTAGCCGATTGAGTCATTGACCAGAATCTCCCGGCGAGCCAAAAAGGCCAGCGTTACCGCCGGGTTGAAATGCGCGCCGGACACCGGCCCAAACACCCAGATCAACACAACCAGCATCGCACCGGTGGGTAGCGTGTTACCCAGTAGCGCGATGGCGACATTACCGTCGGCGAGTGTCTCGGCCATGATCCCCGAACCAACCACGGTCGCCAGCAGAAACAACGTCCCGAAAAACTCAGCCGCGATACGCCGCAGCAGCGACGCGCTAGTGCTCATTGTCTTCGCGCGCCTCGGCCAACGCGTGGATAGCGTCCAGGGCTTCTCGTGCTGACTCTGAATCCAGCGATTCCAGCGGCAACTGCACCAGCGCCTCAATGCGCCGACGGAATCGCGCGTAGGCGACGTCAAAGGCGGCATCCAGCTCATCGTCGCTGGCGCTTGCCGGGTCCGGTATGCCCCAGTGCACGGTCAACGGGCTGCCGTTCCAGATGGGGCAGGACTCGCCGGCCGCGTTGTCGCAGACGGTTATGACAAGATCGAAGCCGGGAGCGGTGGGGCCGGTGAACACGTCCCAGGATTTGGACGACAGGCCGTCAGTAACATGCCCTTCCCTTTCCAGCTTGCGGAGGGCACCCGGGTTGACTCGCCCGGCAGGCCGACTGCCGGCGCTGAATGCGGAGATGCGCCCACTGCCGAGCGCGTTTAACAGGACTTCGCCGAGAATACTGCGCGCGGAGTTACCCGTGCATAACACCAGTATCTGAATCACCGTCGTTGGCCGCCTTTGACTTGTTTGCGTACATCGACTGATCGGCGACGCTCACCAGGTGCCAGAGTTCTTCCCCGTGCTCCGGAATCAGCGCCAGGCCCACACTCACCGAACAGCGGATCTCCTCGCCCTTGATGATGTAGGCTTCGGTGCCGGTCGAAACCAGGCGCTCGGCCACGTGCATCGCATCGTCGATGTCGATATCGGGCAGCACGATAGCAAACTCATCGCCACCGAGGCGACCCAAGACGTCTTCCGGGCGCAGACAGTAGCCAAGACGATGTCCAAAGGCCTTCAGCAAGGCATCGCCGGCCTGGTGGCCGAATTGGTCGTTAACCTGCTTGAAGCCGTTCAGGTCGAGGTACACGACCGCGCCGCTGCGGCAATCGCGCAGGCGATCCTGCGCCTGCGATTCGAATCCGCGACGGTTCAGGACACCGGTTAGCGGATCCCGCAGCGCCTGCTGCAGCATCCGGTCTTCGTCGGCCTTGCGTTTCGTGATGTCGACAATCGTGATCGAAAAGTCGGCGCCGATCGGTTCGGCGGTAATTCTGAGCCAGGTCTGCCGACCCTCCTCATTTTCGTTGGCGAATTCAAACGACAACTGGCTGTTGCGCCGATCCTTGTCGTCGAAGTGCGTGAGCAAACGCTCCGGCTGCAACATCGTCAGTTCGTCCAGGCGGCGACTGAGGAGTGCATCGCCATCATCGCCGAGATAGGCGGCGGCTGCCGGGTTGGCAAAGATGCAGTGAAATACATCGGACGCCTGCGCTCCGTCGCGGGCAAAGCGCAGGATGCCGTTAGACGAGGTTTCGATCAACGTACGAATGAGTTGTTCGTTATCGGCAAGTTGCCCGAGTGTGCGACGACGCTGGGTGACGTCCCGGCAGACCACCACGGTGCCCTGCTCATTGCCGCGACGATCGAGCAACGGTGCGGCCGACACTTCGTACACCGTGTCGTCGGTAAGCTTCAGTGTCTGCGTCAGGTCGAGGCTGGTGTTCGCCAGCAGCTCACGCGCCTCAGGGAAAGTTTCCCACAGGATGTTGCCAACCAGATCGCGTTCGCGCAGGCCGAGCAGTTCGCAGGCCGCGGAGTTGGCGCTGGTAATGCGCAGGTCACGGTCGAGTACAAAGATCGGGTCGCGGACGTGATTGAACACACTGCGATAGCCGAGTGGACTGAACTCGGTGATCCTGAGGCTCAGTGCAATCCACCAGTACACCGGCAGCATGACGGCAATCGACGACGCTGTGAACGGGAAGTCAATAGGACCGACACCCACCAGCGTATTCAGCGAGCTGATCGCGTACGGCAGTGCCGAGGCTGCCAGCAACAGCGCCAGCTTGTTGCGATGCGCCACCGCGATCGCGCCCAGGCGTGACGCCAGAGCCACCCAGGTGTACGCAAACAGGCCGTAGCTGTACGGCGCGAATACGGCACGGAACCAGAGATGCTCATTGACATGGGTAAACCGAATTCCGCTGTCGGTCATGTACGACGCCCAGATTAATCCGTGCCACGGATTCGTCATCGCCATGATCAGCGTGATGCCCGGCACAACACACAGCGCAGCGACGAAGTACGGGTTGTAATCACCCTCGGTGTACTCGCGGTACAGAAGGTAGAATACGACGGGCAGGAATCCGGTGCCGATGAAGGTGAGAACACGGCCGATGCCGTAGCGCAACGCATCATCGGTCCCGTAGAAAAACACCGGACCGGCCAAGATCAGGCCGAACAGGATAATGAACAGGCCAATGAGACTCTGCGGTGACGTGCGCAACAGATGCACGGCCAGCACCAGGTAGAGGATGCTGGCCAGCCCCAGCAGGGCCGGCGTGACGGTCTCAACCAGCATCGTCAGGGCCCGGAATTGGCGAATTTATGTAATACGCTGCGCATACCGGAATGCTATCGGCAAACCGGCGGCTTTGATGAGAACTATGCCCCGTTTTCGGGCGTTTCAGGCGATTTCCAGAGCTCTTTGCCGGCCCGGGAGGCGGGTCCTAAAACCCGCTGGCTGTGTCCTCGATCAGCATGTCGACGACCGACTTCAGCGCGTCGTCGTGGGAGGCACCTGCGGCCCTCTCCAGCTCGTAGGTTTTAAGCTGGCGATGCGCGCTGGTGCCGCGTGTCAGGATGTCGTGCGCGTGTCGCACTTCCTCCTCGCACTCGAGCTCGTCGGCATCCTCGGCCACCAGCGACAGTATCTCCTCCAGCAGCTCCTCGAACGGCACGACGGTGCCTTTGGCGAGATCGATCAGGCCCTCGTCGTAGCTGTAGCGCATGGCGCGCCAGCGGTTTTCATTGATCAGCATCGGTGTGTACATGCGCCAGCGCTGATTGGCGCGACGCAGCCGGTACAGCATGCGAAGTATGCAAACCAGCAACGCGGCGAGCGCGATCGCGTCATCGAGTCGCGTACAGACATCCATGATGCGGGTCTCGAGCGTCGGGAAGCGAGCACTCGGCCGCATATCCCACCAGATGCGCGTGGAGTCCTCGATCAGACCGGCGTCCATCAAAATATTCACGTGCCGTTCGTACTCGGCCCAGCTGGCGAAGCGCTCCGGCAGGCCGGTCCGCGGCAGCGCATCGAACACTGTGAGGCGGTAACTCTTCAGGCCGGTGTCCTGGCCATCCCAGAACGGCGACGAACACGACAGCGCCAGCATATGTGGCAGGAAATACGACATCTGGTTCATCAGGTCGATGCGCAGTTCGTCGTTGTCGATGCCGGCGTGCACGTGCATGCCGCAGATGACCAGTCGGCGTGCCGCACCCTGCATTTCATGCGTCAGTGCGTCGTATCGGTCCTTGTTGGTCTGTTTCTGTTCTTTCCAGCGGCTGAACGGGTGTGTGGATGCGGCAATCGGTGCAAGATTATGCGACGCCGCCTTCTCGATGATGATGCTGCGCAGCCGGGTCAGGTCCTCGCGCGCTTCGGCAATATTCTTGCAAACCTTGGTGCCGATCTCGATCTGCGAGCGCAACAGTTCAGCGGTGACCTGGCCACCAACCACCTCTTCGCACTCGGCGAGCAGGCTTTCCGGCGGATCGATGATCAGCTCTCGCGTGTCCTTGTCGACGAGCAGGTATTCCTCCTCGACGCCCATCGTGAAGGCCGGTTCTGTCTTCCTGCGCATGCTCTCCCCCCTCGTTGCTCCCGTCAGGCGCTGGTGGCCTGAATTTTCAGTCCGAGTTTTTGCGGCATGGTGCCGATGATCGAATGCAGCAACTGCGCAATGCGCTGCTGGCCGTCTTCGTGTGTGATGAGGTCCTGACGGATTTCCAGCGCAATGTGCGGCAGACCACCGCCTTCAGCGTGATGGTCGATCGTAAAGTCCTGCGGCGCCTTGCCGGAATACGGTTCGTTGTCGCCAACCAGGAAGCCGGCGTCCTCGAGTCCGCGAATCAGTACACGCGCGCTCGCCTCGTCCTTGTCCCACAGCACCCCCATCTGCCACGGCCGTGACTCGCCGTTGAGCACCGGGGTGAAACTGTGAATGGACACGAACATCGGCGCGAAGCCCATACGCTGCAGACGCTCAATCTCGTCATCGATCGCCTTGTGGTACGGCCAGTAAATGGCGTCGCTGCGACGCTGCCGCTGACGCTGGCGCAGGTTGGTGTTGCCGGGTACGACGATGCCGTCGCCGTAGGGCAGGAACGCGCCGGAATCCAGTAGCTCGCGATTGCAATCAACGACCAGCCGCGAGTAGTTGCACAGGACGGCGGTCGCGCCGAGGCTGCTGGCCAGCCGCTCAGTCACAGCACCCGCACCGATATCTACGGCCAGGTGGCAGCGTCGCGCGAACGGATCGAGCCCCAGGGAATTCAGCGTCGCGGGAATACGGTGACTGGCGTGGTCACAGACGAGGAGAATGGGCCGCGCAGCATCCGGGTTCATTACCCGGTATGGCGCAGGTTCGTCACTGGCGAGAAGCGGCTCCGGTTCCTCGGACATGGTCAACGGTCTGGTGAAACACAGCCTGAGTGTACCTGAAGGCCGGGAGCGGGCAACGGGAATAACGACGGGTCGGGGTGCTGCAGCGGAATGGGCGCGGCGTCGGTTCGCACGGCACTTGGTGGCAGAGTCAGGCCAATAATAGTGCGGAGTCCGTCCTCTCGGCACTCAGTAACAAAGTCAGGCTAAAAACAGTGCGGAGTCCGTGCGCTCGGCACTTAGTGACTATGTCAGGCCAATAGTAGTGCGGAGTCCGTCCTCTCGGCACTTAGTGACTATGTCAGGCCAACAGTAGTGCGGAGTCCGTACTCTCGGCACTTAG
>JBCCNM010000067.1:0-17595 GCA_039025835.1 Pseudomonadota bacterium | reverse complement strand
TCGGCCGCTTGCATAGAGTGGCCGCTTCACAGACGTCGTCTCGACAGCCAGGACCCCGATGACCGAACAAGCCCAAGCCGCGCCACAGAACGCCGGTCGTACACCTTTCAAGATGCCGCATACCCTCGCGCTGATGTTCCTGCTGATGATCGTGGCGCTGGTGATGACCTGGGTACTGCCCGCGGGAAGCTACCAGACCGAGATCAACGACGTTGGTCGTGAGGTGGTTATCGCCGGCACCTACGCGATTATCGAGGACCAGCCGAGGTTGACGCCGGTGTCGTTGTTTACCGCGATACCGAGGGCGCTGGAAGAAGCGCAGGGGATCATCTTTTTTATCTTGTTGATCGGTGGGGCGCTGGCCGTGATTCGCGACACCGGCGCCATCGACGCTCTGCTGGGTCGGGCCATCGTCCGGTTCGGTTCCGCGCCCGGACTGCTGGTCTTCGCCGGGGTGTTTATGTTCGCGTTTGGTTCCGCGACGATCGGCATGGCGGTTGAGTACATACCGCTGGCCGGTGCTCTGATCGCCCTGTGTGTCGCGATGCGGCTCGACGTAGTATCGGCAATCGGCATTCTCGTCGTGGGCTACGGTATCGGCTACGGCGCCGCACTGACGAACCCGTTTACGCTGGTGATCGCGCAGAACGTGGCCGAGCTGCAGCCGATCTCCGGCTGGGAATATCGGCTTGCCTGGTATCTGCCGTTCGTCCTGATCGGCGTCCATCATGTCTGGAGCTACGCGAAGCGCGTGCAGGCCGACCCGTCGCAGAGCCTGGTCGCTGATATCCCGGAAGCACAGCCGCCGGCGCAGACCGAACAACCTCCGATGACGCGCACACGCCTGGCCGTATTGCTACTGACGCTTGGCGCCATTTGTGTGCTGGTCTGGGGCATTACCCAGCGCGGCTGGTACCTGGTCGAACTCAGCGCCCTGTTTGTTGCCCTGACCATCATCGTCGGTGTCGTTGCCCGGCTGAATCTGGATCGGGTCGCCATCGTGTTTTCAAAGGGCGCATCCGAACTGGCGGCGACTGCGCTGCTGATCGGTTTTGCACGCGCCATCTCGCTGCTGCTGGAAGACGGCATGGTGCTGCACACGATTGTGAATTTCATGGCCAGCCCGCTCGAGGGTCTGCCGGCGGAAGTCTCCGCGGTGGGCATGCTGTTTATCCAGAGCATCATGAACATTTTCGTTGCCTCGGGCAGTGGCCAGGCATACCTGACCATGCCGCTGATGGCGCCCATCGGTGATCTGGTCGGTGTGGAGCGTCAGGTGTCGGTGCTCGCCTACCAGTACGGTGACGGCTTCATGAACATGATCGTGCCGACGAACGCCATTTTGATGGGTATCATCGGCCTCGCCGGTATTCCGTATTCGAGATGGTTCCGTTTTATCCTGCCGCTGATCTTCAAGCTGTTGGCGGCTGCATCCGTCGCGCTGGTGATCGCGGTGCGGATGGGTCTGACCTGATCCACATCGAGATCGAGTCGCGTGCCTGGTCGTTTGAGGAGACTTCGCTCTGGGCCAGTACCCCACAGTGCGCTACTCAAGCCACGCCGGTTTTACAGCGCGGAGCCGCCGGTCGCGTTCTCATTGTACGACGCGAACACCAGACCTGAGGAGTTGCACGCGTGAAAGACATTCCGTACCCGGTCGGCCTGATGATCGGCATGTTGCTCGGCATGCTCATAGGCGGCTTCACCGGCAACATCCTGCGCGGCTTGTTGTTCGGCATCCCGATCGGTGTTGCGATCGGCATGATGCTATCCAGCCAGAACTCAGACGACGACAAATGACGCCGGCATTCCCGATCCTGGCCGTGAACTCTGTCAAAGGCCTGTTCCGGGTAACGGATACGTACAGATCATCAGGCGATCGGGTTTGCGCCTGTCGACTGCGTCTCGGCATGCTTGTAGCAGGACTGTTGGCGACGTGTCTGGCCGGATGCGGTTTTGGATCGGACGCCGGCAGCGTGCTCGAGTATCGCGTGCCGGAACAGACCGATGACGGCTGGGATACCGGTTCCCTGACCGACCACAACATCGAGACGGCGCCGATCCTCGAGATGCTGCAGGCGGTGGATGCCGGCGAGTTCGACGGTGTCAGCAGTGCGCTGCTGGTTCGCCGTGGTGTCCTCGTGTTCGAGGGATATTTCGACAAATTCGATCGCGATGATCTGCACTCCACCCGGTCTGCGGCGAAAGCCATCACGTCGGCGCTGGTCGGCATTGCCATCGACCAGGGCCATATCGAATCGGTTGATGCGCCGCTACTGCCGTTTTTCCCGGAGTACGACGGTGAGATCGCCAACCGGGACGAGCGCAAGCACGACATCACGCTAGCGCACCTCTTAAGCATGACGTCCGGCGTCCGCGGCAACGAGGATGCGATGTATCCGACCGACGACTGGATTCGTTTCTATCTCGACCAGCCGCTGGTTGCAGCACCCGGCGAGAGGTTTTCCTACGCCACCAGCGGGGTGGTTGCGCTGGGCAACGTGATCACTCGGGCATCCGGCCAGCGAATACCGGCGTTCACGGACCGTTACCTTTTCGGCCCGCTTGGCATCACCGACTATCGCTGGCCGATCACCAACTCCCGCGGTAACCAGGGGCTGGCGATGACCGGCGGTGGCCTGAACCTGCGACCGCGCGACATGGCGAAGTTCGGCCAGCTCTACCTGGACAGGGGCATGTGGCGGGGCGAGCGACTCATCTCCGAGGCGTGGATCGACGCATCGACGCAGAAGCACGCCACCAGTGATCTGTACGGTGAAGACTTCGGCTACCTGTGGCGGATGATCGATCGCGACGTGGACGGGACGCCAGTCCGGTCGTTTGAAGCCTGGGGCAACGGCGGCCAGTACATCATGGTGTTTCCGTCACTGGAGTTGGTCGCGGTGTTTACCGGTGAGAACTACGGGCAGTTTCCGGAGATGGAACGGCCGTTTGAGATGATGGATCGGTTTGTGTTGCCGGCGGTGCGATAGGGTATGACGATTAACGTCTCTTACACGCCCGACCTGCGCATGCACGTGAAGGCGTATTCCGCCATTCAGCGCATCACGAAGTCTGAGCTGAAGTTTATCGTCTTTGTCGTAGTCGTTATGATTGTGGTCGTTCAGGTCCTGAACCTGATTAATGACGTTCAGCCCTCGCGTTTGCTCGGCATTATGGAGGCGCGTCATTGGACAAAGCTCGCCGGAACTTTCGTGGTGGGTGTGGCTGTCATGTTCGTCCTGACTCGAATCGCAAACTACGCCTGTATCTGGTTGACACTGCGGGGCACGCCGGTTGCCCGCCAGCGACTCGACTTCAAACTGTCTGAATCCGGGTTTGAAGTGTCGACTGACGGCGTGAGCACGACTTTTGACTGGCGCAAGATTGTCCGCGTTGAGACTGACACCGCTTTTCTCTTGCTGTTCTCCGGCAATCATCGAGCGTACTTCGTGCCGATGGACGTGCTGGATGAGGGTGACGCGGAGCAGGTGCTCAGCTGGTATCAGAATAGTCGGCCGTAGCCGTCAGTTCACAGTCTGCGGCAACGCGGACTCTGCCTGGTTTGGTATTCTCACTCGGCGATCGACGATGCTCGCGATTATTGATCACCTTAGATTCAAGGAGAGTGCCTTTTGGGCGATGCTGTCTGGCTGTTCTTCGGGTTGCCGCAATGGTTTTTCTCAAACCTGGTCGATCCGTTTGCGGTGATTCCGCTGTCTGTCGTGCCGTTTGTCGGCAGTCTCTGCCTCGCCGCCGGCCTGCTGCTCGGCTACCGCAAGCGCGCCAGGTTTCTCGGGTGGTTCGCTCTGCCGTGCCTAGCCAGCCAGGTGCTGGTTGCGGTTGCCGGTTTTCTGCGTGGCGGGCTGGACAGTTCGCAATCGATGAAAGTCCTGTTGCCTTACCTCGCCGTGATTCTTGTCTGGTCGGCGGTTCTCGTTGTCAAAGCAAAAGGCGCGCGTTTTGCAGCTGTACTATTGGGCGGATTCACCCTGTCGTACGCGGCCTATGCGGCGTTTGTCTCCGGTATGTCATTCGCCGACAGTTGGCTGTGACGGCGCCTATCCTCCGTTGAGTCGACCCAATGATGGGTCCCACCTTTGCGCGACAGCGCTTTGAACTGTCCCTTCGTCGTTTGCGTCAACGACGTTTGCGCCACCCCGACTCGGCAACGCGCTGAATTTACGAGAAAAAATCAGCAAAGCGCTCAATACTCGTTCCTGTAGTGGAAATACAACATCGATATTTGCGAATTATTTCAAATTAGCAGACCATCGATAGCCGGGGAGGACGGCAATAAACCACTAAGCCGCCAGTAAAAACTGGCTGTCATCCTGCTTGAAAATCGAGGCCGGAGTGACTCGGTCACTCTTGAAACGAATGCCTGACAGCTATCTGTTGGGAATAAAACAACAACCAGGAATGGGGAAAATCATGATTAGTGAATCGCGCTTCAAGCGCTTTGGGTACAGCTGGTCACTGCTTTTGGCAGGTTTGGGGTTGTCTTTCACAGCCCAGGCTCAGGATGACACGTCGGGTGCCGACGAACCGGTGGAAGAGATCACCGTTACCGGTTCCAAGCTCCGTCGTGACGCGTTTTCATCGATTTCACCGGTGCAGGTCATTGGCGGTCAGGAGTCTGTTGAAGTCGGCACCGTCGATGTGACGCAGATGATTGCTGAATCACCGTTCGTCTTCGGTACTCAGCTCGATGGCTCAACCAATGCCGGGTCAACCACCGGTGCTGTGGAGGGCGTATCGGCTAACGGACCCGGTGCGGCAACGGTTGCGCTTCGCGGTCTTGGCGCTGAGCGCACGCTGATGCTGATCAACGGTCGTCGTCTGTCACCGTCAGGGGTTCGCGGTGCACCCGTAGCACCCGACCTGAACCTGATCCCGACTGCATTGATCGATCGCATCGAGATCCTGACCGACGGCGCATCTTCGATCTACGGCGCTGACGCCGTCGCCGGTGTTGCGAACATCATTCTTCGTAACGACTTTGAAGGACTCGAAGTACGCGCCTTTGGCACCGCGCCTGAGCAGTCCGGAGGTGAAGAGAGTCTGGTCAGTATTATCGGTGGCGCATCCAATGATCGCTCGAGCTTTACGGTCGCTGCCGAGTACTTCAATCGCGAACACATCTTCAACCGCGATCGCACAGACTGGAACGATTGTTTGCGCAACATCGAGGTTGATCCGTCGGGTAACGAATTCTCGGTCTGCCTCGACCGTCGTCCGGACAATGCGACGTTCATCTCCTCACAGGGTTTCGTCTACTACACGCCGGGCGTAACCGATATCGGCGTACCAAACTGGTCGACGAACGCAGCGGCTGCAGCATTCCTAGGCCGCCCGGGTACCAATGCCCTGTCGGGCAGCGCGTCTGAAACGCCATACAACCTGCAGCAAGAGGAACTCGATACGCAGCTGCAGGGTGACATCCAGCGGATCAATCTCTACGCAACCGGGTCCTACGACCTGACCGACACCAGCACGGCCTACATGGAAGTGTCTTACTCACAGCGTAAGAACACCGACATCTTCACGTCCGAGCAGGCGTTTCCGGCGATACCGCACCTGATTCCGCAGGAAGACGCCAACGGCAACATCATCGTTGACGCCACGGGTGCACCGATCCTGGTCGATAATCCGCTGAACCCGTTTAACGCAGAACGTGCACTGCCGGTGTACTCGCTGCAGGGCCTGAGCCAGCGTCGTGAAACCGACATCGACAACTTCCGTGTTGTGCTTGGCATTGAGGGTGACCTGAACCTCGGGTGGTTTGGAGACAACAACTGGGCCTACGACGCCTTCGTCAGCATAGAGGAATCGTCCGGTACGTCGATCCAGGCTGGTATGAACGAGTTCAACGTTCGCGAGTCCATCGACACGCTGCGTTTTGACTCAAATGGCAACCTTGTCTGCGGTCTTGAGCGTACGGCGGGCGGCTTCGGCTTCATCACGCCGCAGGATTGCGTACCGGTCAACTGGTATGCGCCCTCGCTGTTCACGAACAAGCGATTCGCTACACAAGCTGAAGAGGACTTCCTGTTCGGTAATGTGATCAATACCACGGAAATCCAGCAGCAGCATTACTCGGCGCTGATCACCGGCGACCTGTTCGAAATGCCGAACGGTACCGTTGCCGCTGCCTTCGGTGCCGAGTACCGCGTTAACGCGATTGATTCGGCTAACGACTTCATCCGCGCCCAGGGTCTGTCGACCTCGGAAGCGGTTGACCAGGAAGGCGATACTGTCGGCAAAACCTGGATCGCCGATCTCTACGGTGAGATCGAGCTGCCGATCCTCGACAACCTGACGCTGAACCTGTCGGGTCGCTACACGGATGACGAAACTTTCGGCAACGAGTCGACCTACAGCGCCAAGGTGGAGTTCGTTCCGGTCGATGCGCTGCGTTTGCGTGCCACCACGGGAACCACGTTCCGCGCCCCGAACCTGCGCGAGCAGTTCCTCGCGGGCCAGGCTGGAGTTATCGCGGGCAACAACGACCCGTGTGTGATTCCGAGTGTGGCGATCACCGGTGGCGCTTACGTTGCTGCTGATGATCCGCGTACGCAGCGAGTCCTCGACAACTGTATCGCTGATGGTGTGGATCCAACCGCGCTTGGCCTGCAGGCCAATGTCCTGATCCCGACGCAGACCGGTGGTGGTCCGGACATCAGTGCTGAGACTTCCGAATCGTACACAGCGGGCTTCGTGTTCTCGCAGCCGTTCTCGGATGAGTTCGACTTCGACATCGGCGTGACCTACTTCAGCATTGACGTTGAAGACACGGTAGAGGAACTGAACTCGCAGACGGTGCTGGCTCGTTGCTACAACGATGAGCCGAACCTGGCGAGCCCGTTCTGCAATCGCGTCAGCCGTCGTGGCGTGAACCCGGAAAACAACACGGTGTCTCTTGTTGACGCGTCGTTCGTCAACCTCGGTCTGCAAACGTCGAAAGGTATCGACATCAACGTCCGCTACCGTGACGACTTCAACCTGTTTGGCCAGTTCTGGGACCTGCAGGCCACGTGGACGGCGACCAACTACACGGAGCTGAAGGAACAGATTGATCCGGAAGATCCAGTCGACGACCGGGTTGGTGAACTTGGCTTCCCCGAATGGAGCTGGATCGGTCGTTTCGACTTCCGCACCGGCAACTGGGGTATCGTGTACCGGACCCGCTTCATCGGCGAATTTGCCAGGGATCCGGAAGATGTCGTCGAGTCACAGAACCGTACGGGCCTCGAAGCCTGTACTCTTCTTGGTGGTCCGGTCAACACCTCAGGCACCGGTCCTTGCGTTACCAAGAACGCCGATGACTCCGTGCTGTATCACGACATCAGCGGCAACTACGTACGTGACGACTGGTCGGTGGCTTTCGGTATCCGCAACATCGCGGATGAACAGCCTCCGCTGATTACGCAGGGTCAAGGCTCGTCGCGTTTCAACCATGTGGTCCAGTCCGGTTACGACCTGGATGGTCGGCAGTTCTTCGTGAACGTGTCGAAGAGCTTCTGAGAAAACCAACGAAGCACAAAGGAACGGCGGCCCTCGGGCCGCCGTTTTTTCAGCTCCTTTAGGAAGGGGTTGCGCTGTCAGCGTATCCGCCGGACGCGAATCTCCCGGCGCATTTCATTCAGGCGCAGCTTGTAGCCACCGAGCGATGACTCCTGGATCGTCACCGTCTGGTTCCTGCGCAGGTCCACGCGCACCTTGCGTGTGTCGCCCTTGATCTGCTCCCACACCTGACCATCTTTCAGCGTGATCTGCAGTCGGCCGAACGCCAGTTCGCGATAGCTGTCGACCTCAAGGCTTTCCGCTCGCTGCAGAGCGGCAAAGCGCTCTTCCTGGGTTTGCTGCCGAGCAATCACCTGCTCCGCACCGATACCTTGCGGTTGTTCGTCAGTTGTTTCCTCCACCTCGGTGCTGCTCGCGGACATCTCAGGGATGTTGTTAACCGGTTTTGTCACCTCGGGTCCGGGAGCTGCACTGACGTCAGCCGGCGTATCCTTAAATGTCATCTCGACAGCGGGCAGGTCGCCCGTTATTGCGTGCTCCGAAGCGGGCGGCGTCCCCGTGGATATCGACGGCACGCTTTCGCGGATCATCAGCGCGGCCTCGAGACAAGCAATGCGATCATCCTTGCTGCTGGTCTGTTTGCAGCGCTCGATGACCGACTCCTGCGCGGCGGCCGTGCCGGTTGCTGCCATACTGGCTATCGCCAAAAGGGCCGTCGTGATTCGTCGATCAGTCATGTTGCTCTTCCATACGCTTTGTCATCGCAGACTACCGTCGCCGTAGCTTCGATGCCAAATGTGTCCTGCCCGCCACTATTGAGCAGCAACAACTTCGTTTCCCGGAAACTCACGGTGATTCGCCGAGCGCCGGAATCACATAAGCACCTACCAGCTCGTTGCGCCAGCGACCCCAGATCGACCCCCAGCGATAGTTGCCCCCGGTGAACACCACGGTGAGCTCCAGTTCGGGGACTACCAGCAGAATCTGGCCGCCGTTGCCCGTGGCTTCGTACGAGGCATAGTCACGGTCTTCCGTCTGGACGGTGTCGCGTCGCCAGACATAGGCCTGCTCACCGCCGAAGTAGTTGTTGTAGAAGTTTTCTTCCGACAGTTGCGTGGTTGCCGGCGAGATCGCCATTCGGGATTCGGTCGATTCGGCTATCCAGTCTTCGCTCAGCAGTTGCTCGCCCTGCCAGACGCCGCCGGACGTGTACAAAACACCCAGTTTCAATATGTCGCGAGGTCGCATATACACGCCGCCGCCGAGATAAGCTGCGCCGTTGGGCGCCAGGTTCCAGTGGTAGGCACCGAAGTTCATCGGTATTGCAAAAAGCTGATCGAAAGTCTCGTACAGCGTCTTGCCACTGGTCGCGGTGATTTCGGCGGCGGCCATGTTGATGCTGCCGGAGCAATACGCGTAACGCGTCCCGGGGTCGTAGAGCAGCGGCAGCCGTGCCGTGTAACGCCAGAAATCCGGCTCCTCGTCCTGCGACCACATGGCGTCTTCCATGCCGAGCGACGTCGACGTTGCGGCGTCGCAATCGAGACCGCTGGTATAGCTCATGAGCTGGCCGAGCGTGATGTTCGCTTTGCGCGGATCATCGAGCGGCTCCCCCGCGTCGTCAAGCACTCGTGCAACCGTGCGCTGGTCCGGGTCAATGGCATCGCCGTTGAGTCTCAGGGCACCAACCAGCAGCGGGCCAAAGACTTTTGCCAGCGATCGGGTGTCGTGGCGAGTGTCGCGATCATGATCGTAGAAGTATTCCTCCAGTAACAGTCGACCCCGGTGCGCTACCAGCATCGAGTGCACCATCCGCGGTCTCGCGCTGCGCGGATCGTCATTGGCGAGCGCGTTGACAAGTTCGTCGAGTTTCGCCGTGTCGTAGCTCGAGTTGCCGGCATCGATCACGTCCCAGCCGTCGTCGGTCTGGACGGGCCTAGTGAAGCGAGCGCTTGTCGCCTGGCGGGGTCTGGAAAAATAGCGTTCGGCATCACGACGGTGTGCCGGACGCAGGGTGATCGGGTCATCGAACCACGGGTGTGACAGCACCAGTTTGGCGATCCCGGTTTGTTCCAGGCGAATACGAAACGGGTCGTCATCCGGTCCCACCCGCAGAAACCAGCTCTGGTCGCCGTCTGCTTCCAGCGCGTAGCGCGAGGCGAGGATCTCGTTGCGCTCAGGGTTTCGAATGACGGCCTCGACGGTGTTCTCGTCGGTCTCAAAAATATCGAGAAAAACCGTAAACGGCCGTGGTTGAACTGCCACATCGCCGCGCCAGTGACCTGCCGAGACTCGCGTAAGCGTCATCTTCGTCACCATGCGTGAGTAGGCGTACTGATTAGCGGGCTGCGTCCAGTGGCCGTCGATCCGGTCACCGTCACCGCTGAGCTGTCCGACAAAGACCTGGCCATCCGGGCCGGCCACCGTGAGCGTATCCGCGTCCATGTTGATGGTCGTCTGGCGGCCATCCACGGCGGCTTGCCATCGATCGCTGTCCGTTGTGACGGTCAGTGTGTGATCATGCGCGCCGCCGTCGACGGCAAAGACCCAGAGACCCAGCGGCGGCTGTTGCTCTGCGAACTCGGTCTCTGACGCACAGGCCACACTGAGGGCGAGTAACACAACAGCCATAGTTAACTTACGCATAAACAGCTCCGCTCCCTTCGGATGGAACGCAGACTAACGTTGCCCCGTGTCCGATGCCACACAGCCTGGTTCTAACGTCGCCCGCGACTTTCGCATGAGGGCTGATCGCCGATGCAACAGGAGAGGTGTGAATCCCCACCGTCTTCGGTAGGCTGCGCAAAAGATCCACGCAGGGGGAGTGGGCACTCAATGGAACTACAACTCAGCCAGTTCGGTGTTTTCGTGATCTGCACGACGTTGATCGGCGCGGTCACCTGGTACAAGTGCCGTACAGCGCCGATTCATTCGGCGGACTCCAACAAGGAGTACTTCCTCGCCGGCGGCGGACTGTCGTGGATTTTCGTGGCCGGCTCGATCACGCTGACCAACCTGAGCACCGACCAGCTTGTCGGCATGAACGGCAACCAGATGGCGCTGCTGGCGTGGTGGGAGCTGGCCGCCGTGGTCGGCCTGATCATCCTCGCGAAGGTCTTTCTGCCGATCTACTACAAATACGACTGCACGACGACAACCGAGCTGCTCGAGAAGCGCTACAAGGACCGCAATATTCGTCTCGTCATCGGCATGCTGTTCCTGCTCGGCAACGTGTTTATTTACTTGCCGGTGGTTTTGTACGGCGGTTCGCTGTTTATGCAGTCGATGTTCCAGGTCGACATTCCGATCATCGTTTTGTCGCTGATGTTTGCACTCATCGGCGCGGCCTACGCCATCCTCGGCGGTCTGCGTGCGGTGGCCATTTCGGATACCTTCAGCGGCATCCTGCTGCTCGCGATGGGGCTCGCGGTGGTGTTCCTGTCGTTGTCGGCAATTGACTTTGATTTGTCCGGAATTCCGGCAGAACGCCTGACGATGATCGGCGACAACGAGTCACCGATTCCGTGGCACACGCTGCTGACGGGCATGATCTTCATCCAGATCTTTTACTGGAGCACCAATCAGACGATCACCCAGCGAGCGATGGCCGCACCGAGCGTTGAGGAAGCGCAGAAGGGTGTGTTCGCCGCAGCTGCGATCCGGCTGCTGGTGATTCCGCCGATGATCGTGATCCCCGGCATCGTCGCCTTCAAGCTGTACGGAGATATCGGCGACGCTGCCTACGGTCGCATCGTCGGCGACGTGCTGCCGCTGTGGATGTCGGGCGTGTTTGCAGCAGCCGTAGCCGCGGCGGTGCTGACCACGTTCAACAGCATCCTGAACTCCTCGACGACGCTGTTTGTGTGCGACTTCTACGAGAAGTACATCGATGAGGAACCGAACGTGCCGGTGCTCGGCGGCATTATCTCGGCGGTGTTTGTGGTTCTCGCGCTGCTGCTCGTGCCGGTGTACAGCGGTGCCGAAAGCATCATCAACCTGGTGCAGGAACTCAACGGCTTGTTGAGCATGCCGATCCTGTCGGTGTTTATCGTGGGCCTGCTGTTTCGTGGCGTCGATCCGCGCTCGGCAATTATCGCTGTGTTGTTCGGTACCAGCCTGTACGCGTTCTTCAGCTTTGGGCTAGAGCAAATGCCGCTGCACTATATCCACATGATGCTGTTTACCCTGATCAGCTGCGTTGCTGTCGCGTTGATCACGAATCGCTTCCTGTTCGGCGGTCGCGCTGAATACGGTTACGCGGCAACGGACGCGGAGTCACCCGCCGCGCTATGACCGTGCAGCCCGTCCTCGGTGTCTGTTACTACCCGGAGCATTGGCCGAGCGACAACTGGGCCGGTGATGCCGAGCGTATGCGAGCACTCGGCATCCGTTGGGTGCGTATCGGCGAGTTTGCGTGGAGCCGTATCGAGCCGTTACCGGGACGGCTCGACTGGGCGTGGCTGGATGAAGCGATCGATACGTTGGCAAGCCACGGCCTCGAAATCATTCTCGGCACACCGACGGCCTGCCCGCCCAAGTGGCTGGTAGACGCCAGCCCGTCGATACTTGCGGTCGATGCCGAGGGACGTCCGCGGGGGTTTGGTTCCCGGCGCCACTACTGTTTTTCCAGCATGGCCTACCGCATCGAGGCCCGGCGTATCACAGCGGCCGTGGCTGAGCGCTATGCCTCGCACCCGGCAATCGTCGCCTGGCAGGTCGACAACGAATACGGTTGCCACGACACGGTGGAGAGTTACTCGCTGGATGCACGCGTGTTGTTTCGTGGCTGGCTGGACGAGCGTTACCCGGGTATCGAGGCACTGAACGAAGCCTGGGGCAACGTGTTCTGGAGCATGGAATACACGAGCTTCGAACAGATCGACCCGCCCGTGGGCGCCGTCACGGAAACCAATCCGGCCCACCGCCTCGCCTGGCAGCGTTTCTGCTCCGACCAGGTGGCCGACTTCAACCGCGACCAGGTCCGCGTGCTCAAAGAGCACGGAGTCACGGTCGACATCACGCACAATTACATGGGTCATTTCACCGCATTCGATCACTTCGACGTCGCAGACGACCTGGACGTAGCGAGCTGGGACAGTTACCCGCTCGGCTTTCTCGACGCATTTGAACAGGACGAAGCTCGCGTCGCCGCGTATCGCCAGCAGGGTGATCCGGACACGGCGGCGTTTCATCACGATTTGTATCGTGCCGTTGGCCGCGGTCGATGGTGGGTGATGGAACAGCAGCCCGGTCCGGTGAACTGGGCCGCCGCCAACGCGGCGCCGCTACCGGGTATGCCGCGCTTGTGGGCGCTGGAGGCCTTCGCCCACGGCGCGGAGCTGGTGTCGTTCTTCCGCTGGCGGCAGGCACCGTTTGCGCAGGAACAAAATCACGCCGGCGTGCTGCTGCCGAACGGTGAGGACGCACCGCTCGCGAGTGAGCTTCGGCAGCTCGCCGAAGACATGGCGGCGATCGACTGGGACGGCACCGGGCGCGCACGGGTGGCGCTCGTGTTCGCCTACGACGCCACCTGGGTGACGGATATCCAGCCGCAGGCCGCAGGCTTTAGCGCGCTTGGGCAAATGCGCGCCTGGTATCGCGCGGCGCGCAGGCTCGGTGCAGACATCGATATCGTGCCACCGACCGCGAACCTCGACGGCTACGATCTTGTCCTGCTGCCGTGCCTGCCGATCGTGACCGACGATCTGGCCAGTCGACTGCAGCAGGCGTCTGCCGTCCGTGTTGTCGGCCCGCGCAGCGGCAGTCGGACAGACGATTTCCGGATACCAGAGACCCAGCCGCCCGGTGCACTGCAGGCCTTACTGCCGTTGAGCCTTGTTCAAATCGATTCGATTCGCGACGGTGTGACGGTGCCCGCGATGGCAGGTGACCTGCAGGGTCATATCCACACCTGGCTCGAGCATGTCGACACCTTGCTGACGCCGCAGGCCGCCACCGACGACGGTAAGGGCGTCTGGTTTGTTCATGAGCGGACGCATTACCTGACGGCTTGCCTGTCCGACACGCTGCTCGATGCGGTGATCGGTTATGCGTTCGACCAGGCCGGTATTCCGGCCCAGACCCTGCCGCCGGGCGTGCGAACGCGACGCCGCGGTGGCCTGTGCTTTGCATTCAATTACGCCAATGAGGCGCGCACGCTGCCCGGCGCCATCGACAACTTTCTCGCCGGTGGCGCTGTGATGCCTCCGGCGAGCGTGTCGATCTGGCGCGAGGACTGAGTGTCAACACGATGATCGAGTTTGATCCCGACGAGCACCCGCACCGCCGCTTCAATCCACTGACCGGCGAGTGGGTGCTGGTGTCCCCCCAGCGCAATCGACGACCGTGGCAGGGCCAGCAGGAAGCGGTCTCGCCGGAGAAGCTGCCGGACTATGAGCCGGACTGTTACCTGTGTCCGGGCAACGAGCGAGCATCGGGTGAGGTGAATCCGTCGTACACATCGACCTACGTCTTCGATAACGATTTCAGCGCGCTGCGGCCGGAGCGCTCGGCTTCGCCGAGCTCGCATCCGCTGCTCCGGGCGGAACCGGAGCCAGGCATCTGCCGGGTGATCTGCTTTTCACCGAGTCACCACCTGACACTCGCTGAGATGACGAGGGAGGCGATCGGCGAGGTCGTCGACACCTGGGCGGAGCAAACCGACGAGCTCGGCAGCCGGGACGGTATCAACCACGTGCAGATCTTCGAGAACAAGGGTGCCGTCATGGGCTGCAGCAACCCGCATCCGCACGGCCAGGTCTGGGCGCAACAGTCAATACCGCACGGGGCACAGACCAAGCTCGATCGGCAGACGGACTACCTCACCGAGCACGATTCGACCTTGCTGGGCGACTACCGGGATCTCGAGCTCGAACGTGGCGAGCGCGTGGTGTTGGCAAACGACCACTTTGTTGTTGTGGTGCCGTTCTGGGCGACGTGGCCGTTTGAGACCCTGATTCTCAGTCGACACCATCGTGGCAGCGTGTCGGCGCTTACGCCGGATGAGCGCATGGCTTTCGCCGATGCGGTGCGGCGTGTTACCACCCGCTACGATAACCTGTTCGAATGCCCCTTTCCGTATTCCGCCGGAATAAGCCAGGTGCCCACCGACGGTGAGGCACACCCGGAGTGGGACCTGCACATGCACTTTTACCCGCCGTTGTTGCGCTCGGCCACGGTGCGCAAATTCATGGTCGGCTACGAGATGCTCGGCGAGCCACAGCGTGACCTGACGCCCGAGCAGGCGGCCGCGATTCTCAGAGAGCAATCCGACCGCCATTACCGACAGCGATGACGGCGCCGGTCAGGACACAGGCGGAACAGGCCGCCCGGCTGCGCCGACGTCTCGTAGATGCATTCGGCACCGGTGGTGACATACGCGTTTTCTTTGCGCCAGGGCGGGTCAACCTGATCGGTGAGCACACCGACTACAACGACGGCTACGTGCTGCCGATGACCCTCGATCGAGGTGTGTACATCGCCGCGCGCCGGCGAGACGACACCCGGGTACGTGTGGCGTCGTTGCGCTTTAGTGAACAGCTCACGAGAGATCTCGATACGCCCGTCGAGGATCAGTCCGGTGGCTGGGCCCGCTACGTTTTCGGCGTCATCGCGGAGTTACGCAAGCGGCAGTGCCTGACAACCGGTTTCGATCTCGTTATCGACGGTGACCTGGATATCGGCGGCGGCCTGAGCTCGTCAGCGGCACTCGACGTTGCGACGACCATCGCGCTGCTGGCGCTGTCGGGACAGAGCCTGACGCCGGCCGAGATCGCTCGTCTCTGTCAGCAGGTCGAGCACCGTTACGCCGGGGTGCACTGCGGAATCATGGACCCGTTTGCGAGTGCCGCCGGACAGGCCGGCCATGCGCTGCTGCTGGACTGCCGAAGCCTTGCGACCGATCACATCCCTCTCGCCCTGGATGAGCACAAGCTGGTCATCATCAATACCGGCGTAAAGCGCAGTCTGATTGGCTCCGCCTACAATGTACGTCGCCGTGAATGCGAGGACGCGCTGGCGCATTTTCAGCAACGCGACCCCTCCATTCGAGCGCTTCGCGATGTCGGTCCGGGCCTGCTCGACGCAAGTTCATCGGAACTGTCCGCCATCCCGTTGCGTCGCGCTCGCCATATCATCACCGAAAACGAACGCGTCGTGGCGGCCGTGCAGGCGCTCAGGGCCGGGCAGCTGGTTCAATTCGGCGATCTCATGTGGGCATCGCACGACTCCCTGCGAGACGATTTCGACGTGAGCTGTGCGGAGCTCGATGAGTTGGTGGCGATCGCCGCGCGGACAGAGGGCGTCATCGGTTCCCGGATGACCGGCGGCGGTTTCGGTGGTTGCACGGTCAGCCTGGTTGAACGCGATGCGCTGGACGGTTTCCTGCAGCGGGTGCGGGATGAATATCGGACCCCCACCGGTGATCCGGTCTCGCTGCAGCTGATTGCCGATAACCGGGCCGCAACGGAGCTTCAAGACACCTGACACCGCAGCCGCGCGACGACGGTATTCCGGCGCTCACCGGACGGGCCTCCCTGCCAGGCCGGCTGGCGTAATATGTCGGATCTTTGTCATGGCGCCAAACGGTTTGTGTGTCTAGACTCATTCGGTATGAAGGTACGCAGCGTGCATTTCTTCGTGGCAGACGGATTTCAGCCGCTGGACCTTGCCGGTCCGGTGTCGGTTTTCTCAACGGCGAACGACCTGCTCGAATCCGCTTATCGCCTGTCGACCGTGAGCCTGTCGGCGTCGTCGGTGACGCCCAGTGCAGGACCGGCAGTCGTCCCCGACGGGTCGATATTCAAAACGGAGTCACCCGACACGCTGGTGCTGGTCGGCGGCGCGGGCATGCGCGCGCTCCAACTCGCACCAAAGGCGCACAACACCCTGCAGGAACACGCGAGCCGCGCCCGGCGAGTGATTTCTATCTGCACCGGTGCGTTCCTCGCCGGCCGGCTGGGCTTGATCGATGACAAGCGAGTCACGACCCACTGGCGTCACCAGCAGGAACTGCAGGACGAGTTCCCAGGATGCCGCCTGCAGCCTGACCAGCTTTATGCGCAGGACGGCAAGCTCTGGTCGTCTGCTGGCGTGACCGCCGGCATCGACGCCTGTCTGGCTGTTGTGAGCCAGGATCACGGCAGCAGTATCGCGGCCAACATCGCTCGCCAGCTGGTTGTGTATCTGCACCGGCCCGGCGGACAGAGCCAGTACAGCGATGTCATCGATGCACATGCGGCGACGAATCGGTTTGCCGATCTCATCTACTGGATCCGGGGCAACCTGAATACCGATCTGTCCGTGCCGGCGCTGGCTGCACGAGTCGGCATGAGTGAGCGGAACTTCCAGCGTCGCGTTAAAGCGGACCTCGGGCGTTCCGCATCAAGTCTGGTCGAACAGATCCGCATCGGGCAGGCACAGGAAATTCTGAAATCTCCCGGCGTCTCCGTAGCACGTACCGCCGCAACCGTTGGCTTCAACAACCCGGACAGTTTTCGCCGTGCCTTTGAGCGGGTGCTCGGGGTCAGCCCACGTTTTTACAAGGACAGGTTCAGGGAAGTGGACTAGACGGCAGCCCCAGTCCTCGTGCCACCGATTACAGCGCAGGTTGCTACCTTGCCCGGGCGCCACGTCCTTATTGCAAATTCGAATGACGCTGCGGCGCAATGCAGCGGTCGCTGTGGGATGCCGGGTCAGGTATTCGATCACACCACACGCTTGAAAACCGCTCGCGGTAGCATTTACCCTTGGCATCTTCTTCGATGCCCGTACCGTTCAACAACGAGGCATCATCCCGACAGAGTATGTGTGATTCAGCGTCAGGCGTTACGGCCTGGATGGAGTGAGTCCCGTGAACACAGCCAAACACAAGAATCCGCTACGCGCAGCGATATTTGCTGCTGCGTGTGTTTTGATTTCGCCATGCGCCATAGCGCAGCAAGCAAGCGACGATAGCGACATAGCCGACGAAGCACCGGCCGCTGAGGAAAACGTTCCCTCCGTCGAGGCGGTGACGGCCTACCAGGAACCGATTGACGAGATCATCGTCGAGAGCAAGCCCGGTCGCTC
>JBCCNM010000066.1:0-17717 GCA_039025835.1 Pseudomonadota bacterium | reverse complement strand
GTCTTGCGCGAGGCCGCCACAAAACACCCGATCATCTATCAGCAAATGATCGGCAAGCTGATCAGCGACAGTCGCGGTATTTACCAGCTTCTCTCATTGCTGGCCTTTTATCCGCTGCGTTCGCGACTCGCGAGGCGCCTTGTCGTGCTCGCCAACGATCACGGCAAGACCGTCGACGACGGTATCGTCATTGAGTTGAAACTGAGCCAGAGCGACTTCGCGCTGCTGAGCCTCGGTTCGCGCCAGCGGGTCAACATGATCCTTAGTGAATGGCGGGAGCGCGGCATCATCGACAAACGCTCGGCCCGCTACGTCATACTCGACATCGATGCCCTGCAACGGGAAATTGACGTCGATTACGAAAACTAGCTGCCGAGCAACTTGCGCAGGCCCAGCAGCTTGTCGTAACTCGCCGGCAGCAGCCGAGCAATCTTGTCGATCAGGCGAGCATCACGCCCGACCAGTAAGCGCTTGCGATTGGTCTCGACGGCGCGCACGATTTGCGCGGCCGCCTGCTCAGGCGTCGTCATCGCACGCGATTCAAACAGTGTCGTCAGCCTGTCGTGCTTTGCCCCGGCCATGCGCTCACTGACCCTCGCGCGACGGGCAATCGGTGTGAGCACACCACCCGGGTGAACACAGGTTACTGCCACCGGGGAACCCTCGAGCTCCATCCGCAGCGCTTCGGTGTAGCCGCGCACCGCAAACTTGCTTGCGTTATAGGCCGACTGCAGCGGCACTGACACGAGCCCGAACAAGCTGGACAGGTTGACAATGTGCGCCGCCTGCTCGCGCCTGAGCAGAGGCAGGAACGCCGAGCAGC
Organism: Pseudomonadota bacterium; assembly: GCA_039025835.1. GTDB lineage: Bacteria > Pseudomonadota > Gammaproteobacteria > Steroidobacterales > Woeseiaceae > UBA1847. The sequence continues at coordinate 16,894 of JBCCNM010000066.1, read as the reverse complement.
CGTGCACCACACCCCAAAAGTTGATTCGCATCAGCCACTCGAAATCTTCCACCAGGGTGTCTTCGGCGCGTCCGATCAGCGACACACCGGCGTTGTTAAACAACAGGCTGGCGCGACCGTGCTCGGCTTCGACTTCGCCTGCGAAGCGCTCGATCGCGCTGCGGTCAGCGACATCGATAACGTGCGTGCTGCACCCTACAGCGCTTGGCCCGACGGCTGCCCGCAGCCGATCGAGACCGTCGGCATCGATATCCGCAAGCGCCAGTGCCGCGCCGCGAGCAGCGAGCAGATGAGCAAGGCTCTCGCCGATGCCGGACGCGGCACCGGTGATGACAGCCACGCCACCGCGTATCACCGTCATGTCTGCGCCGCCGCGTGGGAATGAATGCTGTCCACCAGCGAGGGCACCAGCGACTCCGGTAAATCGTGGCCCATGCCGGCAATCACCTTGAGTGTTGCCCCCGGAATAGCATCTGCCGTCTGTCGGCCACCACGAACATTCAGCATGGTATCCGCGTCGCCGTGAATCACCAGCGTTGGTGCTTGCACAGACGCCAGCGACTCGCACCGCCGGTGATCCGCGAGAATAGCCGCCGCCTGTCGCAGAGACCCCGCGGTCGACATGCCGTGATCCAGCAGCCGACGGATAAAGCCGTGGCGCTCCGCCTCAGTCATGGGATACGACGGACTCGACAACAGCTGCCAAAGCGTGTCGTGATAGTCGAATTTGGAGCGATCAGCGCCCGCTGCGGCGCCGCGCAACATATGCAGGGCGACGCGGCGATGCGGAAACAACGAGCCTCGCTGGCCGGTCGACGAGCTCAGGGAGACAAGGCTCTGCACGCGGTCGGCGAAATCGATCGCCATGCGCTGGGCGATCATGCCGCCCATCGACATACCCACAACGTGAGCTGACGGGATGTCGAGATGATCCAGCAAGCTGGCCGCATCACCGGCCATGTCGGTCAGCGTATACGGCGGCAAAACCGGTCGACCAAGCAGCCGACGCAGCACCGGCCGCAACGGCCCGGGGGACCCCAGGTGATCGAGCTTGCTGGATTGCCCGGCATCCCGGTTGTCGAACACGATGACGCGGTAACCGCGATCGACCAGCGATTGAATCATCGACTCCGGCCACGCGACGGAGGACATACTCAAGCCCTGGATCATCAGCATCGCGGGCGCACCCTGGCGACCGACGCAGCGGTACGCCAGTTCGATTCCGTTGGTGGCCAGACGCTGCATTCAGGTGTTTCCGACCAGCATAAAGTCCTCCATATCCGGTTGCTCGAGCTGGCGTCGAAATCGCCGTGCACTGCCGGGGTACAGAGTGGTGATGCGGTCGCTGACGGTCAGGTACCACGAATCACAGCCGCTGGCCCAGACGGTGCCTCCAAGTTCGTCCTGCAGCTGCTTGTTGTAGCGATCCTGGACCGTCTGCCGGACCTGGCGTAACTCGCCCGGCCCCGTCGATGCAATCAGTGTGGCGACATAGCGTGTGATCTGTTCGAGCATGAAAATCACTGACGTGGTACCCACGGCCGTGTTCGGCCCGGACATCATCCAGTAGTTCGGCAGTCCGGCCACACAGCAACCGTTGTACCCGACCTCGCCGTCAGACCACAGTTCGGCAAGCCGCACGCCACCGGCACCAACCACGTCGATCGACGCGAAATGCCCGGCGAGGTCGAAGCCGGTGGCGTAAATCAATACGTCGCAGCGATGCAGCTCCTTGTCCGAACTGCGTACACCCTCGGCTTCGATGCCGATAATCGGGTTCGTGACGAGTCGCACATGCTCTCGATTCAGGGTATCGAACAGGTCATCCGAGATCAGGATGCGCTTGCAGCCGAGCTCGTAGTCCGGTGTCAGCGCCCGATGACAGTTGCGATCGTCGATGCTCTGACGCATGTGCCTGTTCACGCGAAAGGCGAGCACGCGGCGCAGCCAGCGCCGCTTGACCAGCGGATAAATAAAGGTATCGAGTCGATTGAAAATCCACCACCGGTGGAATCGTGCCAGCGTCGGCAGGCGGCGAAACACCCGCCTGACAAACGGCGAGTAGTCACCGTCATGTCGTGGCGCAATGTAGTTCGGAGTTCGCTGGAATACGGTCAGATCGCGCACCTCATCGGCAATCGCCGGGATGATCTGGATAGCGCTGGCCGCACTGCCAATGATGGCTACCCGCTTGCCGCTAAGCGACAGCGATTCATCCCATTGCGCCGTATGTACCCGGACGCCTGCGAAAGACGAGCTGCCTGGAATGTCCGGCCAGCGCGGCTTGTGCAGTCCACCACCGGCATTGACGACGTGGCGAGCCCGAACGGGTGCCGAATTGCGAAAATGCACGGTCCACAGCGATGCGGACTCATCGAGTTCCAGTCGCAGCACCTCTCGGTCGTGTTCGACGTGTGGCCTGACATCGTACTTGTCAAAGCACTGTTCGATGTATCGCAGGATTTCCGGCTGCGCCGAGTACACGCGTGTCCAGTCCGGATTGGGCTCAAACGAGAAAACAGTAAAAATGCGACGGCACGTCACAGGCTGCGCCCGGGTAACGATTCTCATACCAGGTTCCGCCGACTCCGCGGGACTTCTCAAAGAGTCGGAAATTGCGTGTGCCAGCTTCCAGCAGACGAATCGCCATGCACAGGCCGCCCAGTCCGGCGCCGATGATGGCGACGTCGAGCACGTTCGTGTCGGCGTTATCTTTCACGTCGCTTCTCCATGGGCGCATCGTAGGCCATCAGGCCGCGACACTCAGCTCCTTGCGAGACAAAAAAAACGGCACGCCCGAAGACGTGCCGTTTTTGCACTTGCTGATGCGCTGAATTTAGTCGAAGTTCTTGCGCAGCGTGACGCCCCAGGTGCGCGGCTCCCACGGGTACGCGTTCAGCTTGCCATCCTGGATAGGCACGTCGAACACGGTCTCGAAGAAGCGCTCATCCGTCGCGTTGCGCACCCACACCGCGACTTGCGTGTTCCACGCGTCGAAGTCCATGCCAGCACGCAGATTGACGAAGGTAAACGCGTCGCGCAGCTTCAGCGGCTCGTTGTTACCGTCAGTCATCGTTTCACCGACATACTGCAGCTCACCGCGAACAAACATGTTGGTGTCCGCATTCAGCTGCAGGTCTTTCTCGACACCGAGGAACGCGGAGTGTTCCGGGTTCGACGGCACGCGATCACCGCTGCGATCACACACGGGGACGTTCGGGTCAGTCTGGCCCGGATCCGGCGTGCCGAACTGGAACGGCGTCGCCACCCAGCAGGTGCCGTTTGCGAAGTCTTCGAAGTCAGCGATGTTGAAGGCGTAAGAGAACTGCACTTCAAGCGTATCGCTCGGCAGCCACAGCGCCTCGACCTCTACACCGTAGGTATCCGCGTTACCGGCATTTTGCAGGTTAAAGCCGGTTCCGGAGAAGGCGTTGGTCTGCAGGTCTTCAACCTGCGTGTTGTGGTAGGCCATGTTCAGGCGCAGGTTCTGGTCCGGGAAGTCCGCCTTCACACCGATTTCGAAGGCTTCGGAGGTTTCTGCCTGGAAGATCTGCGAGAAGAACGGATCGATACGGTCCGTGTTGGTGCCACCGGACTTGAAGCCGGTGCCGTAGGACACGTAATACAGGACATCGCTGTTTGGCGTGTAAGACAGCTTGACCGTGCCGGTAACCTGGTCGTCTTCGAGACGATCGAAACGGTTAGCCTGCGGTGCCAGCGGCGCCAGAGTGTAGAAGCCCCAGCCCGGCTGGTACAGCGGAGCGAATGCACCGGTGATGACCGGGAAGTTGGCCGGGTTGGTCGGATCCAGGGCGCCCGGCGCGGCCGGGTTTACCTGCCAGATACCGATGCCGGTCAGCGTACCAACGATCGCGCCGAGGTCCGGCGGCGGGCCCAGCGGGCTGTTACCGAAGGTCGCCGTCAGGTCCTTGGTCTCGTCCGTGTAGCGGGCACCGGCCGTCAACGTGAAGTTCTCACCCAGCGGGAAATCGACCTGCGCGAAGACAGCGTAGCTCTCGTGCTCCTGACGCATGTCGTCGCTGGCAAAGGCACCGTCGGGGAATGAATCGCCGACCAGCGGCGCCAGACCGCCCGTCGCCGCGCTGAAACCGTTAACGCCGGCGATGATCGCCGCGAGATCCGCGTCGTTATTCAGCAGCGCAGACGTCTGTGAACCGGCAGTCAGCGTCGATACATTGTTCAGGTCCTGCTGGAAGTAGTAAGCGCCCAGTACGTAGTTGCCAGCTTCACCAAAGGTGCCGGACAGGCGGAATTCCTGGGTGAAGGACTCGAGGTCTGCGACGTTGTTGTCCGTCAGGACCTCCGCCGCACTGAAGTCCGCGTCGATCACGTCGGTGGTGTCGAATGTCCGTGAGGAAGTGATGGACGTGAAGGTTACGTCGCCAAAATCGTAGTTCAGCTCCAGCGACAGACCGTTATCCTCGTTGGTCGAACGCGGCAGCTGGTTGACGATCTGCACATTGTCCTCGAAACGGTCCGCCGTAATGACCGGCACACCGAAGACGAACGCCAGTACCGTGTCGCTGCCGGGATCGCCCTGGAAGTTCTCGAAGTTGTTGAAGCGGGTCAGCGTCGAGCAGCACACTTCGTCAATCTCGGCGTAGTCGTAAATCAGTCGAGCGTCGAGATTGTCCGACGGCGTCCACAGAAACTGGATGCGCGCACCCTGACGATCGCGATCGTTGACGACGTCGTCACCAAAGCCAATGGACTCTACGTAGCCGTCACGCTGGCCGGAGAAGCCGGTGACACGAGCGGCGAGCACATCGTCGACCAGCGAGAAGTTCATCGCGCCGGAAATGTTGAACAGGCCCAGATCACCGTAGGTGACGTCAACGAATGCGTCCTGTTCGTGACTCGGTGCGACCGTGCGAATGTTGAGTGCACCGGACGGCGTGTTTTTGCCGAACAGAGTACCCTGCGGACCGCGCAGCACTTCCACCGCCTCGACGTCAATCAGGTTGTTGATGATCGCGTTTTGGCGTGAGCGGTAGACACCGTCAATGTAGATACCAACCGACGACTCGAGACCGAAGTTCTGAGCCGAGGTGCCGATACCGCGGATCGAAAAGCTCGAAGTGGTCGAAGTCTGGCTCTGACTCGAAGTCAGGGTTGGCACGATCGTGGCCAGGTCACGCATATCCTTGATTGCGGACTCCTGCAGCATCGCACCGGTGTATGCCGTTACAGCAATGGGTACGTCCTGAAGGTTCTGCTCGCGCTTCTGCGCAGTTACGACGATCTCTTCGAGAAGGAAGTCGTCCTGCGCGATTGCGCCGGACCAAGGTGCGACGACTGCAGCAGCTAGCACTGCGCCCAAGCCGCGTCGGAAGCTCAGTTTCATAGTCCCCCCCTACGGGTACTGTTCCAGAGGTGTTCCAGTCTCACTAGCGGGAACGCAACACCCCTGTTTGCGACCCCCGTTACGTGAAAAAAGCGTTGTGCTGCCATAAGGATACAGCTCAAGCTTCAGGCGGAGTTTAGCAGCTAAAAAGGACGACGCGTATCATTTTTGACACACTTATGTCACGTTGGTCTGACCCGTTTCAGGGCAGTCTGTCGAGCATTGCGAGTGCTTGTGAGCGGAAGTACGGCAGGCTGACGGCCAGCGTGTTCCGAAACGCCGCCGCTTCGGCGTGTTCGCGCGCTGAGACGTAGTCGCCCATCTGTTCACAGGCCACAGCAGCAAAGTAGCGGACGACCGGTTCCATCTGGTTGCCGGACGACAGTTTATCGACCGCCAGTTCGAATTCCTCGGCCAGCAACGCGGAATAGCCTTCCAGTTCGCGGAGACGACGCTGATCGAAGGCATTGCCGCCCCGCACTTCAGCACGGTACTGGTCGAGATAGCTCGCCGCGTCCCGGGCACGACCTGACTGCAGGGCCGCGAGCGTCGCCTTAAACAGAAACTGTCGTCTCGCCTGCGACTTGGCCGAACGGCTGATCGGCGACTCGCGACGAATCTCGAGGGCCGCCTGATACTGGATCAGAGCTGCGCCCGCCTCACCAGCTGCGAGCAGGATGTCGCCGGCGAGCTCACGAGCCGCCGCGAGTACCGGCAGATTATTCTCGTCGATCGCCAAATCGGCCAGTCGATCCAGTGCCGCAAACGCACCCTCGCGATCACGCGCGTGCAGGTGCGCGCCCGAAAGACGGATCAGGGCGAGCTGTTTCTCCGGCATGTTGCTCGCCTGACGGTAGAAATTCTCCGCCGTCGCGATCGCTTTTTCGTGCTCGCCTTTCAGCGAATAATTCACGATCAGCCCGACGTGCGACGCCGCGAAACCGGGTGCGAGAGACAGGGCATGCCGGTAGTTTTCGATGGAGCTGTCGTAATCGCCGGCTTCCATCAACAATTCAGCGTAGCTGTCAAACGGGTTGGGCTCGTTGGGTACCAGCTCGATGTAACGTCGAAATGCCTGTTTAGCCGCCTCAAAATCTCCCGCGCCGCGATGCGCGTAGCCGAGCATGTTCCACGCCGGCGCGTACGTCGCGTTGATTTCGATCGCGTGACCAAAATGTTCTACGGCATCCGGGAATTGCTGTGTCGCGGTGTAGAAATTGCCGAGCCGCATGTGCACCCGCTCATCGTGCCGATACAGCATTTCGAGCTTCTTGAGCATCTCGTACTGGCTTTCGACGTCGTTTTGCGCAGCCGCCAGAAACGAGCGAATGATGATTTGTTCGCCCGGACTCGCAGCCGCAATAGCATCTTCTGCTCGGCCGAGACTGTCGTAAAACGCCTCGGCCGACTCGGTCACCGTCGCGCGCATCAGGTGCGCCAAAGCGAAGTCCGGGTCCAGTTCGATCGCCTGATCAAAAAGCGCAGCCGCGTCGGCGTAGTGCAGTGATTCATATTGATAGCGACCGGCGATAAAGGCTTCGCGAGCCGCCTCGGACGACGTGGTTATCGGCACTTTGTCAGCGGGGCTGCTGTCCGGGAGCGCCGGCGGTGCCGGCTCGCTGCAGGCTGCCAGCGCCAACAGGCAGGGAAGCAGAATGCGGACGGGAACGGACATGTGCGAATCAGTACGATTGGGACTGTGGTGTATTCTGACCGTGGCTGTAGCGATTGGTTTCAGGCCAGGTCGGCGATCACAGCCCGCATCCGTTCGCGCGTCGACATGTCCGGCAGACGGCCCAAACCGGCACGCAGATTGTCGACCGCGTGTTTCGGATTCTCGGTTTCGGTAAGTACGCAGGTCACCGCCGGGTGCGACAGAATGAACTTGAGCGAAAACTGTGCCCAGGTCTCGCAGTCGAAGTCTGCTGCCCACTCCGGCAACGGCCTGCCCCGGACGAGCTCGAAGAAGCGTCCGTTGATGAATGGGCGGTTTGTCAGCACCGCCACGCCCCGCTCCGCGGCAACCGGCAGCACGCGCTGCTCGGCCTCCGGTTCGAGCAGAGAGTAATTCACCTGCAGCACGTCGACGGTACCAGTCTCCATGAGACGTATCATCGTGTCGTAGTACACGCTGGTGTGCCGCGCGGTACCGATGTACTTCGTTAAACCTTCGTCTTTCATGCTGCGCAGCACATCCCAGTGCGCGCCCACCTGGTCTGTGTAGCACAGCATAACGTCGAGCTGGTTCCGCCCGAGCGACGCCATCAGCGACCGCGCTTCGCGTTGTGCCCTGCCGGCGTCGGCAAGGTCAAAATACGCGCCGGGAAAGATGTCGTCGAAACCGATGTTGCCGGCGGCCTCAGCCACGACAAAGCGACTAGGACCGTTGCAGTCAACGTATCGCCCGCCGAATCCTTGCAGGCGTTCGAGCACCGCCTCACTGGCGGGAACATCGCCGCGCCGAAACGCGTTCGAGTTGCCGAGCCCGACCACCGGCAAGCTGTCGTCGGTGCCCGGTATCTGCCGACGGGCAATGCGCTCATCGGCGAAGGCCGGAACGCTGACACCAGCGGCGAGAGCCGCCGAACCCAGCAGCATATTGCGACGTGTGAGGGCCATACGCCTAGCCCGACTCGCCGCCCAGCTGATCCCACAGGTAGCTGTAAATCAGCGCCTCGTTGTAGGCCGCCTGCTTGTTGTCCGAGGCGCCGCCGTGTCCACCGACGGTGTTCTCGTAGTAGTAGAGGTCGTGTCCCATCTCGCGCATGCGAGCCACCATCTTGCGGGCGTGTGCCGGGTGCACGCGGTCATCGCGTGTCGACGTTGTGAAAAACGCTTTCGGGTAGTCCGCATCGGGATCAAGGTTGTGGTACGGCGAGTAGGCCTTGATGAACTCCCAATCGTCGGTATCCGGATTGCCGTATTCAGCCATCCACGACGCACCCGCCAGCAGCTTGTTGTAGCGCTTCATGTCGAGCAGCGGCACCTGGACCACGACACCGTTATACAGGTCCGGGCGCTGGGTCAGCATGACGCCGGTGAGCAGGCCGCCGTTGGAACCACCGCGAATGCCCAGGTGCTGCGGACTGGAGATGCCGCGCTCGATGACGTCTTCCGCGACTGCAATAAAGTCGTCATAGATATTCTGGCGTTTCTCTTTAAGCCCGGCCTGGTGCCAGGACGGACCGTATTCTCCGCCGCCGCGAATGTTGGCGAGCACGTAGGCACCGCCACGTTCGAGCCAGCTGTGGCCGATCGTCGCACTGTAAAACGGTGTACGGCTGACCTGGAAGCCGCCGTAGGCACCGATCAGCGTCGGAGTCGTGCCGTTGGCTTCAAAGCCTGTCGGCGTCACGAGGAAATACGGCACCTTCGTGCCGTCCTTGCTGGTGGCGAAATACTGCTCGACCTGCATGCCGTCCGCGTCAAAAAACGACGGCAGGTTTTTCAGCGGCGTGATCGTATCGCCACCGTCGTCGGACACATACAGTGTGTCGGGGCGCAGGAAGCCCTCGTAGTAGAAGAAGAACAGATTGGAGTTGTCGTCGGCCGAACTGAACGTGATGTTGCCGAACGCCTCGACCTCGACCGGCTCTTCAATCCACTCACCGTCGACAAACGACAGGCGGCTGACCTTGCTGACAACGTCTTCCATCGTGTTCAGCATCAGGTAATCACGGGTTGTTGCCACACCGCCACGCTTCAGCGCGGTATTGGCTGTGGGCGCAAACAGCACGTCGAAATCGCGGTCGCCCGCCATGAAGCCGGCAAAGTCGATTGACACCAGTGAACCCTGCTTCAGGGTTGTCGCGTCCGGTGCCCAGTCCGACCGCAGCTCCACCATCAGCTGGCCCTTGAAGATGCCGTAAATCGTCGCGTCTTCCGGCACATCGATGCGCACGAACTCACCGTCTTCGGTCATCAGGAATTGCTGTCGGGTGAAAAAGGTCGGCACGCGATAGGCCAGGTCATAGGCGGTATCACCGTCCCAGTTCCGTGATACGCCGGCCGCTACATCGGTCTGTTCGCCGGCGAAAATTTCCTCCGCCTCCTCGACCGGTACACCGCGTTTCCAGAGTCGAGACGTGCGCGCATAACCGGAGTCGGTCAACGAGCCTTCGCCGAAGTCCGTGCCGACGAACAGTGTGTCTTCATCGACCCACGACAGGCCCGACTTCGCTTCCGGCAGGAAAAATCCGTTCTCAACAAACTCGCCCTTGTCGATATCGAACTCGCGAACCACGGTGGCATCTGCACCGCCACGCGACAGATTGATCAGGCAGCGCGTGTAAGCCGGTCGCAGGCAGTTCGACCCTTTCCAGACCCAGTCCTCGTCTTCGGCCTCGGCGAGCGCGTCAATGTCGAGAACAATCTCCCAGTCATCCTTGTTCGCCACGTAGTCGTCGATCGACATGCGCCGCCAGACGCCGCGAATGTTGTTCGCATCGCGCCAGAAATTGTAGACGTGCTTGTCACGTATACCCGGACCCGGGATGCGGTCCTCGGAGTCGTAAATCTCAAGATTCCGTGCGCGAAACGGCTCGAAAGTCGGCAGCGCCTCCAGGTAGCCCAGGGACTCCCGGTTTTGCTCCTCGACCCAGGCGAGGGCCTCCTCGCCCTCGACATCCTCAAGCCACATATGCGGGTCCTCGTCGGTGGTGGCCGCGCTCGACGGCGCCTCAGCGCTGTCGTCGGCAGACTGGCCGCAAGCGGTGAGCGTCAGGGTTATCAAAATGAGCAGGAAGGCACGCATTGACATGAATCTCCAAAGCTTTGACGGCGGCCGAGGATAGCATCTGTTCTTCATGGATTGGCATCCCGAAAGACAAGCCGCTGGCAAATCCAGTCTATATAATGCGGCCCGCCGGAGAGGGCCGGCACCGGGCGGTCACGCCATACGCTGAAAGGGATACCATGTCGGACGACAAAATCATCTACACGATAACGGACGAAGCGCCTGCGCTCGCAACCTACTCGTTGCTACCGATTATCGACGCATTCACTGCCACGGCTGGCATTGCCGTGGAAACGCGGGACATCTCGCTGGCCGGGCGCATTCTCGCCAGTTTTCCCGACCATCTTGCCGACGGGCAAAGCGTGTCAGACGCGCTCGCTGAACTCGGCGAACTGGCGAAAACGCCCGACGCGAACATCATCAAGCTACCGAATATCAGCGCCTCGATTCCCCAGCTGAAAGCGGCGATTGCCGAACTCAAGGACAAGGGCTTTGCGCTACCTGAGTTCCCGGACGATCCGTCGACGGAGCAGGAGCAAGCGGTTCGTTCTCGCTACGCCAAAGTGCTGGGCAGCGCGGTCAACCCGGTGCTCCGCGAAGGCAACTCCGATCGCCGCGTGGCCGCCGCTGTGAAGCAGTTTGCGAAGAACAACCCGCACTCGATGGGTAGCTGGTCAGCCGATTCGGCGTCGCACGTCGCGCATATGGACGACGGTGATTTCTACGGCAGCGAGCAATCGGTGATCGTCAAGGAAGACGGCGATCTCGTCATCGAATTTGTTGGCGATGACGGCTCGGTCAGCGTGCTGCGCGAAGCCGTGCCGGTCCTGAAGAACGAGGTCATCGACTCCAGCGTCATGCACACCGACGCTCTGCGCGCCTTCCTAGCACGCGAGATAGACGACGCCAAATCGCGCGGCCTGCTGTTCTCGCTGCACCTGAAGGCGACGATGATGAAAGTGTCGGACCCGATCATCTTCGGGCACGCCGTCAGCGTGTTCTATGAGTCAGCCTTCGACAAACATGCGGCGCTGTTTGACGAACTCGGCGTAAACCCCAACAACGGCATCGGCGACGCCTACGCAAAGATCGACACCTTGCCGGACGAGCAGGCAGCTGCCGTCCGCGCTGATCTTGATGCCGTGTTCGAGCATCGCCCGAACATGGCGATGGTCGATTCCGATCGCGGCATCACCAACCTGCATGTGCCAAGCGATGTCATTATCGACGCATCCATGCCCGCCGCGCTGCGCTCCTCCGGGAAAATGTGGGGGCCGGACGGCAAACTGCACGACACAAAATTTGTCATCCCGGACCGCAACTACGCGGGTATTTACCAGCAGGTCTTTGCGGACTGCAAAAAGCACGGCGCCTTTGACGTCACGACCATGGGCAACGTCTGCAATGTCGGCCTGATGGCGCAAAAGGCCGAGGAGTACGGATCCCACGACAAGACCTTCGAAATGACGTCATCCGGACGGGTCGTCGTTCGCGACACCGGTGGTCAGGAATGGATGGTCCAGGAAGTGCGTGCCGGTGACATTTTCCGCATGTGCCAGACCAAGGACCTGCCGATACGCGACTGGGTCAAACTTGCCGTCAATCGCGCACGCCAGACCGGGTCTGCTGCGATCTTCTGGCTGGATGAAGCCCGCGCGCATGACGGCAACCTCATTTCGCTGGTCAACAACTACCTCGAAGACCACGACACTGACGGCCTGGATCTGCGCATACTGTCACCGGTCGCGGCCATGGACGCCACGCTGCAGCGCGTTCGTGCCGGTGAAGACACCATTTCTGTCACCGGCAACGTCCTGCGTGATTACCTGACCGACCTGTTCCCGATTCTGGAACTCGGAACCAGCGCAAAGATGCTGTCGATCGTGCCACTGCTGTCCGGCGGTGGCCTTTACGAGACAGGCGCCGGCGGTTCGGCACCGAAGCATGTGCAGCAGTTCAATCGCGAGAACCACCTGCGCTGGGACTCGCTGGGCGAATTTCTTGCGCTGGCGGTATCAATCGACGAACTCGCGGAAAAGACCGACAACGCTCGCGCACGCATTCTCGCCGAAGCCCTGGATGAGGCCAACAGCCAGTACCTGGACAACAACAAGGCGCCGTCGCGCAAGGCCGGCGAACTGGATAATCGCGGTAGCCACTTTTACCTGGCCCTTTACTGGGCACAGGCACTGGCAGCCCAGACCGACGACACCCGGCTCGCCGAGACTTTCGCTCCGGTCGCCGCGGCACTCGCGGATAACGAAGCGGCCATCGTCGACGAGTTGAACACAGTGCAGGGCGAGCCGATCGATATCGGTGGCTACTATCAGCCGGACGATGCGCTCGCCTCGAACGCAATGCGACCGAGCGCGACTCTGAACGCGATTATCGACGGCGTGGGACGGTAACGCGTTTACCCTTTCACTGTGTCAGTCATGACGAAACAACGACAAGCGTGTGTCGCCCCACCGTGCACGGCAGGAGACTGAGCACATCGACTCGGTAACCCAGATTGTGTTCGGTGCCAGCGTGGCGGCTGCCTGTGCGCCCGCCGGCCATCGGCGACGCGCGCTCGCCGTCGGTGCTGCACTCGGCACCCTGCCGGACCTCGACGTGCTGATCGACTACGGCGACGCGGTCAGCAACTTCACATACCACCGCGGTTTCAGCCATTCATTGTTTGTCCTGGCGCCTTTTGCCATCGGGCTCTGGGCCGTACTCAGGCGATTCTGGGAACCGGTTCGGGCAGCGCCTCAAGCGTGGTTTTTTGCCATCCTGCTTGCACTCGTGACCCACCCCTTGCTCGATGCCCACACCGCGTACGGCACGCAGATCTGGTGGCCCCTGAACGTTGCGCCTACAAGCTGGTCGACGCTGTTCATTATCGACCCGGCCTACACGCTGCCACTGCTGCTCGCAGTCATCGTTGCCGCGTTCGCGGGTGCCCGGCCGCTGGCCGGCAAAGCAATCGTGACCGGTCTGACGCTGTGTCTGCTGTACCTGGCGTGGACCTGGGTAGCCAAGCTGTCGTTCGAGCAGACTATGCGCACCCAGCTCGCGCAGGATGGTGTGGCATACCGATCGATTTTTTCCACGCCGAGCCCGTTTAACACGCTGATGTGGCGCGGCATCGTGCTGACCGACTCGGGCTACCTCGAGGGGCGCTATTCGTTGCTGGCCGATGAGCGGGTGCACTTTATCGATGCACCGTTCAACCGCGACCTGCTCGCTGAAGCGGCAAATCTCGACGCGGTTCAGCGCCTTGACTGGTTCGCGCGCGGTTTTGTGCGCGCGGATGTGACCGGCAATGAGCTTATCTTGACGGATCTGCGTATGGGTCAGCACCCGACGTTTGTGTTCCAGCACGCGGTGGCAACGATGAGCGATGAGGGCTGGAGCGTGACGAGCCCGCGACGAATTCCGGTCGACTTCGACGCGCGACAGCTCGACACGGTCTGGGACGCATTGCTCAACGGCAACGCGCCATAATCCGGATCCGCGCCGTGCCGGCGCGAACGTCTAGGGTTTCAGGTGCAGCTCAAAGAAATTCAGCATCTTGTTGATCGAATGCTGACCGGTCCCAGGCAGGCGAATCAGTGAGTGCTTGCTGCCCGGGTAGGTCATCGAGTCAAAGTCCTTTTGCTGCTTCTGCAATTCAGCAAACAACTTGGTGCTGTTGGTGAACAACACGTTGTCGTCCGCCATGCCGTGAATCACCAGCAGCGGATCCTCCAGGTTTTCAACGAAGGGAAACACGCTGCTCGCCAGGTAGCCTTCCGGGTTGTTTTGCGGCGTGCCCATGAAGCGCTCGGTGTAGTGCGTGTCGTACAGCGCCCAGTCGGTTACCGGCGCACCGGAGACGGCGGCAGCATAGACACCAGGATCCTGCATAACAGCGTGCAGTGCCATGTAACCGCCGTAGCTCCAGCCGTAGACACCGACGCGATCGCCGTCGACGTAGTCGAGACTCTTCAGGTACTCCGTGCCTAACAGCTGGTCACGAATCTCCGCGCCACCCATGCGCCGGTAAATCGGTGCATCGAACTCGACGCCGCGAAAACTGGTGCCGCGATTGTCCAGCGTAAAAACGATGTAGCCCCGATTTGCCATGATGTGCTCGAGAGAACCACCCCAGCGTTTGGTCACGCGCTGGCCGGACGGCCCGCCGTACGGGTAGGAAATTGCCGGATAGGATTTCGAAGGATCGAAATTCGCCGGCTTCGAAAGCTTGTAGTACAGCAGCTGGCCGTCCTCGGCCTCCAGGGTGCCGTATTCGACGAGCGGCATTTCTTCACGGTATGGCGCGAACGGATGCGACTCGTCGAGGCGGTTTTCTTCAATGAATCCTGTGCCCGTGCCGTCCGGCGCGTGTATCGACACCTGCGGTGGAGTCGTCGGTGACTGAAAAGTGTCCAGGTAGAAACTGCCGTCACGGGCAAACACCACAGAGTGCCAGCCGTCCGCTTTGCTGACGCGCTGCGGAGACGATTCAGCGTCGGCGTCGAGGGCTACGCGGTACAGGTGGCGTTCCAGCGGACTCTTCTCAGTCGCCATGAAGTAGACAAAGCCCGCCTCCTCATCGACATGCTTGATCGCGCGCTTGTAGCGGTTGCCAGTGACTTCCCAGTCGCCACTGGTCAGTTTGCGGATCAGCATGCCGTCGGTCGAATACAGGTACAGGTGCTTGAAGCCACTGCGCTCCGAAGTCCACAGAAAGGCGTCCTGAGATTTCAGGAAAGTCAGGTCGTTGTACAGACTGAGCCAGGTGTCGGCCGTCTCGGTGAACAGCGTCTGCGACTTGCCGGTGGATATATTGATCTTCAGAAAATCCAGGGATTTCTGGTCACGCGACTGCCGCTGTACGGCCACGAATTCCGAGCCAGGGAACCAGTTAACCCGCGCGAGGTAGATGTCTTTTTCGATACCGAGATCGAGCCAGGTCGTGTCGCCGGTATCGAGCTGTACCACACCGAGGTCGACGTCCGCATTCGGCGTGCCCGCCGACGGGTAGCGCTGCAGGAACACGTTGAAACCCTCGGCGAAAACTTCGAATCGCTCCTCGAGCGTGACCGGCGATTCATCGACGCGGGCATAGGCGATCGCGCTGCTATCCGGCGACCACCAGTAACCCGTCAGGCGATCCATTTCCTCCTGGGCCACGAACTCCGCCATGCCGTTCTTGATCGTGCCGCCGCCGTCAGTCGTGAGCTGGCGCTCATCGTTGGTCTCAAGATCGACGATGAAAAGATTCTGTTCGCGGATAAACGAAACGAATCGACCGTTTGGTGACAGCTTCGGATCCGTCTCGGTCTGCTCCGTGTTCGTGACCCGGATGCTCTTGCGCTTCGCCAGGTTGTAAACGTAAAGATCGCCGGCAACCGGAAAAAGCAGCAGCTTGCCATCGGACGAAAAGTCATAGCTGACGATGCCTTTCGAGCCGGATATGCGCAGGCGTTCGCGCCGCGCCAGTTCCTCATCCGAGAGTTGCTCCGGTCCGCTGGACAGCTCCGCGGAATCCACCAGCAAACGCATCTGGCCATCTTCGAGGCTGAACTCCCAGAGATTCTGCCGCTGCACGTCGGTATCGCTAGCGCGAATAAAGGTCACACGCGATGAGTCCGGAGAGATACGCAGCGATCGAGGCGACGGGCCCGTTAGAGACGGCGCTTCAAACAGGCGCTGCACGGTCAGCTCGGACGCCTGTGCATGGGTCAGGAGGAAGACGGCGGACGCCGCAAGAACAATCAGTCGCATGGATCAGGTCCTTTGATTCAACAGGGGTGTTACGAAATGGCGCTCATGCGTTCGAGTACCGCACGTTCCTGCTCCGCCGTTGGCCAGCGGCGCGGGTTTGCGCGACGATCGTCCGGCTGGCTGCTCCACCACTCGTGGATGCTCCGCACAGTGTCCGCCAGCGGACGGAACGACAGTCCGGCGGCCTCGGCGTACGACGAGTCCATCGTGCGGCTGACCGGCGGGTTAGGAAACATCGGCGTCGGGTATTGCATCTCCACCAGCAACTCGCTGTCCGGCCAGTGCAGCGTCGATCCGGCAGAAAAGCAGGCCTTGATGCCATGCATGACCTCGTCCCTGGTCACCGGCGACTCCGGTGCAACGGCGTTGAAGATGCCCGGTGTGTCATTCTCGGCCAGCGTGACGATCCAGTGACACAGGTCATACACATCAATCCACTGGGAGCCGATCTTCGGACTGGATGGACAAACAATGTCACCACCGCGGCTGAATCGATCGACCCAGTAGGTAAATCGATCGGTCGTGTCGCCCGGGCCGATAATATAGGTCGGTCGTACGCAGGTGAGCTTGTCGCCAAGCAGGTCCTGCGCAATGCGATCACACTCCGCTTTCAGCGGTCCATACGTCTGACCGTTGACCTCTTCCGTGGCCGGCTCCGGTGCGTCGCGCATGCGGCTGTTGATCGTGATGACATCGGTCGTGTCGAAGTCGTAGACGGCAACCGTCGAGATATAGATGTAGCGGTTGCAGCGATCTTTCAGCAGTTCGATGGAGTCTCGAACGTGCCGCGGGAGATAGCCGGAGTTGTCGACGATGACATCCCATTCGCGATCACCTTCCAATGCGGTGAGACCGGCATCGATTGTACTGTCACGATTGCCGACTATCTCTTCGACCCGTCCACCGTACAGGCCAGCGCGACGTCCGCGATTGAACATCGTCACGGTGTGGCCGCGATCCAGGGCGTAGTTGATCTGTGCCGGACCGATAAAACCGGTGCCGCCCAGGAACAGGATGTCCAGCGGCTTGCTCGCCTTGGC
>JBCCNM010000065.1:0-17780 GCA_039025835.1 Pseudomonadota bacterium | reverse complement strand
CTGGCCGCTTTGGCCATCACCGGCCTGTTACCGGGCTTTGTCACCGCTCACGATCATGGCAACAAACACGAAGCCGCTATCAAGGCGGCCGTGTTCGACTATTTCCACGGCCAGGGAGAGGCCAGCGCTGAACGATTGAATCGGGCCTTCGCCGCTGACTCAGCAACAATGGTCGGCGTTGTCCGTGACGCGGACGGCAAAGAGTCTGTTCGTGCCTGGAAAGACATGACCAGTGTGCTGGCCAACTGGTCGGCGAACGACAATCCACCGGGCAGCGAACGCGAGGGTGAAATCCTGTCGATGGACATCGTCGATGATCGCATTGCGGTCGTGCTGTTCAAATCGACCGATCGTTTTTACGACGCGCTGACGCTGGTCTACATCGATGAGGAATGGAAGATCATCCAGAAGGCGTTTGTGCTGCAATAAGCGGCGCTACGACAGCGGCGGCTCGGTCAGCTTCAGCGTCAGGCACTTGGCAGAGCCGCCGGCTTTCAGGAATTCCGAAAGATCGACTTCGCGCACTTTGAAGCCGTTCATCATTAACCCGGCCTTCAGCGGTTCGGACGCGCGGTTGAGGATCACCGTGTCGCCGATATTGACCGCGTTGCAGGCGAAGTTTCCGGCATCCATCGTGTCGACAATGATGCGCTTGTGCGGAGGAACACGATTCTCAATCGCGACACGCGAGTCAAAATCAAACGCGGGCGGATGGTACATGAGGAAGCCGCCCGCCAGTGGACAAAATGCGGTGTCGATATGGTAGAAGCGTGAGTCGGTCAGTTTGATCGACACGACCTCAACGTCGAAGTATCGGGCGATCTCTGCGTGTGCCTCAATTTCGGTGCGAAACCCGTAGCCGGTCCACAACCAATCACCACCGCGGTCAAACAGGCAGTCACCCGCGCCCTCAAAGCCGATCTTCTCGTCCAGTGCCAGCAGGTCGTAGCCGTTCTCGCTGAACCAGCGCTTGAAGTGGGCCTCTTCCGGTCGACGCTCCATCGGCATGAAATGGCTGGCAATGGCCTTGTTGCCCAGCACCACGCCGGCGTTTGCCGTGAACACCATGTCCGGCAATTCGGGCTGCGGATCCATCACGACGACATCGGCGTACTCGGCGATGATGTCCTTCAGAGTATTCCACTGTGTGTGCGCCAAGTCTTTGTCCAGCACGCCCTCCTGTCCAGCCATCCAGGGATTAATCACATAATCCACGGTAAAGTGGTCCGGCGGGCACATCAGGATTTTGTCTTTGGCTGTCGACATGCGATTTGTCTCCGATCGGTGGCTGTCAGTCGTGCGCGTCTGTTTCCGGCAGATGGATTTCTGCCAGCATGCACCGGACACTACCGCCGGCGGATTCTTCAATGCTGTTAATCGGCGCGCTGACTATCGTTGCGTAGCTTTCCAGCCTGTCGCGCTGCGCATCGCTCAGCGACATGCGCGCCCTGGCGGACATTGCAAGCAGGTGCTGTCCGTCGCGTGACCGCAATTCGAGCATGTTGCCAGCCATCGACAGCAATTGCTGCTGAGAGATGTCGATGATCTCATGACCGGTTCGGCCTAGCGAGCGCACCACGGCGTCGCGCTCATTGCGCGATGGGATACTCTCAAGACAGACCACGGCGAATGACTCGCCGATGTTCATCATGACGTTGGTGTGGTAAATCGCCTGCCCTCGCTGGTCCACGGCGTCGAATACCACGAGGGCGTAGCCGAACCGGGTCGCGAATTCGTCGAGCACAGCCGAATGGGTGCGTGCTGAGCGACACGCGTAAGCGATGCGATTTGGCCGATCCAGGACAAGACTCCCGGTACCCTCAAGGAATTGCTCGTCTTTTTCGTGCGCGGACAAGTTAACGACACTCGACACCGAAAACCCCCGCTCTTCCAGCAGCTCAACGATGTCGTCCCGGCGTTCTTCACGGCGATTGGCTACGGCCATCGGATACATGACAAAGCGGCCGTCGGCGTGCGTCGACATCCAGTTGTTGGGGAACACGGCGTCCGGCGTCTCAGGCTCCACCGTATCGTCGACAACAATCACATCGACCGCCGCCCGTTGTAACACCGCGACGAGGCCATCGAACTCCTGTTCAGCCAGCGCCTGCTCCTCGGCCGGTGTCCGGTCAATAGCCTGCATGAATGCGTTGGAGACAGCCGCAAGCGGATTGCAGTGAAATTGTGCCGGTCGTACCATCAGGACCGTCGATGCAAGTTGCGATTCGTGCTGGTCGATCATGCCGGTGTTCAGGCGTCTTTGAACGTCGCCTCACGTTTTTCGAATTTGGCCATCGCCGCCTCGCGGGTGTTGGGTGACATCAGAACGCGACCCTGGATCTCCGCTTCGAGCCGCAGGGACTCGGCCTCGGACAGCCTCCAGGCGGCATTCACCAACTGCTTTCCACCACGTATAGCATCGGGTGACATACGAGCAATGGCAGCGGCCAGTTCGGCCGCCGTGGCATCCGGGTCTTCGGCCAGATCGGTGACAAGTCCCAGCGGCAGTGCCTCAGCGCCTGAGAGAATTCGCCCGGTGAACATCAGTGCTTTCACCTTGTCCACCGGCATGATGTCCCTGAGCGTCGTCGTCAATGCGAGATCCGGAATCAGTCCCCAGTGCACCTCCATAATCGAAAGCTTGGCGTCCGCCGCCGAAATCCGGATGTCCGCGCCGAGCGCAATCTGCAGTCCACCGCCGAGGCAATTGCCCTTTACCGCACAAATGACCGGCACTTCGATCTCGCG
Organism: Pseudomonadota bacterium; assembly: GCA_039025835.1. Lineage (GTDB taxonomy): Bacteria > Pseudomonadota > Gammaproteobacteria > Steroidobacterales > Woeseiaceae > UBA1847. Next base: position 15,032 of record JBCCNM010000065.1, on the reverse strand, counting down.
CCAGACGTAGGCGATCTTCTGGAAAAAATTGGCGTTGGAATCCGGCAGTGCCTGCAGCATTGAGGCGTCAATATCACCGCTCTGGAAAACACTGACGTCCATACCGGCGCAAAAATGATCACCATCGGCACGCAGCACGACGGCTCGAACGGAACGGTCCGCTTTCAGGGCGTCTCCCGCTTCGGCAATTGCGCTGAACATCTCCATGTCCAGGGCATTCTGCTTTTCGGCACGGCTCAGCGTGACGGTGGCAACATGGTTTTCAAGGGTCGTGATGACGCGTTCGCTCATTGATGCTCTCCGCTCAGGCTCTCAGCACACACTTGCCGTTTTTGATGACCACCGTGTCGCGTTCGCGCACTACACACTGGAATGAAATCTCGTTGCCATCCTGCCACATCTCCGTCGTGACCGTGTCGCCCGGTATCACCGGCGATGAAAAGCGCGCATTGAATTCACTGATCAAGGTCGGGTCGTAGTCGCAGATCGTCTTCAGCACCGCGTGGCAGGCGATACCGTAGGTGCACAGTCCGTGCAGAATAGGCTTGTCGAAACCGGCAGATTTGGCCACCGCCGGGTCCGCGTGCAGTGGATTCCAGTCGCCGTTCAGCCGGTACAGCAAGGCCTGGCTGCCGGTGGTCGGCAGATCACAGCTCAGGTCGGGCTCGCGTGACGGCGTCTTGTGCGCTGCCGGGCCGCGGCCCTTGGGTGCGCCGCAACCGCCATCGCCGCGTGCAAGGATCGTACTGCCGAGACTGAAAATCACCGTGTCGTCCTTGGCCAGGCGTCCCTCAGCCTCGAACAGGACCAGGGCACCGCGACCGGACCCGCGATCGTAGATCTCACTAACCCGTTTGTTGATCAGCAATGCGGCGCCGGCAGGCAACGGTCGGAAAAGCTGCAGCCGCTGATCGAGGTGCAACACCTGTGCATAATCCCACCCGAGGTCGGGCGGAAACAAATCCGGTACCAGCACCGATGCCATCGTTGGCACCGTAGCGACAGAGCCATGGCTCTCGTAGAGAAAACGCAGGCTTTTTGCGTCGTCGAGGCTCTCACCGAGGCTGACACCCAGCGCGTACAGGATGCTGTCCTTGTCGTTGTAGCTGAAAGGGATGTCGCGATGCTCCTGTTTCAGGAGCTCGTCTGCATTCAGGGTCATGCTCGTCCTCTAGTTCCTGCCAGCGAAATGCCAGCCGAGGTCTGCCAGCGGCTGCACGGCATTGACCGCCTGGGCGGCGTGCGCACTTGCCGCGGTGCCGTCACGAACACGCCCGGCAATGCCCTGCAGGATGGCGGCGAGCCGGAACAGGTTGAAGGCAAAATAGAAATCAAGATTGTCGATGCCCGCACGGCCGGTCCGTTTACAATACAGCCGCGTGTAGGCGTCCGCATCCGGTATTCCCAGCGCGTCAAGGTCTTTGCCGGCCAGCCCGATCGAGCCGATACCGATCTCCGGCATGTGCCAGATCATCAGATGGTAAGTGAAGTCCGCGAGCGGATGGCCGATCGTTGACAGCTCCCAGTCGAGCACGCCGATCACCTCCGGCGAGTCGCGATGGATGATCATGTTGTCGAGCCGGTAGTCACCGTGCACGATGCTGGCCGACTCATCGGCCGGGATGTTGTCGGGCAGCCATTCGATCAAGGCATCCATCGATCGTACAGCGTCGATTTCGGAGGCCCGGTACTGCTTTATCCAGCGGGAGATCTGTCGTTCGAAGTAGTTGCCCGGCTTCCCAAAATCCTCGAGGCCCAGCGCGACGTAGTCGAAATTGTGCAACTTGCACATCGTGGCGTTGGCGTTGTCGTAGATCGCGCTGCGCTCTGCTGGCTCCACATTCGGCAGATCCAGTTCCCAGAAAATACGGCCGTCGAGAAATTCCATCAGATAGAACTCGGTGCCGATCACTTCCGGGTTTTCGCAATAGGCGTACGGGCGCGGCACCGGGAAATCCGCGCCATACAGCGCGCTGATAATGCGGTATTCCCGATCCACGGCATGCGCCGATTTCAACAACTTGCCGGGGGGCTTGCGACGCAACACATATTGGCCGCAATCCGCGTCGATAAGATAGGTCGGGTTTGACTGCCCACCGCGGAACTGACGCACAGCCAGCTCGCCGTGGAAGCCCTCAACGTGCGATGACATGTAATCGTGCAGCGCATCGGTATCGAAACGCAGAGCCTCTCGAACATCGGCGGTGCCGGTGTTCTGTTCCTGTCGCGATGTCATCCCCGAATCATAACCTATCGAGCCAAGCGGGCTTACATGCGGAAGACACCGAATGGCGACTCTCCGGGGTCTGAGTTATCGCACGCGGTGGCAAGCGCCGTTGACAATACAGAGCGCGTATCGACCGGATCGATCACGCCGTCGTCCCACAGTCGGGCACTCGCGTAGTAAGGGTGGCCCTGCTCCTCGTAGCGTGCACGAATACCCTCTTCAAACGTGGCCTGCTCGGACGTCGGCCAGTCTTCTCCGCGGGCCTCGAGACCGTCGCGCTTGACGGTGGACAACACCATTGCCGCCTGGTCGCCGCCCATCACAGAGATACGTGCATTTGGCCACATCCACAGGAATCGCGGACTGTAGGCGCGGCCGCACATGGCGTAGTTGCCGGCGCCGAAAGAACCGCCGATAACAACAGTAAACTTCGGCACGCTGGCGGTCGCGACGGCGTTCACCATCTTTGCGCCGTCCTTGGCGATGCCGGCATGCTCGACACGCTTGCCGACCATGAAGCCGGTGATGTTTTGCAGGAATACGAGCGGAATGCGGCGCCGATCACAGAGCTGGACGAAGTGTGCGCCCTTTTGCGCAGATTCCATGAACAGGATGCCGTTATTGGCAACAATGCCAACCGGGTAACCGTTGATGTGCGCGAAGCCGCAGACCAGCGTATTACCGTAGAGTTTCTTGAACTCGTGAAACTCGGAGCCGTCGACCAGGCGCGCAATGATCTCGCGCACGTCGTACGGAAACCGGTATTCGCGCGACACGATGCCGTAGATGTCGCTCGCCTCGTAGGCCGGGTCTGCCGGCGGCTTTACAGCCAGCGGGCTGACCTTTTGCACATTGGTGTTGGCAACGATCTCGCGCGCTATGGCCAGCGCATGCTCATCGTCATCCGCCAGGTGGTCGGTCACACCGGACACCCGCGAATGCACCGACCCGCCGCCGAGCGTTTCCGCATCGACAACCTCGCCGGTTGCGGCCTTAACCAGCGGCGGACCTCCGAGGAAGATCGTACCCTGGTTGCGCACGATAACCGCCTCGTCGCACATGGCCGGCACATACGCGCCACCAGCGGTGCAGGAGCCCATTACGACGGCGATTTGCGGGATACCCTTCGCCGACAGGCGTGCCTGGTTGTAGAAAATACGCCCGAAATGATCGCGATCCGGAAACACTTCATCCTGTCGCGGCAGGAAAGCGCCACCGGAGTCCACGAGATAGATACACGGCAGTCGATTTTCCTCGGCGATCTCCTGCGCGCGAAGGTGCTTGCGCACGGTCAGCGGGTAATAGGTCCCACCTTTCACCGTAGCGTCGTTGGCGACGATCATGCAGCGCACGCCGTTGACAATGCCGACACCGGCGATCACACCCGCCGCCGGCACATCGTCGTCATAGACTTCATAAGCGGCGAACTGGCCGATCTCGAGGAAGTCGCTGCCGTCGTCCAGCAATCCGCGCACGCGATCCCGCGGCAGCAATTTGCCGCGCGCCAGGTGTTTGTCACGGGCCCGCTCCGAGCCACCCTTTTCGATATGGCGAAGCTTGGCACGAAGATCATCGGCCAGTGCCTTGTTGGTCGCGACGTTCGCCGCCCAGTCTTCGCTTTTCCGGTCGATTCTGCTGTCGATTTTCGGCATCGTGATTACGCTGTGGCGTTAAAGAGTTCCCGGCCGATGAGCATACGACGAATCTCGCTGGTACCGGCACCGATTTCGTACAACTTCGCGTCACGCAACAACCGGCCCGTCGGGTACTCGTTGATGTAACCGTTACCACCGAGCACCTGGATCGCCTCCAGCGCCATTAATGTGGCGCGCTCTGCGGCGAGCAGGATACAGCCGGCCGCGTCGAAACGGGTTGTCTGGTCTCGGTCGCAGGCAGCCGCCACGGCATACACGTAGGCGCGTGTGCTGTTCATCGTCGTGTACATGTCCGCGATCTTGCCCTGCATGAGCTGGAATTCACCGATCGGCTGGCCAAACTGCTTGCGATCGTGGATGTAGGGCATCACGACATCCATACAGGCCTGCATGATGCCGAGCGGGCCGCCGGCGAGCACGACCCGTTCGTAGTCGAGGCCACTCATCAGGATAGCCGCGCCCTGCCCTTCAAGGCTGAGACGGTTGGCGGACGGGACTCTGCAGTCCTCGAACAGCACTTCGCTGGTGTCGGAACCGCGCATGCCGAGCTTGTCGAGTTTCTGCGGTGTCGACAGCCCCGGTGTTCCGCGTTCGACAACAAACGCGCTGACGCCCTTGTTGCCGGCCTTTGGGTCAGTGACCGCATAAACGATCAGCACGTCGGCACCCGGCGCGTTGGTGATCCACATTTTCGAACCGTTCAGCACGTAGTCGTCACCGTCACGACGCGCCCGGGTTTTCATGCCCATGACGTCGGAGCCGGCACCTGTTTCACTCATCGCCAGCGAACCGAGATGCTCGCCGGAGATCAGTTTCGGCAGCCAGCGAGACTGCTGCTTGTCATTGCCCCATCGATGCAGCTGGTTGATACAGAGATTGGAGTGGGCGCCGTAGGACAGGCCGACCGACGCCGAAGCGCGACTGATCTCTTCCATCGCAACAACGTGCGCCAGGTAGTTAAGACCGGTGCCTCCAGCGGCCTCACTGACGGTGATGCCGTGCAATCCGAGATCGCCCAGCTCCGTCCACAGATCACGAGGAAACGCGTTGTCACGATCGATGGCTTCAGCACGCGGCGCAATACGCTCAGCGGCATACGCTGCGACCGCGTCGCGCAGCATGTCGATATCGTCTCCGAGCCCGAAATCGAAAGTCTTCATCCCTTAAGGTCTCCCGTCCTGGACGGTGATTTTTTATACCGTCAATTGTCCGTTTGCCGCCTGGGCAACGACATACCATGCGCGCGGTAGCGCGGACTCAGGGGGTCGACAGTGTGTCGATGAAGCGGGAAAAGAGCTCGTACTGTGACGTGATGCCGAGCTTGGCAAACAGGTTGCGTTTGTGAACCATGACCGTGCCCGGTGCGATATCGAGTTCACGCGCAATCGACTTGGTCGAGTGACCACGTAGCAGCAACTGCGTAATTTCACGCTCGCGCTGGGTCAGCGACGTGGCGCCAAAATTGCGAAAACACTTGGTCAAGTGCTCGTGCATGCTCAACGCGCTGGCATCACGACTGTTGTCATCGCTATGCATCCAGAGCTTGCGCATGGCGGCGTGGAAAATCGGCTCTGCATCCGTCAGTCGCGAGATTTCCGCCTTGCTGAAACGCCCGGACAGTTTAGCTACCACGAGCACCAGCGTGGTGCCGTCGACATCGAGAAAGAAGTCCAATTCATCCTCGAGGTGCGTACGTTCGCAGTACTGCCGGTAATACTCACTGGAGCGAAAGCGATCGGGTGTGGCCTCACGAAAACGCACGTAGCCGGGCTTATCGGTTTTAAGCGCAAGCTGGTACAGCGGATCGAGCATGTACGGGCCAGCGATATAGCGCTGCAGGTAGTGTTTTTCCTCCGCCGGCGCGAGATCGTGAGCGAGAACGACCGGGGGCGCATCGTGACTGAAGGCAAGCATCGCAACACGGCTGTGCTCGGCAACCTGGTTGATGACGCGCATCAACGCGTCGGACAGACCGTCGGGGCCGTCCTCGGCGATCAGCCGCGCCACAGCAGCCTGCCATTCACGAGAGCCGGTATTGGATGGCATGCGTTTTACTGCTGGAAGAGCGCCGACGTTGTGCCTGACGGGTCACGCACCAGGCAATATCGCCCGCCGCCGTACTCGCGAATATCGGTAATGCGCTCACCGCCGAGCGCTTCGCAACTGGCCAGGCTCTTGTCCAGGTCGGCGACGACGAAATACACCACCCAGCCCCGGGGTACGTCCGCGTTGTCGCCACGGGCATGGCAGATACCCGCTACCGGATCGCCGGACGCAGGCATCTTCATCGTAAAGTCCTCATAGCCGCCCATGTCGGTCGCTTCGACATCGAAGCCTACGACTTCGGCGTAAAAGTCGCGCATCTGCTCGGCGTTGACGACTGTCATGTCGATCCAGCCGGCCTTGCCTGTGAGTTCGGTCATGTATCTGCCCCCCGGTAGGTCCCCGTGCCCTTGTACACTTACGGTAGCGGTATTGCTAGCATACGCGCTGTCCGATTCTACAGGTTGACCAATGAAACTCGTTACCGCGATCGTAAAGCCCTTCCGACTCGATGATGTACGCAATGCACTCGGCGAAGCCGGCGTAAACGGCATGACGGTGACGGAGGTCAAGGGATTCGGCCGACAGCGCGGCCACACCGAGCTCTATCGCGGCGCCGAATACGTCGTCGATTTCCTGCCCAAGGCACGCATCGAGGTCGCTGTGGCCGACGACCAGGTTGAGCGCGTCGTCGAGGCCATCATCGATGCGGCAAAAACCGGCAAGGTCGGCGACGGCAAGATTTTTGTCTCGTCACTTGAACAGGTCTGGCGAATCCGGACCGGTGAAACCGGCGAAGGCGCGCTATAGGGGTCGCCAGGTAATTCCGTCCCCGCGTCGGTAGTAAACGGCAACGGCCCTGCCGTAAATCGCTCGCTCCGGCACCAGGCCGAAGCGACGGCCGTCAAGACTGTTGCCGCGGTGGTCACCTACGGCGAGCAACATCCCGGACGGAATCGTTCCCGAAACATCGGGCCCACCGCCGTTATCGAGTTTCAGTGCAGCGATGCGTGAGCCGAAACGCTCGATGTCGCCATTGCCTGCGAGTGCGATGCCGTTGATCGTCAGGCGACCATCGACGAGTCGCACCTCGTCGCCACCGACAGCCACAATGCGCTTGATCAGGCGCTTGCCGCTGAGCGGTGAGTCGAAGATAACAACCGCACCACGCTCGACCGTCTCGCCGGGCAACAATCGGCTCAAAGTGAATGGCAATCTGAGTCCGTAGGCCCGTTTATCGACAACGACCCGATCTCCCACCTGCAGCGTGTGTTCCATTGAGCCAGACGGCACGCAATAGTGATCGGCCAGCGACGAACGTGCTGCCAGTACCAGGATGATGAGCCCGGCCAGTGACAGCGCTTCACGCAGAATCCGCCGACGGCGGGAAACAGTTTTAGTAGTCATACGGCAGTCAGACCGGCGTCAACGCTAAAAGTTAGTTCTGCATGGCGAAGGCGTTGATTTTGTTGCCGTCCAGATCACGGAAATAGCCGCAATAAAACTGCTCGCCGCGCGGGCCGGATGCGCCCTCGCACGTTCCACCGAGTTCGATTGCCTTGGCATAAATGCGGTCAACGGAATCGGTATCCGGCATCGCCAACGCGATCATGACACCGTTGCCGACCGTGGCCGGATTGCCGTCGCGCGGCCGCGTGACGGCGAAAATCGGCTGATTCATGCTATTTCCCCAGCCGACCGCACCCTCGCTGGACCAGACCCGGCCGATGCCGACAGCATCGAACAGCGCATCGTAAAAACTGGCGGCAGCGTCGAGCTGGTTGGTACCGACCATTGTGTACGCAATCATGACTTACTCCTTTTCGATAACGGGTTGCAGTATGTCACGCCAGAGTTCGAGTTTCTGCGCGACGCTGAGCGAAGCATACGCCGGACTTGTCGACGGTAGTGTCGCGCTGCGGACATGCGTGGGAGGCTGCGCAAAACGGCGAAACATGTCGGACGCCTTACGTCCGTTTAACGCGACCAGCTCGATACCGGGTTGGCGCGCGAAGACTGCATCGAAATCATTGGCCACAGCCGTATCCATACGAATCGCCGAGTCGAGGCTGCCGGGACGCACGGACTGTGCGAGTACGTCCCAGACCATGATGCCGGCATCGGTTAACGCACGACAACGCGCGTCGTAGTCACCGCGAGCACCCACCAGCTCACCCATTATCGACCAGAACGCGTTGCGCGGGTGCGCGTAATATTGCTGAGCGTCGATGGACGCCTGCCCCGGAAGGCTGCCAAGCACCAGCAAGCGCGCGCTGCTTGCCTCGATCGGCGGGAAGCCGGCAGCTGGAGACTCAAACACGGCCTTCGAGATAGTCCTTGCGCCGTGATGCCGGCAGTTTTTCGATGGCATAGCGCAGCATGGTCCGTGGCATGTGTGAGTAATGATGCTTGAGAAAGGACTCCTCGACGTCGAGATCGCGTTTGCCGATTTCGCGGAGCATCCAGCCTACCACCTTGTGAATCAGGTCGTGCTCGTCATCACGAAGGCGTTCCGCGAGGGCCAGCGCGTCAGCGTAGTCATCACGATGAATGAAATGGTAGGTCGTCATCATTGCAATGCGCCGATCCCAAACGCTGTTCGACCCTGCGAGATCATAGAGCAGCGATCGATCACGGTCGCAGAGCCAGGGCCCGAGGATCTTGTGGCACGACGAATCCACCAGGTCCCAGTTGTTCACGTGTTCACGATTATCAAGATACAGCGTGGCGATATGATCTCGCCGCTCACGCGGGCCGCGCGTGAATTGCTCCACGAGCACAAGGACGGCAAACATTCGCTCCTCGTGGATCGGTGAACGAAGCAGCGACAGGACTGCCCGCTCCGGCAGATCGCGGTGCGTTTTGACTAACTGGCGGATGGCGGGGATCCGCACACCGATGAAGCGATCACCCTCACCGTACTCACCGGGACCGGTTTTGAAGAAACCGGCCGAGTGCGCCGCAACCTCCGGGTCAGCGACGGCTCGCAGCGCCTCGCGAATCGTGCCGGCGGTCGTCATCGCGGTTTACGTCGCACCCATCTTTATCAGGCGCTTCGCGAGCAGTTCCATATCGCTCGCGTGACGGTCGGATTTCATGGGATCCATCGACGTGATGTTGACAGCCCGTAGTGTTTTACGCAGCACAACACCGTCGCGAACATCAAAGTCAATAACGTTAAGGCAACAGGTCTGCTGGTCGAACAGGCCAAAAGCGCTGGCGCCAAGACCGGTCACCCAGCCGAGCACGGCCGCATTCGTGCCACCGTGCGCGAAAGCGGCCAGGTTATGCCAACTTTCGTCCGCCACAATGCGCTCGATCTCCGCCGTCACGCGAAGGTAGAAATCGCTGTAACGCTCGCCGCCCAGAAATGTCGACTCCGGGTCCTCGGCACGCCAATGCGAGAACGCCACGTCGGATACCGGGTCGTAGCCGCCAGACTGCTCGCCCTTTGCCGGGCGAATCTCCTCGAGCTCCGGGTGCACACCGATGGATATGTCGCGCTCACCGAGCACGGTTGTCGCTGTCTCCAGCGTCCTCGGCAAGCCCGAGCAAATCGCCTTGTCGATAGCGACGTCGGCGAACGCGCCCGCAAGATGCGCCGCCTGTTCGCGGCCGCGCGGGTTCAGCGGCACGGCGTCGGGGTCCTCGACCCAGCTTCCGTCCGGGCGCACATAGTCGACGGCACCGTGACGAAACAGATACAGCCTGCGACGATCGGCGCCATCGAGTGCCGCGCGTTTCACTCAGTAACCTCTGGATGGATCGACCACATTCAGCAGGCGATCGCCGGCGATATAGCGTCGAAGGTTTTCGACTGCCAGCAACGCAATACGCTGCCGGTCGGCACCCGCCCACGCGATGTGCGGCGTGATCAGCACGTTGTCCATCTGCCAGAGTGGGTGGTCGGCCGGCAACGGCTCCGGGTCGGTCACGTCGAGTCCGGCACCCGCTACGCGTCCGTCTTTGAGCGCCGCGATCAGGTCCTCCTGCACTACGCTCCCGCCGCGAGCCACATTGACAAAGATGACACCGGGTTTAACGGCGTTGAAGAAGTCCTCGTCGAACAGGCCACGCGTCTTGTCGGTCAGCGGCAGTGCATTGACGACGACGTCGGCTTCGGCCGCCAGCTCGAACAACTCGTCGGACAATCCCACGTAATCGACGTAGTCCGGACCCTCGCGGGAACTGTTGCGCGTACCGACAACGCGCATACCGAGTGCATGCGCTCGCTTCGCCGTCTCACGACCGATGCCGCCAAGCCCCGCGACCAACATGGTCTTGCCGTCGATCGTTTCGATCGAATTGGCGCGTGCCCAAGGGGCGTCTTGCATGGCTTTCGCGTACTGCGTGAGATTGCGCGACAGACTCAGCGTCATGGCAACGGCGTGCTCGCCGATCGCCGGAGAGGTCATTTTCTGGCCGTTGGTCAGTAGCACGCTGCCGTTGACGATACGCGGCGTATTCAGACAGCGCTCGGCACCGGCGCTGAAAATCTGCACCCATCGCAGGCTGTCGGACGCTGAGACGATGTCGTTGGAGCACCAGTTGAGTAACACGTCGGCGCCGTCAACCGCGGCGGCCGCATCAGCGCGGCTTGCGGTAACCACCTCGATATCCGGGAACGCAGCCCGGATCACGTCGGCGATCGATGCGGGCGCTACGATCTTCTCGGGCTTCCGCCACCCCGGACGCTCGCGCACGGGTTCACCGCCTTCGCGCAGGCCGGCTTCGGCGATCAGTTGTTCAATCGTGAGCTCTGCACTGACGGGTGCAGCGGCGACCAGCAAGGCCGCGATGAGAATTCGTTTCATGGTGATGCCCCGTGAGTCCGGTGAGCCGCAGGATACGGCAGTCGCCTCCGGAGGGGCAATGCCCGCCGGCAATCGCCGGCGGGCTACGATCGTTGTGTGGTGCGCCTACGCCGGGAAGAAGTCGATCGGCTTCTCGGTGGTAATCGGCTCGACGTCACGTGCCTCGAACTTGAAGCGCTTGATGCGCATCACAAGTTTGCGCTCGAGATCCGGGTCACCGAGTTCGCTGGACACCACCTCGCAGAACGTGACAGTGCCGTCCGGTGCGATCGTCAGGCGCAGCACGAGCTTGCCTTCGAGCGTCGGGTCGACGCGCAGTGCGCGATTGTAGAGCGCGAAGATGGCGCCCTTGTTCTGGTCAAACACCAGTTCGATCTCTTCACGAGAACGCGAAGCCTTGCCACTGGTTCCGGTCCGGCTTGCAGTCCCACCCGCCGGTGCGAGACCGGCGACCGGGCTTTCAACGCGCGTTGCAACACGCTCAGCCAGTCCGGCACCGCCGGTATTGCGGCTCATGTTTGCCGTGTTGATCCCTCCAGAGGCAGTGCCTGCGCTGGAGGTGATCATCGAACGTTCATTGCGCGCGGCTTCGCCCACTGTCTGTGACAACTCGCGGTTATCGGCAACGGTCTCGATCAGTGACTGATCAACGAGGCTTGCCAGATCTTCCTGGAACGGCATCAGTGCAGCCTGTGCCTGTTGCTTGGCCTCTTCGCGAAGATCGGGCTCCGGCTCGGTGACCGGGTCCGGTTCGGGATCATCGATCTCGGGCTCCGGTTCCGGTTCGGGTTCCGGCTCGGGCGGCGGTGGTGGTGGCGGCTCCTGTTTTTCGAGGAGAATCTGCGCAATACGCGGCGGAATCTCTTCAACTTCATACGGGTCCGGCTCAGGCACCGGGATGAACGGCCATACCAGTCCGAGGGTCAGCGTCACCAGGAAGATCGTGCCCAGAAGCTTCTGGAACTTCTTGTCCTGGTTCGCCTCCGACGTCCACGGCAGGTCGAACTCTCTGTAGAACGGTAAATTCACTACCTACTCCTGCGTTTCCGTCGGCTACCTGTTCGAGGCCTGCAGTTCGTCGAGCTGGTCAGAGCTCTTCTGCAGTACAGCCAGTGAAATCTTGCCGTAATCGGCCTGTGTCGCCGTCGCCATAACTTTCTTCAGAAGGCGGTACGGAATCTCGCGGTCACCCATGATCGTAACTTCGCGCTGGGTGATATCGTCGTTGGCTTCGCGGCGCAGCACACGGTCGTTCTGCGACTTCAGCGCTTCACGAACGGCCGGGATGTCGTTGCCCGTAGCCGCCATGACCTCTGCAACACTGGCAACAACCGCGCCCTGCACGAGGATGTCGTCGTCACCGATCATGATCACGACCGACTCGGAAGCTTTCTGCTCTGCAATCGATTCCGGCAACTGGATATCTTTCTGGTTCGGTAATTCTTCCACGTCAGAGGAGTTAACGAGGAGGAAGAACACGAGGATCGTAAAGATATCCATCAGCGATACGAGATTGAGGCCACCACTCGCCTTGTTGCGCTTGTGGTGCTTCTCCATGCGTATAGCACGTTTAGAGATCGCCATGGCTCAGGCTCCTTCCAGGACCGGTGCGTCGCCGATCGACTGATTCGGGAAAAGCTCCTTACGGACGATGGCCCCGTCTTCGACGACCTGCTTGACGCGCACAAGATCCATAACGAGGACAATCGTTTCGTAGTCGATGTCCTGTTCCATCAGGATCGACGCATCCGTCTTTTCCGGATACTGCTCCTTGATCTCGGCGAGTTTTTCGCTGACAGCGTCAAAGTTGTAGCCGTCCTCGGTGTTGTCGTAGATACCGAGGGCACCCTGGTTGCGATCGCCAACTTCGATCCGGTTATCACGAACAGTGATTTCCAACTGGAAAACCTGTTCTTCCTGCGGAGTCGCGGGCTCGGTCGATTCACCCGGCAGGTACAACTCGAGTACCGCCAGTCGCGAGAACACCGCGGTGATCAGCAGGAACGGAACCAGGATCACCATCAGATTCATGAACGCCGTGATGTTGAGTTCGGCCTCATCCGCAGCGTGTCTGCGGCGACCGCCTCTGCGGCTGCGAATCATGGTTACGCTCCGTTAGGGGCCAGCTGGCGCTCGGTAACTGCGTTCAGGAACTTCACGCTTGCCATTTCCAGGCTGTCGACCAGCTGGTTGGTCTTGGTCTGCAGCAGGGCGTGAATCAGCAGCAGCGGAATCGCTGCCATCAGGCCGAATGCCGTCGTGTTCATCGCTGTCGAGATCGACGCCGACAACAGGTCCGCCTTGTCAGCCGGGTTTGCCGTCGATACCGCGGTGAACGCCTGGATCAGGCCGATAATCGTGCCGAGCAGGCCGAGCAGCGTCGCGATATTCGCCAGTGTGGCGAGGTAGTGCGTGCGCTTCTCAAGACGCGGCAGCACTTCCATCAGGCTCTCTTCCATCGCTTTCTCGATGTCATCGCGACGACGTGCCGACTTAACGCGGTACAGGCCGTACGTCAGGATCGAGCCGATGGCGGCTTTGGACTTCGCGGTCTGCGCAGCCGCTTCCTGGAAATTGCCGGCTTTCAGGAACGGCACAATTTTCTTCCAGAGAGCGCGGTTGCTGGCTCCGGCCACGGTCAGGTAGGTCCAGCGCTCGACCGCAATAGCGACGCCAAACGCGAACACAAAAAGGATCGGATACATGAATGCACCGCCCTGTTGGAAAAACTGCACTACTGTGCTCATGATCTTGCTCCTCTTAGCGCCAGTCCGGCGCGTTACTCTTCATCAGTTCCGTAAATCTCGCCGTAGTAACCCACCTGGCGAACGAATTCTTCCCGGTCGATCGGTGCGAGCACCTCATCGAGCAGGGTGTTGACCGGTCGACCCATCAGGTCGCCGGGATCAGACTTTTGCCACGGCACGATGTACATGACCGTCGGCAGTTCCTGGTTGCCGGTGATCTCGGTGCGGCTCAGCGTAATGCTGTCCATCACCGGACCTGAGTCCTGCTCGCCGACCGACACACGCCCATCGGCGCTGGTGTTGACGGCAGGCTCAACGTCGGAGGTATCCACCGCCGGGCCTATGTCGTCCAAGGCCGGCTCGCCCGCTACTTCGTTCGAGGCCGAGGTATCCACGCTCGGTTCAAAGTCATCGGCATTGAACGCGTCCGACGGCGCGGAGGTGTCGACGGCGGGATTGAGCTCATCGGGCTCCTGCGCGAGGGCGAGCGACGATGCCGCAAAACACGCGGCGATCAGGCAGGCTTTGGCAATCCTTGCGTTCATATTCACTCCGTTACGTTGGCCGTTCGTTGACTCGCAGCCACGCGACGTTGCAGGTCGGTAATCCAGCGTCCGACCTGCTTGTCCTCGCCAACGAGCTCCTGGTAGCGCTCAAAGTGCTGCAAGGCCATATCCAGGCGCTGCAGGTAGAGCTCGTTGAGTACACCCAGGTTGTAGTGTGCCAACGGGTAATCGGGCTGGACTGTGATCGCTTTCAAATAAGCGGCCTCGGATTCTGTGAAATTGCCGTTTTTGCGATGCAGTACCCCCAGCTGGTTCAGGGCGGGAACATGCTCGGCGTCAATCGCCAGTGCGGCGTTGACCGCATCCATGGCGGAGGCGTCGTTGCCATTGGCGCTGTGGATGATGGCGAGATTCACGTGCGCACCCGGAAAATCGGGGTATGTCAGCAAAAATTCCTTGAACCGCAGCTCGGCGTCGATGAGATCACCCGCCGCCATCGACGCAGCCGCCTGTTCATACATCGTCTGCGCCCGTGCGGGCACCTCGCGCACCGGTCCCTGGGCGACGTCGCGAGCTTCCGGCTTGCTCGTTCCTCCGGGTACCGACGCACAACCTGCAACCAGCAGGAGGAGGACGGCACTCGAAATCAGCCTAGTAAAGCGAGGTAACAACATCTTCGATGCGCTCCGATTTTGCGTAGCGGGCCGGCATCAGCCCCGCCAGTCGATCAAAACTTTTCTGCACCCACTCGTCGTAAACGCCGTCCGGCGCACGGTCGGCGTTGACCTTGTACAGGTCGATGGCCTTTTCTTCGAACGGATACGCCTGCTCTTCAAGCAGCAGCTCATACTCTTCCAGTGCCAGCTCATCGAGGTTGGTCGGACGCTCTGAGTTCATCAGGTCACTGCTGAACACCTCATACACCTGGCCGAGCTGGTAGGTGGCCGCCGTCGTGACCTCCGCGACGCCGTAGTCGGCTGCCTCGGTGTACACCTTGATGACTTCCTCCATCAGCGAGCGCTTGAGCTTCAGGCTCTCGG
>JBCCNM010000064.1:0-17857 GCA_039025835.1 Pseudomonadota bacterium | reverse complement strand
CGCTACCGTGCTGGTGTTGATGAGCACACCGGGGCCCAGCCAGCTGTTGATGCTGTCCACCAGCCTGTCGAATGGCTTTCGTCGATCGCTGGCCACCGCGGCGGGTGACCTGACAGCGAATACCGTACAGATACTGCTTGCAGGTTTTGGGCTCGCTGCCATTATCTCGAGCTCTCGCTATGGGCTTGCCGTCGTAAAGTGGGCGGGCGTTGCCTATCTTGTCTGGCTTGGCGGCCGGCAAATTTTGCAGTCGTTCCGCAACGGTACGACTGTCGAAGGCCTCGCACCGGTATCGCTACGACAGCTCTGGCTGCGCGGATTCATAACCTCCGCAGCCAATCCGAAAGCGGTGGTGTTTTTCGCGGCGCTGTTTCCCCAGTTTCTGGATAACACGCAGGCTTTGGCGCCGCAGATCGCGATCCTCGGTCTGACCTACCTTTTCATCGACGGCTGCTTTCTGGCCTCGTACGGTAAGGCGGCGAGCTGGCTGGCCGATCGGCTTCGCGGCCATCGCCGTGCCTGGATCGAGCGAGCGGCCGGCGTCAGCATCGTCGGTGCCGCGGTTCTTCTGGGGCTACGATCCACGGTACAGGACTGACGTGCCAGCCAGTTGGTCGTAGGGGGTACGCCGCTCGCCGACGAACACGCTGACGATGTACACGCCGACGACGACCCAGCCGACAAGCAGTCCCGTCATCTGCAGTGATGATGCGGGTGCCGGATCGAAGGGCCAGCCGTCCCAGTGCCAGAGCACGGCATGAAAAAACTCCCACGGCGCGAGTTTGCCAGCCACGCGCAAGAGCGTTTGTCCTGGACTTGCGCGTCCGCCATCGGACGCAACGACGCTCAATTTCATCAGTCGCTTGCCGACGGTCGCCTGATTCAGCGAGGCTTCGAGCACGGCGAAGTACAGTGCGACGGGTAAGGTCAGACACACGAGCATCACGGCGTGGCCCGTCCAGCCCTGCAGGGTTGGTGCGTCTGCGTCCTTTGAGGCGAGTGCCATGCCGACCACGGTCAGAAGCGCCAGCAGCGGGAGAACAAAAACGATGTAGTCGATCAGGCAGGCAACGAGGCGTCGCCAGCCGGGCGGAAGTGAAGCCGCCGCAGCCACCATCAGCGCAGTCGATTCTTGCGGTCTTTCGCTGTGCGTCGCTGCATGCGCAGGTGCAGTTGCTGACGGCGTTTGTCGAGACGATCACGACGTACGGCCGGGTCGGACTTGGCGTGTTCCGCGTCGTATTCCTCACGAAAGGCGCAAAAATCTTCGTAGGCGTCACGCGCGTGCTGTAACTCCCGCGCAACAAGCTCGACAATGATGACGTCGTCCAGGTAGCCGATCACCGGGATGTCGTCGGGCAGGATGTCCTCCGGGTCGCCGAAGTACACAAACGCTGACAGCAAATGTTCACGATCGTTCGCCGGCAGTTGCCATTCGTCGTCCACCAGCATCTGGATCATCGCATCGATTTCCGGGAGGCGGTTGGCGACGAAGTCGGGGAGCGGTTCATTGCTGCGAATCTCGTCGATGACGCCGCGTATCGCTTCCACGATCTCGCCTTCTTCGGCATTGCGCACGACCTCGCGGCAGCGCTGCAGCGAATCGCGGAAAAAATCCAGGTCCCTGTCGGTCAGCTCAAAGCTGAGCTTCATTCCCATGTATTAGTACCCACTCGTTCAGGCTCGCAAGGCTACGCTCGGCAATGCTGTCGGTCAACGCATTGAATGGTTTACCATTAACGGCAGGATGGAGGCGCTGTGAAACCCAAACTGGTAATCGGTAACAAGAATTATTCGTCGTGGTCACTGCGGGCCTGGCTACTCATGAGCGAGGCCGGTATCAACTTCGAAGAACACCGCATCCCGCTGGATACGCCGGGTACAAAGTCGGCTATCGCCGAATTCAGCGACGCGGGCTTGGTACCGATTCTTGCGATCGGCGACGAACGCATCTGGGACACACTGGCGATTGCCGAGACACTCAATGAGCGTTACCCGGACAATCAACTTTGGCCCTCGGATGCGTCGGCGCGTGCACACGCACGCAGCGTAGCCGCGGAAATGCACTCGGGTTTTCCCACATTGCGTCACGACATGCCGATGAACTGCCGCGCAATGGGTCGGCGCGTACACTTGCCGGATGCGCTGACGCGAGATATCGATCGTGTCTTTGCCATATGGTCGGACTGTCAACGCCGCTACGATGGCCCGTGGCTGTTTGGCGAATTCAGCATCGCCGATGCGATGTACGCTCCGGTCGTGCTGCGATTTCGGACTTACGGCATCAACATTCCGGACGCAGCCGGTTATTATCCGCAACGTCTGCTGCAGAGTGAGGCAATGCAGGCGTGGTTACTGGATGCGGAATCGGAGACCGAAGTGATCGAAGCGGAAGAGGTCGGCCAATGAGAGCGCTGACCGTTTTGTCGATAGCGTTGCTGGCACAACCGCTGTTGGCCGACACCTACGTACTGCCGCCGGACGGCATCGACGTTGTCGGCAGTATTTCAACGATCGTTGCCACCGACGACGACACGCTGGTCGACCTGGCCCGCGAGCACGGGCTCGGCTACTACGACATTGTGCGCGCCAACCCCGACGTCAATCCGTGGCTGCCGGGCGAGGGCACCGAAATTGTGTTACCGCGACGCTTCATCCTGCCGTCCGGTCCGCGCCAGGGCGTCGTGCTGAATCTTGCCGAGTACCGTATGTACTACTACCCGACGCCTGCGGAAGGCGAGGCGCCTGTGGTTATGACCTTCCCGATCAGCATTGGTCGGATGGACTGGGAAACGCCGCTCGGACTGACCAAGGTCATCCAGAAGGCAGTCAGACCGTCCTGGTATCCGCCAAAGTCGATTCGCGAGGAACACGCGGCAGAGGGCCGTCCGCTGCCGGCGGTGGTACCTCCCGGTCCGGACAACCCGCTCGGCGACTTCGCGATGCGCCTCGGACTGCCAGGCTATCTGATTCACGGCACCAATCGTCCGGCCGGCGTTGGCATGCGCGTCACGCACGGCTGCATTCGCATGTTTCCGGAGGATATTGAATTCGTGTTCCCGAAGATCTCGCTGCAGACCCGGGTTCGCATTATCAACGAACCGATCAAGATCGGCTGGGAAGGCGATTCACTGGTGATGGAGGCACACCCGGTGCTGGAGTCTGCGCCCGATCCGGACGCTGTAGAACCGGTCGAAGAGATCATTTCCAAGGACCCGCTGACCTACGTCACGGAGCAGTTCATTGTTGCCACGGAAGCTCGCAAGGGTCGCCTGGACTGGGACCAGGTGGAGCTGCACCTGGCGTCATTGGATGGTATTCCGGTGACCGTCGGTGAGCTCGTCGAGATGCCGGATGTTCCGACTGACGAGAGTCTGGCCGACGATGAGTCGTCCCCGGCGCCGGTTGCTGCCAACTAGACAGCGAGCTTTTCAAACGCAAAAAAAAACGCCGCGATAAACGCGGCGTTTTTGTATGCAGCTGAGAGCGTGCTTACTTCGACATCGACTTCTCGAACATACGCTCCATGCTTTCCTTGTTGGCTTCACAGCAAGCCTGGGCTTCCGTAGCCGCAGAGAGAGCCTGGTCGGCCGTGCTCTGAGCAGCGGCAGCAGCCTGGGCAGCACGGTCAGCAGCAGCGCGGGCAGCTTCTGCAGCGGAAGCAGCAGCGGCGGCGTCAGCAGCAGCACGATCGGCGGTGGCCTGGATAGCTGAGGTATCAGCGCAGCCAGCGGCCAGTGCAGCGGTCAGCACCAGAGCGCTAACTTTGAGTGCGTTCTTTTTCATTGTCGAAAGATCCTATGGTTGGAAAAACGGCAGCCGCATTATTTCCCAATTAACCCGGCGCTGCAACGGAGATGCCTGTTTTTACTAACCTTTGACGCCAATTAGCGACAGGCGGCGAATCACAGGATCAGGCGGCTGTTTCGGATATTGGAAACCCGGGCGGGTTGTGCCCAGGTCAGCCGGGCCATATCGAGACCGAAACCGGGGCCTTCGTTGTCGAGACTGATCACGGGCAGGTATCGAATACGTATTTCTGAGTCCGCATCGATCGGAATGGTTGCGTCTGCAACTTTCCAGTTTTTGCCATCGTGAATTTCAGTCCACGCATGCCCGAAGGCTCGCAGTCCGCTGTCTGTTTCAGCCAGCTGAATACCAAACACCACGCGGGCGGCTCTGCCAGTGGCACGAGCCAGAGCGGTCAGCAGCACAGCGTGTTCGGTACAGTCACCGGCGCGCGTTGCGGCTACCTTCGACGCGAGGTCGAAGCCGTTGCGGTAGTGTTTGTCGTCGATGTACTCGAACACGAATTGCGTCAGGTCCGTGATGTGCGGTGCTTCGCCAAGTTCGGCGCGCAGCGAGTCGATCAGCGCGTCAAACGCTGGTTCGTCGTAGTCGATCACGAATGAGGACCGGCGGTGCGATGGCTCAGGCGAGGTGGTCAGCGTCGCACGTGTTCCGAGGCTGACCACGACTTGGTCGGCGGAGGCTTGCATGACGGTAACGCCGCCGCCGGACTCAAGAAGTCGTCGAGCGACGTCGCCGTCGGGTACATGCAGCGTTGCTTCGATGGCGTCGTCGAGTGGCCCCTGTACGGACTCTGCCGTGTCAGTCGGGATCGTGAACAGGTACATGCTGTCGTCGGCGAGCGCGTTGCTGCCGAGTAGCAGAACCAGCAGGAGTCCGATGCGCTTAAGGTTCACCGTAGACCCAGACACGTTCCAGTTGCAAGGTGTTGGCGCCGATGGCGAACGAGGCCTCGGATATCGAGCCATGTTCATCGAAGCGGGCGTCGAGGCCGATCGGACCGAGGGTCAGTCTGGCCTCCCGGCCGTTGCCGGACTTTTCGATCACACCGGTTATAAAGGTGCTCGGATCGGCGGAGGGCAGCCAGACCGGCATATCCGCCTGACGGGTTTCGCTGTCGAACAGTTCGTCGGCCTGCCGCATCTGCCCCAGCTCGCTAAGCGGCACGATATCGCCGTCTATGACGTAACTGATCTCTTTGCCCTGATAGGTGCCATAGCTCACCCAGTCACCATCGTCGTTGCGGCTGAGCTGAAGGTTATTCGACAACTCCCCGTTCTCGGCATCGGCGCTGAAGGCATTGATAACTGCGCCGTCCGCTGTCGACCAGGTGGAGGTGCTTGAGTCCGATGTGGACACCGCATCGATGCCCGCCGGAGCGATCGTGGATGTGTAGCTGAGGATGCGTGAATCCCCTTCCTCATCGCGTGCAAAAACCGTCTGCGTAAAGCCGACATTCATGTCGCCGATCCTCTGCAGGAAAATTTCTTCGTAATAGGAAGGCATGTCGCGCGATGGCGTTTTCGCGCTGCTGACAAATTCCTCGAAGACTCCGGCGAAGGTTTCGCGATAGCCGAAGCTGTTGTGTCCGCAGGCGAGCAACACGTCATTAACGTAGGCAGCGCGCACCTTGGTAAACCCGGCGACTTTCTCCGCGCCGTCACCGAGCGTGAACAACCACTCCAGCGAAAGATAGGGTGAGCCGTCGATCTGCCCGGCGTCGATGCCGTAAATGCGTTTGGTGCTCAGTGGTGCGCCGTTTGCCGCGGCATTGGTGTCGATATTGATGTCGGCCATGTTTGACAGTGTCGATGCCATGTCAACTTCGGTGTAGAACAGGTAGCACTCCATCGGTGCGCCAGCCCTGATGTCGCTCGCGAAATACCAGCCGCCTTCGAAAGCTTCGCTGGTATCGAGCTTGTTGGGTACCCGGAACGCAAACTGACCGTCGAGAACGGTAACGTCCGTGTACCTCACCTTGCGCACTTCCTTGCGCATCTCTTTCTGCATCCATCGCGGCAGGCTGTCGTCCTGGGCGATAGCGGGTGCCACGAACAACGCGGCAGCGATCAGTGCAAAACACCGATAGATCGGGTGTGACATAGCGTATCCCTTTGCGAAGTCTCTCCGTCAGTCTAGCGATCCTGCCGATGGCCAACAATCGACTTTTCCGGAACAGCTCGAATGTCGTACGGCAGGTCGATAGCGGCTGCAAATCGGCGCTGTCGGTGCGGCGACGGCGGCCTCACGGCACCGTCAATGATCGCTGCGGGCAATCGGGCTTGCGCGCGGACAATCACTGTATATAATCCCATGTACTGTGAATCCATACAGGAATGTTGAAATGCGCGAACTGACCCCCAGGCAAAACCAGATTCTTGAAATGATTCAAGACTTTATCGATGAAACCGGTATGCCGCCAACGCGTGCGGAGATCGCCCGCGAGCTCGGATTCAAGTCAGCCAACGCCGCCGAAGAGCACCTGCGTGCCCTGCAGAAAAAGGGCGTGATTGAATTGGTGCCCGGCGCGTCCCGCGGTATCCAGCTCAAGGACTCACTGCGTGAACAGATCGGCCTGCCGCTGATCGGTCGCGTCGCTGCCGGTCAGCCGATTCTTGCCGAGCAGAATATCGAGGCGCGTTACCGTCTCGATCCGTCGCTGTTTCATCCCAAGCCGCATTACCTGCTGCGGGTGCACGGTATGAGTATGAAAGATGCCGGCATCCTCGATGGCGATCTGGTTGCGGTACACCGCACGCCCGAAGTGCGCAGTCGGCAGATCATCGTGGCGCGTCTCGACGATGAAGTGACAGTCAAGCGTTACCGCCAGACGGGCAACACCGTGTATCTGCTGCCGGAGAATGAAGAGTTCGAGCCGATCGAGGTTGACCTTGAGCACGAGCCGCTGGTCATCGAAGGTGTCGTTGTCGGCGTCATTCGCGACGGTCTGCCGCTGCACTAGGACGATGGCCGAGGAGTCCCCGTCACTGGAGCGTTTACTGGAGAACCCGCGTGTCTGGCGCGGTCGTCTTGGGGCGTCCCGGCAACAGGGGATCGAGAGCGGCTACGAAGTGCTTGATCGTCATCTGCCGGAGGGTGGCTGGCCGCGGCAGTCGCTGACGGAAATTCTGGTTGAGAACTACGGTATCGGTGAGTTGCAGCTGCTGATGCCGGCACTGTCGCGTTTGAGTGTCGAACCCTTGCCGGGTGAAGTGGCCGAGCCGGGCTGGATTGCCTGGGTCGCGCCGCCGTTTCAGCCGTATGGGCCGGCGTTGAGCCAGTGGGGTATGGATCTGTCGCGCATGCTGATCGTACGACCCCGTGACAACACCGAGGTGCTCTGGGCGGCCGAGCAGGCCTTGTCCTCAGGTACCTGCGCAGCCGTGCTGCTGTGGCCGCAAAAACTGGACGACCAGGCCAGTCGTCGCCTGCAACTGGCGGCCGAGAAAGGCCGTAGCTGGGCGGTCGCCTTTCGACCGCTGTCCGCGAAACGCCAGCCGAGTGCGGCGGCGCTGCGCATCGAGCTGACACCTGGTTACCAGGCGACTCGTCTGCATATCCTCAAAAGTCGTGGTGGCCGACCGGCCGTCATTCACAATCTCTTTACGGCCTGACCGTGGGCAGGGTCCGGCAGCTCCCCGTATGCCCACGGGACGAACGCACGACTCCCGCTGAAACCCGACCGGTCGTCAAGCGCCAGTCTGCAGACGGCCAGTACGGCCTGCCGCTCTCCGAGGCGAGCGAACCGCTCAAGTCGCCCGCACCGTCACCGGCCGAGCGCCTGTTCTTCGCGGTTTACGTACCGCTGCTGCCGCTGGAGGCAGTCGCGCCGCGCGACAACGTCAGTGCCGTTGTCGAGGAGCAGCAGGGTGTGTATCGGGTCGTGCATGCTGATCCGCGCGCCATTGAGGCCGGTGTCATGGCAGGGCAGACCAGCCAGGCCGCGCTCGCCCTGGTGCCCGGGCTCAATCTTGAGACACGCAGTCCGCTGAAAGAGCAGCAGCAACTGGAACAGCTGGCGGGATGGCTGGAGCAATTCTCGTCGTTTGTGTCGATGGCGGATTGCGACCTGCTGCTGCTGGAAATCGCCGGCAGCCTGAAGCTGTTTGGTGGCCTGAAGGCCCTGCGGCAGCAGATCGTCGACGGACTGAAGCAGCTCGGTTTCACGGTCTGCCTGGCGATTGCCCCGACACCGCTTGCGGCGACGTGGCTGGCGCGTGCCGGCCGGCGTTCCTGCATCCGCGATAATCACCACCTGGTGCCGACACTGCGCGAATTGCCGCTCGACTGCCTGCACTGGCCCGTCACAGTGACCGATGCGCTGCGCGGTATCGGTGTGACGACCGTCGGCGACTGCCTGCGCCTGCCGCGTGACGGCTTTGCCAAGCGTTTTGGTGTCGCGCACCTGCTGCAGCTCGACCGGGCGGTTGGTCTGCTGCCGGATCCACGGGATGCCTGGCGCTCGCCCGAGCGCTTTGTGGCCGACTTTGAAATGACCGAGGAGCAGGCTGACCGGGAGCTGTTGCTCGCCATCTGCGATGAACTGCTGCAGTCCCACGAGCGCTTCCTGCTGAAGCGCCAGCTCGGCACCCAGGCGCTCACATTGGCGTTCTATCACCTGAAGTCGCCGGCCACCGAGTTGGCGGTCGGTGCCGTCGAGCTGAGCCGTTCTGCCGCTCACTGGTGCGGCCTGCTCAGGCTGCAGTTCGAGCAGCTCAGTCTGCCTGAACCGGTGATCGCCGTGCGCCTGCGCGGCGGGGATGCGCGCCCGCTGGCCACCGAGAGTGCGGCGCTGTCGTTTGGCACACAGAAAAGCGGTGCGGCGAGCTATTCCATGAAACAACTCGCCGAGCGTCTCGTGGCGCGTATCGGCCGTGAGTCCGTCTCGCGGCTGGCGGTGCGGCAGGACCATCGCCCGCAGCGTGCCAGCCGGGAACACGATGTGTTTGCCGGCACACCGATCGACAAGATCGATACGTCCTGGGTGGAAGGGCTGCGTCGGCCACTGTGGTTGTTGTCGCGTCCGGAGCGTCTGCCGGTCCGGCAGGGCTGTCCGGTGCACGAGGGCAGGCTCGAGTTCCTGAGCGGCCCGGAGCGGTTTGAAACCGGCTGGTGGGATGCCGACGCCATCGCGCGGGATTATTTCGTGGTGCGCACGACTGCGGGCCTGCGCTTGTGGGTGTTTCGTGATCGCCGTGAACCCGGGGCCTGGTACCTGCACGGCTTATTCGGGTGAGCCCGCATGGCGCGATACGCGGAGCTGCATGCGCTCAGTAATTTCACGTTTTTGCGCGGCGCATCGCACCCGGAGGAGATGGTCGAGACGGCCGCGGCCCTCGGTTACGATGCGCTGGCCATTACCGATGAATGTTCCCTGTCGGGCATTGTACGAGCGCATATGGCCGCCAAGGCCTGCGGTCTGGGCAAGCTGGTGGTTGGCGCCGAGTTTCGCCTGCCGAGTGGACGGCGTCTCGTCGTGCTGGTGCGTAACCGCGAGGGCTATGCGTCCCTGTGTCGACTGATCACCGCGGCACGGCGTGCGGCGGAGAAGGGCGATTACCAGCTTCGCCAGTCGATGTTCGACGACGGCCTGCCGGGCTGCCTGGTGCTCTGGGTGCCGGACGAGCGCCTGGCGCTGGATACCGATGATCACTGGATACGTGAGGCGTTTCGCGATCGTTTGTGGGTTGCGGTCGAGTTGCTGGCTGACGGGCGTCAGCAGGAGAAGCTCGACACGCTGAAGGAACTGGGGCGGCGCCTGCGTCTGCCGCTGGTGGCCAGCGGCGATGTGCACATGCACCGTCGCTCGCGGCGTGTCGTGCAGGATACCCTGACGGCGGTCCGGGAGGGGCGCACGCTGGAGGGTGCCGGGCGTTTGCTGCACCCGAACGGCGAGCGCCATCTGCGCTCGCTCGAGGTGCTCGAGCAGGTGTATCCGGCGGCTCTGCTCGAGGAGTCGGCCTGCGTTGCCGACATGACCAGCTTCTCGATGGACGAGATCTGCTACCAGTATCCGGATGAGATCGTGCCAGACGGGCTGACGGCGGCCGAGCACCTTCGTCGTCTGACCGAGACGGGTATGCGGCAGCGCTGGCCGGACGGCGTGCCCGAGCGCGTGGTCGAGCTCGTCGAGCACGAGCTGCGGCTGATCGCCGAGTTACGCTATGAACCGTATTTCCTGACCGTACACGACATCGTGCGCTACGCACGCTCGCGCGACATTCTCTGCCAGGGCCGCGGCTCCGCGGCGAACTCGGCCGTGTGCTTTTGCTTAGGCATCACCGAGGTGGACCCGGATCGCATGCAGATGCTCGTCGAGCGGTTTATCTCGAAGGAACGCAACGAGCCGCCGGACATCGATGTCGACTTTGAGCACCAGCGCCGCGAGGAAGTGATCCAGTACATCTACGACAAGTACGGTCGGGATCGTGCTGCGCTGGCGGCCACGGTGATTACCTACCGACCGAAGAGTGCACTGCGCGACGTCGGCAAGGCGCTGGGCCTGAACGACCTGCAGGTGAGCCGCATGGCGCGCTCGATGAAGTGGTGGGACGGTGAACTGATCGACGAGACGCGGGTTCGCGAGGCCGGCCTAAACCCGGATAGCCCGATCATCAAGCGCCTGCTGTATCTCGTCGCTGAGATCATCGGCTTCCCGCGCCACCTGTCGCAGCACGTGGGTGGCTTTGTGATTTCCAACGGACCGATGTCCGAACTGGTGCCGATCGAGAATGCGACAATGGCGGATCGCACGGTGATCCAGTGGGAGAAAAACGATCTCGAGGATCTGGGCCTGCTCAAGGTCGACGTGCTCGGGCTTGGCATGCTGAGTGCGATCCGTCGCAGCTTTGACCTTGTGCGCGATTTCGACGGCGAGGACTACACATTGGCCAGCGTGCCAGCGGAAGACCCACAGGTCTACGACATGATCTGCGACGGCGACACAATGGGTGTGTTCCAGATCGAGTCACGGGCGCAGATGCAGATGCTGCCGCGCCTGAAGCCACGCTGTTTTTACGATCTCGTTATCGAGGTGGCGATTATCCGGCCGGGCCCGATCCAGGGCGACATGGTGCATCCCTATTTGCGACGGCGTAACGGCGAGGAGGCGGTTGACTATCCGAGCGAGGAGGTTCGACACGTACTGCAGCGCACCCTCGGTGTGCCGATCTTCCAGGAGCAGGTGATGGCGCTGGCGATCGTCGCCGCCGGTTTCACACCGGGCGAGGCGGATCAGCTGCGTCGCGCGATGGCGGCATGGAAACGTCGCGGCGGACTCGGCCCGTTTGAGGACAAGCTCATCGACGGCATGCGGCGACGCGGTTACTCGGGCGACTTTGCACAGCAGATCTTTCGCCAGATCCAGGGCTTTGGTGAGTACGGCTTCCCGGAGTCGCATTCGGCAAGTTTTGCTCTGCTGGTGTATGTGTCCTGCTGGCTGAAGCGGCACAAGCCGGCTGCGTTTACCTGTGCATTGCTGAACAGCCAGCCGATGGGCTTCTACGCGCCGTCGCAACTGATCCAGGACCTCAAGCGGCACGGTGTAGAGGTGCGTCCGGTTGATATCAACGCAAGTGACGAGATGTGCAGCCTCGAAGCGGCTGATGACGGATCGGCCGCATTGCGCATCGGCTTGTCACTGGTCAAGGGGCTGTCTGCTGAGGCGAGCGAGGCTATTTGCCAGGCGAGGGCGGACGGCCTGTTCACCAGTTTGCAGCAGCTGGTGGAGCGCTCCGGCGCGGATCGGCGTGACCTGTCAGCACTGGCATCGGCCGGAGCATTTGATTCGCTGTCCGGGCACCGCCATCGCGCCCGCTGGGATGTTGCCGGCGCCGAGACCCCAACGCCGCTGTTCCAGTCGATGGAAAGCTACGAACCGCAGCCGATGTTGTCGCGTCCCAGCGAGGCGCAGGACATCATCGCCGACTACCAGAGCGTCGGGCTGACACTGCGGCGACATCCGCTGTGCCTGTTGCGTGGTCGGCTGGATCGTTTTGATTATCGTTGTGCAGAAGCGTTGTCGGGCCTGAAGACGGGTATGGCTTTGAACGTGGCCGGCATCGTTACTACCCGACAGCGCCCGGGCACCGCCGGCGGTGTTACGTTCGTCACGCTCGAAGACGAAACGGGTTACGTCAATGTGATTGTCTGGAAGCGTCTTGCGGATGAGTTTCGCAAGGAGTTGCTGAATTCGCGCTTGCTGGGCGTACAGGGAGAGTTACAGCGCGATGGTAAGGTGATACACGTCATCGCGAAGCGCCTGTTTGATCACTCCGACATGCTTGGCGACCTGCAGACCCGGGCTCGCGATTTTCACTGAGCGCAAGGCTCAGAGATCGTCATCGAGACTGAAGTTGTAGGTGCTTTCCAGGTCTTTGCTAGAGAGACGTTCCTCACGCAGCTCTTCGAGCCGGCGACGAATGTCGCGCTGGCGTTCGATGTCGCTCTGTGCATCGATTTTCGAAACGATGTCGTCGACATTGATCTCGGCTGTCGCCTCCACAACGTCATCGTCCTCGATCATGCGATCTTCGTCGTCGTCAGTGGTGGTGCCGTCGACGTCGTCTTTTACTTCACTCGTGTCACCGATCATTGCCTTGCCCTCTTGCAATAAACAGCGTATCGAAAAACTCGCGAAAATCTTGAGTACTCGAAAGACCGTATACCGTGAAAAAAACGGCCACGCAAGACGACAATCGACAGATTCGAGACTACTTACCGGGCGGTCTGTGCCAACAGCAAGGTTGTGGCGCTACTGGATCAGGTTGTTGATTTCGAAAATTGGCAGCAGGATAGCCAGCACGATCGTCAGGACAATGGCGCCCATCAGCACGATCAGCAGTGGCTGAAGGATGCCGAGCAGGGCGGCAATCAGTCCGTCGACCTCGCGTTCCTGGCCTACGGCGGATCGCGTCAGCATTTCTTCGAGCTTGCCACCGGCCTCGCCACTCGAGACGAGGTGAATCATCATAGGTGGGAACAGTCGGCTCGTTTCTAAAGACTTGGCAATCGATGCGCCTTCACGCACTCGCACGCTGGCGTCCATGACGGCTTCGCGCATCGGCAGATTCTCGACCACTTCGGCCGAGATCTTCATGGCCTCGAGGACCGGCACGCCACTGCCCGCAAGTATGCTGAAGGTGCGTGTGAATCGCGCCGTGTTAATGCCACGCGTCAGCTTGCTGGTCAGCGGCAGACTTAACAACAGCCGATGGTAGCGGCGTTTCGGGCCTTCTTTCTGCAACACCCACCACAGCCCGTAAATCGCGACCGCGACACCGATGAGCAGCAGCAGCCAGTCTTCGCGCAGGAAGTCGCTCATAGCGATCATTGCGCGCGTCAGCCCGGGCAGCTCGGCGGCCGAGTTCTCGAAGACGGTAACGATGCGCGGCACCACAGAGGCCAACATGAAGCCGACGATCAGCGCCGACATCACGACAAGCGACAGCGGATAGATCATCGCGTTGGTAATGCGCTGCTTGAGTTCGTGGCGTGCCTCGGTGTAGTCGGCCAGCCTCTCGAGGATAAGGTCAAGATGGCCGGACTGCTCACCGGCCGCGATCGTCGCGCGAAACAAATCCGGAAAAGCCTGTGGAAATTCGGCCAGACCTTCGGCGAGTGAGTGTCCCTCCATGACTTTGCCACGCACGCCGAGCAGGATGCTCTTCGCCTTGGGCTGTTCGTTTTGCTGGGCGACGGCCAGCAGGGCTTCTTCCAGCGGCATGCCGGATTGCGACAGTGACGCAAGCTGGCGCGTGACGAG
Organism: Pseudomonadota bacterium; assembly: GCA_039025835.1. GTDB lineage: Bacteria > Pseudomonadota > Gammaproteobacteria > Steroidobacterales > Woeseiaceae > UBA1847. Next base: position 4,284 of record JBCCNM010000064.1, on the reverse strand, counting down.
CGCCAGCTCGGCCGCGCTCAAGCCGCGTCTCAGCGACAGACTGCCGGACTTGCGTGCTTCCTTTTCGACGACCTGGTTAACCTGCATCGGCACGAGACTGCGCTCGCGCAACAATTGCCGGACATGTTTCGGCGTATCGCCTTCAATAACGCCTTTCGACTGTTTGCCGACCTTGTCGAGCGCGACGTATTCGAATGCGGCCATCGATTGGGTTCCTAGTCTTCGCGAGTGACGCGCAGGACTTCTTCGAGCGTTGTCACACCATCGAGAACCTTCTGGCGACCGTCCGCGCGAATGCTGCCGCTGGACTTGCGTGCGTGTCGCTCGAGATCCTGTTCGCTGACGCCATCGTGAATCATCGTGCGCATCGCCTCGTCTACAGCGATGAGTTCATAGATCCCGGTGCGACCGACAAATCCTTTGTCGTCGGCCGCTCGGTAGAGCGTCGGTGGCTTGGCCGGGTCGACCTGCAGCAATTTGCACTCGTACTCGGTCGCGGAGTATGGGACCTTGGTCTTGTCATCGAGTACGCGGACGAGTCGCTGCGCGAGAACTCCGATAAGGCTCGACGACAGCAGGAACGGCTCGACGCCCATATCCCTGAGTCGGGTAACAGCGCCAGCGGCGGTATTGGTGTGCAGTGTGGACAGAACGAGGTGACCGGTCAGGCTGGCCTGTACTGCGATTTCCGCCGTTTCGAGGTCACGAATCTCACCGACCATAACCACGTCCGGGTCCTGCCGGAGAATTGCGCGCAGGCCGCGCGCAAACGTCATATCCACTTTCGTGTTGACCTGTGTCTGGCCGATGCCGTCGATGTAATACTCGATCGGGTCTTCGACGGTCATGATGTTGCGCTTGTTGTCGTTGATCCGTTCTAGGCCCGCATACAACGTTGTTGTCTTGCCGGAACCGGTGGGTCCGGTCACGAGAATGATGCCGTGCGGCTTATGGATGAGCGTGTCCATCGTGGCCTGCGACCCGGTGGGCATACCGAGTGAGCCGAGGTCCAGGCGCCCGGCCTGCTTATCGAGCAGACGCAGTACGACACGTTCGCCGTGTCCGGAGGGCATTGTTGAAACGCGCACGTCAACCGCACGACCAGCGATTCGCAGCGATATGCGGCCATCCTGCGGCAGGCGCTTCTCAGCAATGTCGAGTTTCGACATCACCTTGATGCGTGACACCACAAGCGGCGTTAGCGCCCGATTCGCCTGCAAAATTTCCTGCAGCACGCCGTCTATGCGGAAGCGCACGCCGAGCCGGTTCTCATACGGTTCGATGTGTACGTCTGAGGCATTTTCCTTGATAGCCTCGGTCAGCACAGCGTTGATAAAGCGAATGATCGGAGCGTCATCGTCGCTGTCGAGCAGGTCGGACGGTTCCTGCAGCTCCTGCGCAACGCGATGCAGGCTGAATTCATCGTCGAGCCCGTCGACCATCTCCATTGCGGCCTGGCTGCCTTGCTCGTAGGACTGCTGAAGCAGATTTTCAAAGATCTCGTCGGAGACCCGTGACATTGTCACCGGAACACCGGCAAAACGGCGGACCTCGACCAGGCTCAGCGGCGACGTGCCTGCCTTGTAAACGGCGTCGGCTGCGTGCTCGTCGATGTCACGGATGAGCACCCCATGACGGCGCGCAAACGAGAACGGCAACTTGCGAACGGGTGTCGGCTGTTCTTCCGGCTCGCCGACCACCGGAGGTGTCTCGAGCACAATGTCGGTGTCTGTATCCATTACGGTTGCGGCGGCGTTTCTTCGTCATCCATCGGTGGCAACACCGGTCTCTCGGCACCCGGAATCAATGCAGGCGGCTCGTTGGTCGTGCCCTGCTGAATCTGGCGAATCAGGTCGTATTTCTGGTTGGTCTCGATGGCGGTGGAAACGGAGTCGCGCAGGATTTTCGGGCGAATGAAGATCATCAGATTGGTCTTCACGGTCTCGGTTCGACGGCTGCGGAACAGGTTACCGAGCAACGGCAGTCGTCCGAGCAGCGGCACGGCCTGGTTGCTTTCGATCAGTGTGTCCTCGAGCAGGCCGCCCAGTACGAGAATCTGTCCGTCATCGACGATCACCGTGGTCTCGACGATGCGTTCGTTGGTGATCAGGTCAACCGCACTGCTGGCGGACTGCGATACGCTGGAAATCTCCTGCGAAATTTGCAGCAGCATCGAGTCGCCTTCGTTGATCTGCGGTGTGATCGACAGCTTCACGCCCACCTGCTCGCGCTGAATAGTTTGGAAAGGATTCACGGCACCGCCGACGCCTTGGCCGGCATTGGTGAATGAACCGGTGACAAACGGCACCTCCTGACCGACATTGATGCTGGCTTCCTCGTTGTCGGTGGTGACGATCGACGGCGTCGAGATGATGTTGGTGTCGCCGCTGCCCTCCAGGGCATTCAGGACAGCCGCGAAACTGACGCCGGAGTCGCTGATCCGGCCAACACCCAGGGTGACGCCGGAGCCGATGGCACTTGCCGCATTGGCAGCGTTGTCGCCGGCACTGGCAGCGGCAGCCAGGTCGATGATGTTGGCACCCGAGCCGGGGAAGTTGGTTACACCGATCGGCGTGTTGGAGCCAGAGCCTTCAACCGCCCAGGTGATACCGAGCTGGGCTTCCTGGTCTGCGCGCACCTCGACGATGATGGCTTCGACCAGCACCTGGGCTCGACGAATATCGAGTTTGTCGATGATCTGCATCATCGAACGCATGGTTTTCGGCGGTGCGTTGATGACCAGCGCGTTGGTTTGCTGGTCCGCCCAGACGCTGATCTGGTCAGAGCTGATCGGTGATGCGCCCGGCGTGCCGGCGGCACCCGTCGTCGCAGCCTGTGTGAACTGTGTCTGCAGTTGCGTCGCGAGGCTCTCGGCATCGGCGTACCGCAAATAGCGGACTTGCGATTCGCCGCCGTCTTCCAGCGGCGTGTCGAGATGCGCAACCAGCGTGCGAACGCGCAGTCGCTCGGCCTTGTCACCACCGATCAGCACACTGTTAGTACGTGCATCGGCAACCAGCGTAATGGACACCGGAGCGCCGTCGGCGCGTGGTGTCGCCGTCAGGCTGGTCAGGACACGGACAATCTCGGCGGCTGACGCGTGCTGCAGAGGCACCACTTCGATATCGCTTTCGCTCGACATATCGATGCGTTTGACGATGGTCACGATGCGATTCACGTTCGCCGCGCGGTCGGAGATGATCAGCATATTCGAGCCGGCGTGGGCCACCAGATGGCCAAATTGCGGGACCAACGGCCTCAAGATTGGCACCAGCTGCGACGCGCCGACGTTATTTACCGGGATCACCTGAGTAATGATGTCGTCACCGCCGCGAGCGCCGCCGACGCCGATCGGCTGCACGCCCTGGCGCGCCGTCGCATTCGGGATAATCTTGATCACGTCACCGGAGGTGATGGCCGCGAGCTGGTGCACCTCGAGAATTGACAAAAACGCCTCGTAAAAGGCTTCCGGTTCCATTGGCGTTGACGACAGGATCGTGACATTGCTGGCGTTGACGCGTGGATCGATGATGAAACTCTTGCCGGTAATCTCCGCGACCGCTTCGACGATCTCTCGGATGTTTGCGTCCTTGAAGTTCGGGGTCGTCATCGTCTGCTGCGCCCACGCCTGTGAGAACAACAGTGCGGCGGCGAAAAACAGGCTTGAGCTGCGTACCAGAGATTTCATCAAGACGGGCGTCCCTTTCAGTATTTTTATTTCTCTTCGTCGGTGACGTTGCCGACATCGAGTTGTTCGGTTTTCAGCACGATGGTCTCGGGCGTACCGTTACGCTCGACGGTCACCGTGACCTGCTGGGCGTTGCCCAGTGACTGGAAAATCTGCATGGCCTGCTGCGGGTCCGATAGCGACTGGCCATCGATGTCCTTGATCAGGTCGCCGGCCTTGAGACCCAGTGCCGCAAACTGGCGGCGGTCTCGGCCGGGATACACGCGATATCCCTGCTGCTGTCCGTTAACGAAGTAGGGCGTCGGACGAATCACATCCGACAAGCGAGCTGCATTCTGCGATACCACCGATTGGATACTGCGTTGCGGAGTCGTACGCGTGGTGGCTGCACGCTGGCGATTCGATGTCGAACGTCGCACCGGCTGCGCCGCTGACTTAAAGTCTTCCGGCAGCTTGAGTTCGGTCAGTTGCCCATTTTCGTTCAGGATCACGCGGCGGTTTTCCACCGCCTGCAGGCGTGCGCCGTTGGTCACGGTGTCACCAATGGTGAACACCATGTCGTCGCTGGGACCCACCTGGATGATCGCAGCTGATTG
>JBCCNM010000063.1:0-17890 GCA_039025835.1 Pseudomonadota bacterium | reverse complement strand
GCGAATCAGCTCGCCGACTCGATACGGTAAAACGCCCGCGCCGTATCGCCGAACAGCCGGGCCTGATCGTCCGCCGGCAGCTCACCCAGAATGTCCTCGAAGGCGCCCCAGACACGGGCGTAATCCGCGTGCAGTTTGTCCACCGGAAAATTCGAGCCGAGCATGCAGCGTGCCGGCCCGAAGATCTCGACGCAGGTCTCGACGATCGGGCGAATAGCATCGACCGTCCAGCCGTGATTGAACATACCCAGCCCGGAGATCTTGCAGCTCAGCTGCGGCAGCTCGGCCAGACGCATCAGGCCGTGTCGCCAGGCCTTCAGACCAGGCTCACTTTGGTCCCACGGTGAGCCACAGTGACACAGAGCCACCGATGTGTCGGGCGCATCGGCGAGCGCGTCGATCACCGCCGGCACCTGCGGCGGTGTCAGCTGCAGATCGAACGACAGCCCCATCTCGCCGATCGCCTGAAAGTGCTCCCGCCAGCGAGCATCGGACACAAGACCACCGGATCCCGTCTTCGCATCTTCTTCATCCGATCGGCCGATAATCTGCCGCAGCCCGCGCACGCGCGGATTGGCCATCTGCGCCTCGACTTGTCGCAGGGCGTCCGGCCGTTCCAGCGCGCAGAATGCAACGATTGCGGTGGGCAGACCCTCTGCGTCGGCTGCTTGCTCCAGCCACTCGGTCTCGCGCAGCTCGTCACCCTCGGCAACGCCGACCTGGATATGCACCGACGCATCCAGCACGTAGTCGTGCGCATCGTCACGCAGGTCATCAACGAGGTAGTTTTTCTGAATCGGCGTCGGATCGCCGAAAAAGCGACGCACGCCGCTGGCCATCAACCACGGGTAGTGCACCGCGTCGAGGTCCCAAAGGTGATGGTGGGCGTCGACGATGTGTCGCATCAGGCGTCGACCACCTGGCTGAGCACGGCGAGGTCATCAAACACGGTCACTTCAACGGCGATGCGGCCCGCGATACAGCGCCAGTGTGTCGCGCCGAGGATGTAGACGGGTTTGCCGGTGGGCTTCACACCCCTGAGTTCGCCCTCGTGGATACCGGCGACCGTCCAGCGAACGGCGATGTCCGTGCCGTTGCTGTCCGACGACTGCACCGCGATGTGGTCGACGCTGAACCGGGTGTCACCAAGCACCTTGCGCAGGTCCTGGTAGTAGGCAAACAGCGCATCGCGGCCCGAGTGATGATCAAACGGCGAACGATGCAGCACGCAATACGGTGCGTACGAAGCGTCGACCAGCGCCTTGTCGCCGGTCCAGAGACCCTGCAAGGTCCGCCAGGCGAATGCGGTCGGGTCCTGTTCCGGCGATTCCGCCCCTGATGCCGTCGGCGACGCAGCGCTGACGCGCGCATGTTCACCGTCGAGCCAGTCCTGGTGTTCGTCGCTGCGTTTCGAACGCATGTCGCGAGCGGCCTCGATCGGGTCAGCACCGAGCTGCGTGGCGAACATCATGCTGTCGCGGATCAGCCATTCCTTGGTGATCAGGCCGTCCTCTATATAGCAGTCGGCGATGTTGGTCATGCGAATCGGGTTGCCGGTCGGCGGGCCGTAAATGGTCGGCCCCTCGTTGGTGCCGCGGCTCAGTAGCCGATGCGACGTGTAGTAGCCCTCCTGACGGTTGCCGGACCAGATGACGTCCTCGGCGATCAGCCGTCGGTCCGGAAATGCCGCAAGCGTGGCCCACGTGGCGTCGACCACCTCCCTGGCGCCGTGCGTGATGCCGTCGAGGCCCCAGACGATGCAGTCCTCGGCATAGTACTGGTGGATCAGCTCGACGCCGCGCTCCTCCCAAATCTCGTAGGTGATTCCGAGAATGAAATCGACGATGTCGTCGTCGGGCCCGTACGCCCCGGTTCGGCCTTCCGTCATGCGTGTCTCCAGTTCACAGCGGCCGCGCAGGCGCACGGCGGCGGCGATTGTACTGCGAATGCAGACCGATTCCCATGCAGCCCGCTCCGCCGGGGGCAAAAGAGCCCGGAAATCCTTTGGTTAATTGGTTGAATGCGAATTGCATTCGAAGTACATTCATGGGTTCAGTACGGGGCAGCGGGGGTTGCCCGAGGATATGCGAACCATGCCAGAAACGGCCTCATCCACGACGCAGTCTGCGTCACCGCTCGCCGAACGGGTGGTGCATTACGCCGACCTGAAGCCGTGCACGACGGCGTTTATCGATACGCGCACACCGGGCAGCAAGCAAAAGGAAAACTTCACGATCATCGGACCCGGCGTTGCGGAGAATCCGGATCAGCATGTGCATATCGAAATCCCGCATGGCTTCAATATTGGCGGCGCCCGCCAGCCGCCGGGCTGCATCAACTCGCAGCACAGTCACGAGACCGCCGAAGTGTTCGTCGTCCACTCCGGCACCTGGGCCTTCCACATGGGGCCGAACAAAGAGCATGGCGACGTCATCCTGACCACCGGCGACACGATCTCGATCCCGATCCACACCTTCCGCGGATTCACCAATGTCGGTGACGACACCGGCTTTTTGTTCGCGGTTCTGGGCGGTGACGACCCGGGCGGAGTGACCTGGGCGCCGTACGTGTTTGAAAACGCCGAACAACACGGCCTGGTCCTGCTGGAAGACGGCAGTCTTATCGATACGACGCGCGGTGAAAGCATCCCGGACGGCAAGCGCGCGATGCCAGCAACGACGGATGCCGATGTCGAGCGCCTGGATACACTCCTGGCCAGGGACATGGGCGGCTGCGTGGTCAGCCGCGCCGAACTCGATCCGGCAGCATCAGCGCTCTCGCCCGGCTACCGCGAGTACCCGATCATCGGTGCCGCCAGCGATGACGAAGGTCTCGCGGCCGGCAAGATGGCCTGGCGCCACGGCTTCCACGTGCGCTACGTTGCGATCGACCCCGGCTCGGCCACTCCGGCGCACCGTCGCCACGAAGAGGAAGTGGTCATGGTGCATGCCGGCGCACTGCGTGTCAGCCTGGCCGAAGGCGACGTCGAGCTGGGGCCCGGTGATGTGTTGACCGTGCCGGTTGACGAGTCACGAAGCTATTTCAATCCCGGCGACAGCGTCGTCGAAACCTACGTCGTTCGCGGTGGCGATCATCCGAAAGCCCCGTCACTGACGAACTGACCCTTACACCGAGCAGAGGAAACCACCGTGATCAAGGTGATTAAATCAGGATTCAGCGCCGAGCAGGCCGCTGACATGGACGCCAAAGTCAAAGGCATCGTCGAGGGTATCCTCGCGGACATCGGCGAACGCGGCGATGCGGCCGTGCGCGAATTGTCCGAAAAATTCGACAACTGGTCGCCGCAGAATTTTCGCCTGTCAGACGAGGAGATCCAGGCCGCCATTGCGCGGCTGCCGCAGCAGACCATCGACGACATCAAGTTTGCCCAGGCGCAGATCCGCAAGTTTGCCGAGATCCAGCGCGCATCGTTGCAAGACGTCGAAGAGGAAGTGTCACCCGGCGTTTTCCTCGGCCACAAAAACGTGCCGGTCAACAACGCCGGCTGCTATATCCCCGGCGGCAAATACCCGATGGTGGCCAGTGCACACATGAGCGTCCTTACGGCCAAGGTCGCCGGCGTCAAGCGGGTTATCGCCTGCGCCCCGCCACACGACGGCAGGCCGAACGATGCGATCGTCGCGGCTATGCACTTTGCCGGCGCCGATGAAATCTACTGCCTTGGCGGCGTACAGGCGGTCGGCGCAATGGCGCTCGGCACCGAGACCATCGCACCGGTCGACATGCTGGTCGGCCCGGGCAATGCGTTTGTCGCAGAAGCCAAACGCCAGCTGTTCGGTCGTGTCGGTATCGACCTGTTTGCCGGCCCGACCGAGACGCTGATCATCGCGGACGAAACCTGCGACGGCGAAATGGCGGCCACCGACCTGCTCGGTCAGGCCGAGCACGGACCGAACTCACCGGCCATCCTGCTGACGACCTCCGAGAAGCTCGTCGAGGACACACAAAAAGAAATCGAACGCCAGCTCAAGGTGTTGCCGACCGCCGATGTGGCCGGCAAGGCCTGGGCGGATTACGGACAGATCATCCTCTGTGACACCGACGAGGAGCTGGTTGCCGAGGCCGACCGTATCGCCAGTGAGCACGTGCAGGTAATGACCCGCGATCCCGATTACTTCCTGAACAACATGACCAACTACGGCGCGTTGTTCCTGGGCCCCGAAACCAATGTGGCCTACGGCGACAAGGTCATTGGCACCAACCACACGCTGCCGACGAAGCTGGCGGCGCGCTACACCGGTGGACTGTGGGTCGGCAAGTTCATCAAGACCTGCACCTACCAGCGCGTCAATCCGGAAGCGACCGCGCGCATTGGCGAGTACTGTTCGAGGCTGTGTGCGCTCGAGGGCATGGAGGGCCACAAGGCCCAGGCGGACCTGCGCGTCACACGCTACAAATCACGAGCCGCCTGAAGTGACCGACGACAGAAGCGACACGCATGCGGCCAACAAACGGGCTGTAGCCGCCGGTCTGCAGGCGATTTTTACGACAGACATTGCCGCACTGGCCGGCAGTGTGGCCGAGATCTATACGCACCACGCTGTGGTTAATGCCTTCCACCCGGTGAACCGGGTCGAAGGTGCGTCAACCATCGCGGAGTCGCTGTGGCGCCCAATACGCACCGCCTTCCCCGACATGGAGCGGCGCGACCAGATCGTCGTCGCCGGCCGTTACGAAGAAAAGGACTTTGTCTGTGCGATGGCCTTTCTGCAGGGCGTCATGCACGAGCCGTGGCTGGACGTTCCGGCCACCCACGAACTGATGACACTGCGCTGCTGTGAGATTCACGAGATCGAAAAAGGCAAGATCGTCGAGTCGCACGTGCTTATCGACACACTCGATTTCCTGAATCAGGCCGGTTACTGGCCGATCGCCCCGAGCCTCGGCACCGAGGCGCCGTGGCCGAGTCCGTTAACCGGCGACGGTGTCTCTCACAGCTGCGATATCGAGCGCGGCCGCGAGGCACTAAAGCTGGTCAAGGCGATGCACGCAGGCCTCGGGCAGTTCGACGGAGAGGACCTGTCGAGCATGGATCACGCGCGCTTCTGGGAGCCCGGTTTTATGTGGTACGGGCCGTCCGGCATTGGCACCAGCAAAGGGCTGTCGGGTTTTGAAACCCACCACCAGATCCCGTTCCTGCTTGGCTTCCCGGATCGTGGTGTGAATCGCCATATCGCCAATGTCTGCGACGGCGACTACGTGGTGACCGGCGGCTGGCCGTCGGTCATCGGTACCCACACCGGGCCGGACTGGCTGGGCCTCGGCCCGACCGGCCGCAAGGTCAACTTCCGGGTCATGGACTTCTACCGCGTCAATGGTGACCTGATCGCGGAGAACTGGGTACCGATCGATATCACCGACGTGCTGATGCAACTCGGTGTCGACGTGTTTGCCCGGGTCCGCCATCTCGCCGGTGAGCCCAGACGCACACTCTAGACCGCGTCACCCATCGCCACATCGACGACGACGCGGCGCAGCGTCTGCTCGAAGACCAGCGGCAACTCGTAGTCTCGCGACACAGGCGCGTGCCGGTTTTCGCCGCAACGGACGCCGGCGTTGGCGGCGTAAATCGGCCACATCGTTGTGAGTGTCAGTTCGGCAAAAATCGTATCGCCGACCCGCAGCGTGACGACACCGCGACTCTCGCCGGTTTTTCGAATCTGTAGCTGCAGCTCGTGCGTGCCGCGCGGCACCGGCTCGGCCGACCGCACGCGATACACCTCGTTGCGGGTGTACACATAGACAAAGTGCAGGTGCCCGTCGAGCAGGAACCACTCGTATCCGCAGCTGCTGTCACCGGCCGACACGATGACGCCGCTGGCGTCCGGCGCAGTCAATGTGACGTCGGCGCGAAACGCCGAGTTCCAGGTGTAGATGTCCGGCGCACTCAGGCGATCGAGACGCGTCATGCCGGGATAAAACACGTAGGTCGCGCGGGGCGCCGGCACCGAGTTCTGGTACAGCGCCAGCGTATCGTCGTCCATCGGCAGCACGTCGTAGCGTCGCGCCTCGTCGAACCAGAGATCGATCAGTTGCTGCAGTCGCTCCGGCTGCTCGGCAGCGAGGTTGGTCGACTCCGAGAAATCCTCGGCCGCGTGGTACAGCTCCCAGGTGTCGGACTCGTAAGGCTCGCCCGCGGTGTGCCGCGCAACCGCCTTCCAGCCGTCGGCCCAGATGGCACGATCGCCGAGGGTTTCGAAATACTGCACACGCTTGGTGGTCGACGCTTCCGGCGCATCAAAGCTGTAAGCGAAGCTGTCGCCCTGTATTGCCAGCGGCGACGAGCCGCGAAACGATTCCGGCATCACGCTGTTGGTCATGCTCAGCAACGTCGGCACCACGTCGATCACGTGGTGGTACTGGGCATTGATTTGGCCGGCGGGCAGACCGCCGTCCGGCCACGACACGATCAGCGGTGAACGGATGCCGCCCTCGAAGGTATCCGCCTTGAACCATTTCAGCGGCGTGTTGCCGACATTCGCCCAGCCGCGCGAGTACATCGGGTAAGACGCGTCGCTGCCAAACAGCTCCATGTCTTTCAGAAACTCGTCGATGGGTGCGGCGCCGAGGTAGGCATCACGGCGTACGTCGAGTCGCCCTTCGATAGGACCACCGTAAGCAGCACCGTTATCCGACAGCACCATAATCAAGGTGTTGTCGTAGCGGCCTTCGGCTTTCAGGAAGTCGATCAGACCTTGTATCTGCCGGTCGGTGTGTTCCATGAACGCCGCATACACCTCCTGGCCTCGGGCGGCGAGCACGCGCTGTTCATAACTAAGATCTGACCACGCCGGTACGCCAGGGTTGCGGTCCGGCAATTGCGTATCGGGCGGTACGATGCCCAGTTCGATCTGTCGCCGGAAGCGTCGTTGTCGAAAGGCGTCCCAGCCTTCATCGTAGTCGCCCTTGTAGGTGGCGATGTCACTGGCCGGTGCGTGCAGCGGAAAATGCATCGCGCCAAACGCGAGATACAGGAAATACGGACGCTCCGGTGTCGCGGAAAGATGGTCGCCTACGTAGTCGATCGATCGACTGACGAGGTCGTCACTCAGGTGGTAGTCCCCGGTCTTCTTCGGGTAGGCCGCCGACGTGTTCTCAAACATCTCCGGATGCCAGTGATCAATGGCGTTACCGTGGAAACCGTACCAGCGATCAAAGCCGCGACCCGTGGGCCAGTGATCAAACGGCCCGCTGGCGTTCTGGTCCGACAGCATCGACAGGTGCCACTTGCCCGCGGCGAGGGTGGCATAGTCGTTCTCGCCCAGCATCTCTGCAAGCGTCATTGCGTCCTGCCGAATCCAGCCGCGATAACCCGGATGGTCCCGCCCCCACTCGGCGATGTTGCCGACGCCGACGGCGTGTGCATTACGACCCGTGAGCAAGCAGGCACGCGTCGGGGCACACAGCGCGGTTACGTGAAAGTTGTTGAATCGAGTGCCGCTGGCCGCCAGAGAATCCATCGCCGGGGTGCGGTGCTCGGCTCCGAAGCAGCCGAGGTCGGCGAAGCCGACATCGTCGAGCACGATCAAAACGATGTCCGGTTTTTGCTTGAGCTCGCGGTTGCGCCACTGGCTATCCGGTGTGAATGACGCCTGCGAGGCTGCGATGGGCGGTATCAGTGTCGAAGCGCTGGCCTGCAGGAAGCGGCGGCGGGTGATGCTCATTTGAAACCCTCCACAAAAAAGGGAGCCCGAGGGCTCCCTTTTCCGTTATTGCTCGGCAATGTGTCGATCAGAAGTTCATCTTCACACGAATACCGTAGTTGCGCGGGTACAGGTACGACGTCTGCACGATGTCGTCACTGTTGTTGTTACCGCGTGCGAGTACGTCGGCGTCTTCGATGTTCTCAACGAAGGCTTCAACCCGGTAAATCGCATCCGGTGAATCCCACACGAGGCGGAAGTCCGTCTTCGAGTAGCTGTCCTGGTTGTGCGACGGATCCGTAGCCAACAGGTTTGACGTGTTGTAGCCATCAGAGTAGTAGGTCTGCAGGTACGGACGCAGCGTGCCATTTTCGCCCAGGTCGAAGAAGTACGACGCGCTGGCGCCAAGCGTCAGCTCCGGTGACCACGGTGTGGTTTCGCCGGACTGGTCGATGAACGAGCGCACTTCGCCGCGGTACAACTGGTACGGGTTGCTCTGACCGAACGTGCCGAACTCCGAATCCAGCCACGCGAAGGTGCCGGTGAAGGTCCAGTTTTCGGTCGGCAGCCAGACCGCGTCGAACTCGAGACCGGTGGCTTCGATATCGCCGCCGTTGTCCGAGAACGTGATCGCGATGCCATTCTCGATGAACTGGCGCTGCGTCAGCAGGTTGGTGTACTCGGTAAAGTGCAGTGCGCCGTTGAGCTGCAGTGTCTGGTCGAGAATCACGCTGCGGAAGCCGAGTTCGATGACCTGCGACTCCTGCTCGTCCGTCGTCGTGTTGGTGCTGGCCGAACCGGACAGGTAGCCGGTCGAGGCGCTGATGTAAACCATGATGTCGTCGGTCCAGTCGTACTCGACACCGGCACGCCAGGTGATGTTGTCGTAGTCACCGTCAAAGTCGGTCGCGTTGATCGTGTTCGCGCTGGTGATCGCATCGCTGGCGCCGCAATTGAACGTGAATACGTCAATGGCGTTGTCCGGCAGAATCAGCGGCGATGAGCCGGAGAGACCCGGAACGACGTTAACGACGCGGTCGACGTTGCCGTCACCGTTCTGGTCACCCGTGAAATTGGAGCCGCCGCAGGAGGCCGCTTTGGACTCGTCGTTGTAACGAATACCGGCGATCAGGCGCGTGCGGTCATTCACTGAGAATTCAGCCTGGCCGAAGATACCGAAGTATTCGGTATCGATGACAACGGCGTTGGCGAAGAAGCCGTTCAGCGATGTAGCGTCCGAGATGATGTCGGTCGGCGCGAGGATCGTGAACGGGTTTGGCGGTGTGCCGAAGCCCGGGACAATGACCTCCGGACGCGTCGAATCCGCAACGCGAGCCGTCTGGTTGTAGATGTAGAAGCTGCTGAAGTCTTCGATGTCCGAGTAGTAGGCGCCCGCCGTCCACTGGATCGAGCTGTCCGTCGTCGAAGTCAGGACAAACTCCTGGGCAAAACCTTCAGACTCCTCGAGGTAGCCACCGTTCTGGTTCGGCGTCGGGCTGAAATCGAAGTCGAAGTTGATGTCGTTGATGTAGTCGTTGATTGCCGTGATCGACTTCAGCGAGACCGAATCGAAGTCGTAGTTGATCGTCAGCGAGAACTCTTCATCCGACAGGTCAACCGGACGGACGTAGTCCTGGCTGATGACCCACGGGTCTCCGCCCGGACCGTTTGAAGCCGGGCCGCGACCGCCGGAACCGCGAATCGGGTTCGTGCAGTTGCGCACTGTGCCAAACGGATCGGTCAGGCCTTCCGGCGTCTCATTGCGGCACAGGAAGGTGTAGCCGAACAGGCCGGCTTCGTTACCGTCTTCGGATACATCGGTGTAACGCGCGATGATTTCCATCCGGTCGCTGGGCGTCCACATAGCCGACAGTCGGTAGCCCTTGTCATCCTGTGCACCTACGTCGGGGCCGGCGAGGTTTTCAATGTAGCCGTCACTCTTGTCGAAGAAGCCGGCGAAGCGAACCGCGAAGTTCTCGTTGACCGGCAGGTTGAGTGCGCCCTCGCCACGGAAGCGATCGTACGCCTGGCGGCTGAGCTGGATGTTGCCGCTGACCGCGTCGGTGTCCGGCGTGTTCGTGTACACGTTCAGCGCACCGGCGAAGGTGTTGCGCCCGTACAGCGTGCCCTGCGGCCCACGCAGGAATTCCACCGCACGCACGTCAAAGAAAGCGCGCGTTTGCTGTGACGCACGAGCCTTGTAAACGCCGTCGACGAACGCACCCACAATGGAGCTGTTGTCGCCGAAGGTATTGGTTGAGTTCGCGCCGCGAACGTTGAATTTGGCGTCGTTACCGGCGAACGCGTAGTTCATGCCCGGAACCAGCAGCTCCAGTCGTGACACGTCCGTGATACCGCCGAGCTCAAGCGCCTCTGCATCGAAAGCGCTGACGGAGATACTGACGTCCTGCAGGCTTTCTTCACGCTTTTCAGCGGTAACGGTAATTTCCTCGATCTGCGCATAGGCCGATGGGGCAATCAGGGCCGACGCAGCTAAGGCTGCCATGGACACGAGATGTGCCCGTTTGAGCCAGTTGGTAGTCATGGTTTGCTCCCCCTTAACTGAGCATTTTTATCCTCTTCATCCCTTGCAATCGGGACGAATAAGCGACTAGTGTGCGATGGTTTGAATTCGGATGCAAACCGGATTCTGTATCTGACCGTTTCAAACGGGCATATTTGGCGAGAAACAAGTGTTTACAGGCCTTTCTGCGCTGCATTCGAAGTAGGAATAATGCCTGTTTGGCAGCTGCGCAGGCTTTCGCGTGACGAGGCATAAATGACACAGCACGAATTCGATGTGGTCGTCATCGGCGGCGGCTCCGGTGGCTCTGCCGTAGCGGGCTGCCTGGCGGAGGGCAGCAGGGCCTCGATCTGCGTGCTGGAGGCAGGTCCGCCGGATGACGATATTCGCATCCGCGTGCCGCTGGGCGTCATGGCGCTGATGGGCCACCCGGTGTACGACTGGCGCTACACCTCCGAGGCGCACACCCATCTCAACGGCCGGCGAGTGTCAGTGCCTCGCGGGCGGACGCTCGGTGGTTCCGGGTCGATCAACAGCATGGTTTACATCCGCGGTCGGGCCAGCGACTACGATGCATGGGCGGCGGGCGGCTGCGATGGCTGGGACTGGCAATCGGTGCTGTCGCGTTTTCGCAATGCGGAAAACAACTCACGAGGCAGCGATGATCTGCACGGCGCCGATGGTCCGCTGCACGTGCAGGACCTGCCGTCGCCGCACCCGATGGTGAAGCAGCTCGTCCGTGCAGCCGAAGATCACGGCATTCCGCCTAACGATGACTTCAACGGCGACCGCCAGGAGGGTTTTGGCAACTACCAGACGACCATGCGCGACGGTCGGCGCTGGAGTCCGGCGGATGCCTACCTGCATCCGGCCGTGAAGCGCGGCGCGGTGACGGTATTCAACGACATGCTCGTTGACCGTCTCGAGATAGACGGACGACGAGCCGTTGGTGTTCATGCGCTTCACGACGGACAGGCAGTGATGATTCGCGCCCGGCAGACGATCATTCTCGCCGCGGGTGCCGTGTCGTCACCGGCGATCCTGATGCGCTCCGGCATCGGCCCGGGTGGCCACCTGCAGTCCATGGGTATAGACACCGTCGCAGACCTCCCGGGCGTTGGCGAAAACCTGCACGACCATCCGGCGATCGGCATGCATTACGGTGGCGGCTCACAAGGTTACGCACTCAGTTTCGCGACGCTGCTGTCGAATGCGCTGGCACCGTTTCGCTATGCGTTCGGCAGACGCGGCTTGTTTGCCAGTAATACGGTTGAGGCCGGCGGCTTTGCCCGAACACAGCCGGAGCTCGACGAACCGGATGTGCAGTTTCATTTCATTCCGGCGCGCCTTGGCCACGAGGGCCGACCGGTGGTCTGGGGCCGCGGCTACTACTGCGATGTGTGCGTGCTGAAGCCCAACTCCCGTGGGCGTCTGCGGTTGAACGGTCCAGACCCGCACTCGCCACCGTGCATCGATCTGAATCTGCTCGCCGATGCCGACGATGAGGCGACTTTGCTGCGCGGCGCGCGACTGCTTCGGCACATCCTGGCAAGCGATCACCTGACCGGCGGCACGGCCACGGAGCTGGTTCCCGGACCCGAAGTGAGCAGCGACGACGCGCTGCGCTCGATGATTCACTCACGTCTCGGCACCGCGTATCACCCGGTGGGCACGCTGCGCATGGGGGCTAAAAACGATGCGCGATCGGTCGTGGATCCGACACTCTCCGTAATCGGGATCGACAACCTGCGTGTTGCCGATGCGTCGGTCATGCCGGAGATCATCGCCGGCAACACCAACGCGGCGTCAATGATGATCGGCACCGCGGCCGCCGATTTTCTGCATGCCTGAGAGCTCCGGCGTCGGGCGCTAGCGACGGCGAATGCCGAGCGTGCGGCCCACACCGTCGATGCCCGCATCCCGATCCACACTCGCCTCCAGCGTCGTCATGACCGACGGCGGAAACGGACAGGCTCGCCGCGACTCGAGGTCGATGTTCATGCACAGACATTCGTTGCGCGCACACAAGGTGCTGTCGGTCGCGAACATCCGGTGCACGTAGTGAATGCGTTTGGCGTCGCAGTCGATCAGCGTCGTGTCGATGCGCAGTGCGTCACCGGCGAACAGCTCGCGGTGATAGTCCACGTCGATACCGAGCGTGAACACGGAACAACCTGAGGTGTCCGGGTACTCGAGGCCCAGCCCCCAGGTTTCGTACACCGCGTCGGTGGCTTCGTCGAAGGCCAGCACGAAGAACGCCACATTCATGTGACCGTTGTGGTCGATCCACTCCGGTCTGACGACAGACTCGAAACTGAACACGGTCACAGCACTCTCCGGCGGCAGGGTTGCCGCAGTCTACACAGACTCAGCAGCCGAGCGCTTTCTTGCGGTCAAAAAAAAGCGGCCGAATGGCCGCTTTTTGCTGTGTTGTGACGAAAGCCTAGCGCTTGCCCTTGAGCTTCTGCGACGCTATGTAGCGAGCCCGCGCTTCGATCAACTCTTCCTGGGCCTGCACCAGATCTGTCTCTGTCGACGCACCCTCGAGCGCCTTTTCAGCAGCCTGCTGCGCTGCCAGAGCCGCGGCCTCATCGAGCTCATCGCCGCGCAGCGCCGTATCCGCCAGCACCGTGACCTGGTGCGGCTGCACTTCGATCAGGCCACCCGTGATGTAGTAGAAGTGCTCCTCGCCAGCCGTGTCCTCAACGCGAACCTCACCGGGGCGCAAGGGCGACAGCATCGGGGCGTGCCTTGGTGCAATACCGACCTCGCCCATCATGGCAGGGGCGTACACCATCCGGGCGTCGCCGGAGTGGATCTCGCCTTCTGCGGATACGATGTCTACGTGAATGGTCGCCATAACGGTCTCTTAAGCGATTACTGGAAGTTCTTCGCGTTCTCGACGGCTTCGTCGATCGTGCCAACCATGTAGAACGCCTGCTCCGGAATATGATCGTAGTCGCCGTTGGCGATGCCGTTGAAGCCGCGAATAGTCTCGGCCAGCGACACGTACTTGCCCGGTGCGTTGGTGAAGACTTCCGCAACGAAGAACGGCTGCGACAGGAAGCGCTGAATCTTGCGAGCCCGTGACACCGTGAGCTTATCCTCTTCGGAGAGCTCGTCCATACCCAGGATTGCGATGATGTCCTGCAGTTCCTTCTGACGCTGCAGAATCGCCTGCACGCGACGTGCGCAGTCGTAGTGTTCCTGACCGATAACCAGCGGGTCGAGGATACGCGACGTCGAGTCGAGCGGGTCAACAGCCGGGTAGATACCCAGCTCGGAGATGGCGCGCGACAGAACCAGCGTGGCGTCAAGGTGAGCAAAGGTCGTGGCCGGTGACGGGTCAGTCAGGTCATCCGCGGGTACGTAAACGGCCTGGAAGGATGTGATCGAACCGGTCTTGGTGGACGCGATGCGCTCCTGCAGTACACCCATTTCCTCGGCCAGCGTCGGCTGGTAACCCACCGCAGACGGCATGCGACCAAGCAGTGCGGACACCTCGGTGCCGGCCAGCGTGTAACGGTAGATGTTGTCGATGAACATCAGGACGTCACGGCCTTCGTCGCGGAAGGCTTCGGCCATCGTCAGGCCGGTCAGGGCGACACGCAGGCGGTTGCCCGGCGGCTCGTTCATCTGGCCGTATACCAGCGACACCTTGTCGATAACTTCCGACTCGGTCATCTCGTGGTAGAAATCGTTGCCTTCACGGGTACGCTCACCGACACCGGCGAACACCGAGTAACCACCGTGCTCTTTTGCGATGTTGTTGATCAGCTCCATCAGCGTCACCGTCTTGCCGACGCCGGCACCGCCGAACAGACCGACTTTACCGCCCTTGGCGATCGGCATGATCAGGTCGATAACCTTGACGCCCGTCTCCAGCAGCTCCGTCGTGGCGGCTTGCTCTTCGTAGGACGGCGGATCACGGTGAATCGGCAGCGAGTTCTCAGCGCCGATCTCGCCGGCGTTATCGATCGGCTCACCGAGTACGTTCATGATACGACCGAGTGTCTTTTCACCAACCGGCACAGAGATCGGCTGACCGGTGTTGGTCACGCCCATACCGCGCTTCAGGCCTTCCGACGAACCCATGGCAATCGTTCGTACGACGCCATCGCCAAGCTGCTGCTGCACCTCGAGCGTCACTTCAGCGTCGTCGATGACGAGTGCGTCATAAACCTTAGGGATTTCGCCTGCCGGGAACGCGACGTCCACGACAGCGCCAATAACCTGCACAGTAGTTCCGGTGCTCATGCTTTGTCCTCAACCAGGCCGGTATGACCGGCGCTTTTCATTCCATTTTGCGTCGACGCAAGCGCCGAGCCAGTTAACCTTGAACGGCCGCCGCGCCGCCGACGATCTCGGAGATTTCCTGAGTAATCGCGGCCTGGCGAGCCTTGTTGTATTCCAGCTGCAGGCTGTCGATGATCTCGCCCGCATTGTCGGTGGCGGATTTCATCGCCACCATCTTGGCCGACATTTCACAGGCCAGGTTTTCGACGACACCGCGATATACCTGCGATTCGATGTATCTCATCAGCACGTCATCGAGCAGTTCCTCCGCGCTCGGTTCGTAGAGGTAATCCCACATGTCCTGCAGGTCCTCGTCATCCGTGCCGATACCGGTCGCCGGCAGCAGCTTCTGCGTGATCGGCTTTTGGCTCATTGCACTGACAAACTCGTTGTGCGCGATGAATAGCTCATCGATATCGCCGTCGGTGTACGCGTCGAGCATGATTTTGATCGTACCGATCAGGTCGTTAACCGACGGTTTGTCACCCAGGTGCGACGCGGTGCCGACAACGCGACCGCCGAGGCGGCGGAAAAACTGGATCGCCTTTGCGCCGACCAGCACGAGGTCAACCTCAATGCCTTTGGCGTCCCAGTCAGCCAGTTCACCGATGATCTTGCGGAACAGGTTCGAGTTCAGGCCGCCGCACAGACCGCGGTCTGTCGAGATGATGATCAGACCAATCCGCTTGACCTCACGCTCCACGAGGAACGGGTGCCGGTAGTCCGGGTTGGCGTGCGCAAGGTGACCAATGACGCGGCGAATGCGCTCGGCGTACGGACGCGATGCTTCCATCTGCGCCTGCGCCTTGCGAATCTTGCTCGCAGCCACTTTTTCCATCGCGCTCGTGATCTTCTGCATGTTCTTTACAGAAGAGATCTTCGAACGGATTTCCTTTTCACCGGCCATAGCTGTGCTCTTTCGTTTCCGTTTACTTCCTGCATTCGTTCGAGCGACGACGTCGCAGAACGAAAGACTCCGTGTCGATCAGCGCGCCCTTAAAAGGCGCCCTTCTCTTTGAACTCGTCACAGATCGCCGTCAGCTTGCCGGCAATCTCATCGTTGTAGTTGCCCGACTCATTGATCTCGTCAACGACCGCGGCATGCGCCGACTTGGCAAAGTCGTGCAGCGCGCCTTCGTAATCCAGCACCTTGTCAACATCGACCGAGTCGAGGTAACCCTCGTTGGCAGCAAACAGCGTCAACGCCATTTCCGCAACCGACAGCGGCGAGTACTGCTTCTGCTTCATCAGTTCCGTGACGCGGACACCGCGATCGAGCTGTGCGCGCGTAGCAGCGTCGAGATCCGACGCAAACTGCGCAAAGGCCGCGAGCTCGCGATACTGCGCCAGCGCCAGACGTACACCGCCGCCGAGCTTCTTGATGATCTTGGTCTGAGCTGCACCACCGACACGCGACACCGACAGACCGGCGTTGATCGCCGGACGAATACCGGCGGCAAACAGATCGGACTCGAGGAAGATCTGACCGTCGGTGATCGAGATTACGTTGGTCGGTACGAACGCCGACACGTCGCCGGCCTGTGTTTCGATGATCGGCAGTGCGGTCAGGGAACCGGTCTTGCCTTTGACCTTGCCGCCGGACACATTCTCGACGTGCGCCGCGCTGACGCGAGCGGCGCGCTCGAGCAGGCGGGAGTGCAGGTAGAAAACGTCACCCGGGTAAGCTTCACGACCCGGCGGACGACGCAGCAGCAGCGATACCTGGCGGTAGGCGACGGCCTGCTTGGTCAGGTCATCGAAGACGATCAGTGCATCTTCGCCGTGATCCATGAAGAATTCGCCCATCGACGTTCCGGCGTACGGCGCGATGTACTGCATGGCCGGGCTTTCGGCAGCGGCCGCCGCGACGATGATCGTGTGATCCAGTGCGTTCTCTTCTTCGAGTTTGCGCACCACGCCGGCGATTGACGAGGCTTTCTGGCCAACAGCGACGTAAATGCATTTCACGCCGGTGTCGCGCTGGTTGATGATGGCGTCTACCGCGACGGCCGTCTTGCCCGTCTGGCGGTCGCCGATGATCAGCTCACGCTGACCACGACCGACCGGCACCATCGCGTCGATCGATTTCAGACCGGTTTGTACCGGCTGGTCGACGGACTGGCGGTCGATGACGCCCGGTGCGATCTTCTCCAGCGGTGACATGCCCTCGGCATCGATCGGGCCCTTGCCGTCGATCGGGTTGCCCAGCGCGTCGACGACGCGACCGAGCAGCGCATTACCGACCGGCACCTCGAGAATACGGCCCGTGGTTTTCACGGTGTCGCCTTCTGAAATGTGCTTGTAGTCGCCCAGGACAACCGCACCAACCGAATCCTGCTCAAGGTTCAGTGCCATTCCGAAGGTGTCTCCCGGGAACTCGAGCATTTCGCCGTAGCGAACGTCAGCGAGGCCGTAGATGCGAACGATGCCATCGGTGACCGCGATCACGGTGCCGACATCGCGAGCTTCGGCCGGCGCCTCGAAGTTCTCGATGCGTTCTTTAATCAGCTGGCTGATTTCAGAAGCTTTGAGTGCCATTTTGGTTTCCTCTTTACTTGGTCAGCGCGCTGGCCAGCCCTTCGAGGCGGGCGCGCGTTGAGCCATCAATAACGAAATCGCCAGCGGTAATGACTGCACCGCCGATGAGGCTTTCGTCGATTTTGGTTTCGATGCTGACGTCGCGGCCAAGGCGCGAGCTCAGCGCAGTCGAGATCTCCGCGACCTGCTGATCCGACAACGTCGTCGCTGATGTTACAACCACGTCTACCTTGTTCTCGATGTTCGACTTCAGCGTGTCGAACTGGTCGGCAATTTCCGGCAACACGGAAACACGGCCGTTTTCGAGAAGCAGCTTCAGGAAGTTGCTGCCCTGCAGGTTGCCACCGGCGAACACAGTCGACTCGCCCACCGCTTTCGCAAACACGCCCTGGAGAAACTCGAGGCGCTGTGCGTCGGTCAGTGACGGCGTTGCAAGAAAGTCGTTGAGCTGGCTGTCGGACAGCATGTCGCGACCGGCGGTCAGCGATGCTGCGAACTCGTCCAGCAACCCCTTGTCCTGGGCGACGTCGAAAATCGCCTGGGCGTAGGGACGTGCAACGGTGTTGTTGTCCATGTCCGCCGTACCGCGCTAGATCTGCTGAGCCAGCTTGCCCAGGATGTCCTGGTGCGCGGACTCGTCAATTTCGCGCTCAAGAATTTTCTGTGCACTGGCAACCGCGATGGCAGAGACCTGGCCGCGCAGCTCTTCGCGTGCACGATTGGTTTCCTGCTCGATCTCGGCCTCGGCAGCCGCAAGCTGACGCTCACGCTCCTTGGTGGCCGCGGCCTTGCTCTCCGCGGCGATCTCGTTGGCGCGAGCATGGGCCTGGTCGAGGATGCCGGTCGCCTGCTGGCGAGCGTCCGCGAT
>JBCCNM010000062.1:0-18151 GCA_039025835.1 Pseudomonadota bacterium | reverse complement strand
GTGATGGCCTCGGATGCCTTTTTTCCGTTCCGCGACGGTATCGATGCCGCAGCAGAAACCGGAATCTCGGCGATCATCCAGCCTGGCGGCTCGATGCGCGACGACGAAGTGATTGCCGCGGCCAACGAGCACGGACTGGCCATGGTGTTTACCGGCATGCGCCACTTCCGCCACTAGGTATGAAAGTTCTCATAATTGGGTCGGGCGGGCGCGAACACGCGCTGGCGTGGAAGTGCGCCGATTCGCGGCTGGTCACGGAAGTACTCGTCGCACCCGGCAATGCCGGTACGGCATCGGAACCCGGCCTGCGCAATGTCAATATCAGCGCCGATGACATCGACGGCCTGCTGGCCCTCGCCCGCGACGAGCGTTGCGCCCTGACCATTGTCGGGCCGGAAGCACCGCTGGTGGCCGGCATTGTCGACGCCTTCAATGCAGCGGGGCTGGCCTGTTTCGGCCCAAGCGCGGCGGCGGCACAGCTCGAGGGGTCGAAAGCATTCACCAAAGACTTCATGGCACGTCACAACATACCCACCGCCGCCTACCGCAGCTTCTCGGAACTCGAACCTGCACTCGCCTACATCCGCGAGCGCGGTGCTCCGATTGTGATCAAGGCGGACGGTCTGGCGGCCGGCAAAGGTGTCATCGTAGCCAGCACCGTCGAGGAAGCGGAAATCGCTGCCACCGACATGCTGGCTGGCCAGCGTTTTGGCGACGCGGGCGCGCGCATCGTGGTCGAGGATTTCCTGTCCGGTGAGGAAGCCAGTTTTATCGTGGTAACCGACGGCGACGCCGTGGTACCGCTCGCGACGTCACAGGATCACAAGGCGCGCGACGAAGGCGATACCGGGCCGAACACCGGCGGGATGGGCGCCTATTCGCCCGCGCCGGTGGTCACCGCCGAGGTTGAGGCGCGTATTCTTACCGAGGTCATCGAACCTACGTTGAAGGGTATGCGCGAGGACGGACATCCGTATTCGGGCTTCCTGTACGCCGGCCTGATGATCGAGGCAGACGGTTCGCCGAAGGTCATCGAATTCAACTGCCGCCTGGGCGACCCCGAAACCCAGCCTATCCTGATGCGCCTGCGCTCCGACCTGTTTGTCCTGTGCCGGGCAACGCTGGACGGCACGCTGGCGAGCCAGGTCACCGAATGGGACTCGCGATCCGCACTGGGCGTCGTGCTCGCGGCCGGCGGTTACCCGGAACAGTATGCGAAGGGCGCAACCATTCACGGACTCGCCGACGCCGACAGCGACACGCAAAAAGTCTTTCACGCCGGCACGACGGCGTCCGACGGTGCGGTCGTCACCGCCGGGGGTCGAGTGCTCTGTGTGGTTGGACTCGGCGACAGCGTATCCGCTGCTGCGGGTCAGGCCTACGGCGCCGCGTCGTCGATCTGCTGGGATGGCGTGTACCTGCGTCGGGACATCGGACACCGGGCCATCGCGCGGGAATCGTCCGCGTGCTGAGCGTACTGGAAGCGCAGGCCGCGATCCTTCGCGAGATGGGTGAGTCGCCAACGCAGCGGGTCGCGGTAACAGACAGCGCAGGCCGCATCCTCAGACAGGTCGTAACCGCCGAAAGGGACCAGCCACCGTTCGATCGGGTAACGATGGACGGAATCGCGATTCGACATGCCGATGCGGCAGCGGGTCGCAGGGATTATCCAATCGTCGGCACGCAGCATGCGGGTGACGCCGAGATCGCCAGTGAGGCTGGCGAGTGCATCGAAATCATGACCGGCGCATCGTTGCCGGACAGTGTGGACTGCGTGATCCCGGTCGAGCGCATCTCGGTGGGCAACACTACAGCGACTCTCGAGGACGGCTACACGCCTCAGCCACGGCAGTTCATTCATCCGAGAGGCTCCGATCATCAGCAGGGTCACACCTTGCTGCGGCCAGGGCTGCGATTGCAGCCGGTCGATATCGCGATCCTGGTGTCCTGCGGACTGGTTGACGTAGAGGTCAGCCGCTCGCCGGTAATCCGCGTCATTTCCACGGGCAACGAGCTGGTACCGGCGGGCGAAGAGATCGCACCGCACCAGGTCCGGCTGTCCAACGGACCGGCGCTGGTGTCGATGCTGACGCAGGCCGGCTATGCCGACACGACGCACGATCATTTGCAGGACGACCAGGACGTGATGCGGGAGCGCATCGCCAGCCATCTCGACAGCGCCGATGTGTTGGTGCTCAGCGGTGGCGTATCGATGGGCAAAGCCGACTTCGTGCCTGGCGTGCTGCAGGAACTCGGCGTCGACGTCGTCTTCCACAAGGTCAGCCAGCGTCCCGGGCGACCGATGTGGTTTGGCAAGGGCGCGGCAGGCCAGACCGTGTTCGCCTTGCCGGGCAATCCGGTGTCGAACCTTGTCTGTTGCCGGCAGTATGTATTACCGGCGTTGTACAAGGCGGCAGGCGGCAGTGCGCTGCCGCCGGAGTTCGCAACGCTCAGCCAGCCGGTGAATTTTGCACCGAACCTGACTTGCTTCCTGCCAACACGGATTGTGTCCAATGCCTCCGGTCAGTTACTCGCCCTGCCCGTGCCGACCAACACCTCGGGCGACTTCGCATCACTGACGGGCACCGACGGTTACCTTGAGCTTGCGCGCGAACAAAGCGAGTTTCCGGCAGGTACAACGGTGCCGCTGCACCGCTGGCAGCACCGCTAGCGCAGGTACATCTGTCGGCCTCGTCGTCGGCGTACGTTGCGAGTTATCGAGGTTGATGCGGAGGTTTCACCTGCCTAAGGTAGTTGCTACCCGTCACTGTTGGAGAAATCGCATGCCCAAAGTCTTCAGCTTGCTGTTGCTCAGCGCCGTGTTGCTCGGAATGCCTGCCCGCGCAACCGAACTCACCGGCACACCGGAAGCATTACGCGCGTTTCTGCAAAGCCAGGTCCGAACCATCGTGCTGCGCGACGATGCCGAGGAGACCGGCACCAACGACATCGCCAAGATCACGCTGGTCATCCGCACAAAGGAGCGTGAATTGTCGCTGTCGCTCGAGGCCAACAACGAAAAACGCGATGCGGTGTCAGCGGAACTGCTGGCGCTCGGTCTGTCCGCCGACGATATCCAGAGCTCGAAATACTCCGCATCACCGCAGTTTGGCTGGTTCGGCAGCAAACCGAGCAGCTTCGAAGTCGTCAATACACTGGTCGCCAGCGTGGATAATCCGTCGCTGTTCCAGCGAGTGGCCGCCATCGCGGACAGCGACGATGCGGTGAGCTTTGGCGGTGTCGCGTTCGAACACAGCGAGGAGCAGGCTTTTGAGAACAAGGTCCGGGACAAGGCGGTCGACAAGGTGCTCGAGCAGGCCCGCTATTTCGAACAAAAGCTGGGCCTGCGGTTGAAAGCGGTCAGCTTTCAATACGGTGACGTCTTCCGCGTGCAGAATGACGGCTTTGCCATGCTCGACGAAATTGTCGTGACCCGTTCTCGCCTGTCGTCATCAGCGCCGGCACCGGCGGTGACAGTGCCGAGCTTTGACGAGGTGGTTTATCGGGCAACTGCGTCGGTGACCTTCGAGGTCATCCCGGGCGACGGTTGAGATGAAGCTGTTTCAGGTTGACGCGTTTGCCCGCCGTCCGTTCGAGGGCAATCCGGCCGCCGTCTGTCCCCTGGAGTCATGGCCGTCCGAGGCATTGATGCAGGCCATTGCCGCTGAGAACAACCTGTCAGAGACGGCATTCGTCGTGCCAGAGACAGACGGCTATCGCATCCGCTGGTTTACACCGACGATTGAAGTGGACCTGTGCGGGCACGCGACGCTCGCCTCGGCGTGGGTGCTGTTTCACCGCCTGGGACACGCAAAGGACATGATTCAGTTTCTGTCACGGTCGGGCCCGCTGAGTGTGCGGCGCAACGGCGAACACCTGACCCTCGATTTTCCGGCGCAGGTTCCTGAACCGATTGCGGTACCGCTCGCTCTCGTGGACAGCCTGCAGCGAGAGCCCGTCGCGTGCTACCGGCACAACGACATCGTGCTGGTGTACGACGACGAGCACTTTGTGCGAAGCGTACAACCCGACCTTGCACGACTGGCCGACGTCGACACGCGCGGCGTCATCATCACTGCAGCGGCGGCGGAATATGACTTTGTCGCTCGCTTTTTCGGACCGCGGGCCGGGGTACCGGAAGACCCGGTGACCGGTTCGGCGTACACACAGCTGGCACCGGTCTGGAGTGAGCGGCTCGGCAAGAGCAGATTTTCTGCTCGCCAGGTGTCTCAGCGAGGTGGCGACTTGCTGTGCGAGCTCAAAGATGACCGGGTGCTGATCACCGGCACAGCTGTCTGCGTACTTGAAGGATCACTGTCGCTGTAGTCGCAGCCGCGGGCTTGCATTTGCGAGGCTGCCTCCGGATACTCCGCCGCCCGCGCGCCATTGGGAGAAGCGATCATGACAGGCTGGCACCTGGCCCATTCAAACATCGCAATCAGCCGATACCCGCTCGACTCGGCCGAGATGGTCGGCTTTACCAGCCGGCTCGATGAGATCAATATGCTCGCCGAACGCACGCCCGGCTTTATTTGGCGCGCCAAGGGCGATGCGGTGGATGATGAAGCCCGCGCGGTGTTCGAGGAGCCGGCACTGCTATTCAACCTGACCGTGTGGAGAGACGAGCACGCCCTTAGCGCCTACGTCTACCGGTCCGCGCACGTCGAGGTAATGAGGCAAAAGGCCGACTGGTTCGATCCCGCTACACGGGCCTCATTTGTGCTGTGGTGGCTACCCGACAATGAGCTGCCCCGTATCGACGATACACGCCGGCGTTTTGAACGTCTCTGGAGCCACGGGCCGACGGCGGAGGCGTTTACCTTCGCCAATCGTTTCGATCCACCAACAACCTGAACGATTGCTGGTGATTGCGTTCTGAAACCACAACGGGCGACAAGGTACTGTATGTAGGCGTCGCGACAAGCGCGTACTATCAGTTCCTTAGCAAACCTTGGGGGGAAAGCCGGATGCAACACCGGAACTGGACATGTGTGAAGTGTGGAAACCTGGAATTTGAGGCGGACCAGTTTCGCGCAACCGGGGGCGCCATCTCGAAGATGTTTGACGTGCAAAACAAGCGGTTCACCACGGTGAGCTGCACAAACTGCCAGTACACCGAAATCTACCGTACCGACCAGTCGACACTGGGCAGTGTGCTCGACTTTTTTGTGGGTGGATAGACGAACACGGGTTACTGCCCGTCAGTCGCCGTCATCCTCGAAAATATCCTCGATTCGACAGTTGAACAGGCGAGCCGACCTGAACGCGAGCGGCAGACTGGGATCAAACTTGCCTTTTTCGATCGCGTTGATTGTTTGCCGCGAGACATCCAGCGCATCCGCGAGCTGTGCCTGTGTCCAGTCACGTTCGGCGCGCAGGACCTTGAGCCGATTTTTCATTGATACCTCCGGCTGGCAAGCAACACCGCACCGAGGTAGGTGAAGCCCTGCACAAAAACAAGATGGGAAATCTCGGCGTTCCAGGCGACGAGGTCCGTGATGTCGAGCATCGAGTAGCTGAGTCCGACGATCAGCCCCACGCCGAGGGCGATGCCCATGGCCTCGAGCTGTATCTGCCTTTGCAGGTCGTCGAGCCCGGCGACAAACCGGATATTGGCTATGATCATGCCGCTGCCGATACCGAGATTAAGGACGATTAGCGCGCCGGTGATCAGCGGATTCTTGTCCCAGAGAAGGACCGGGCCAAAAGCCACCAGGGCCAGTGTGACGAGCCAGGCCAGCGTCCACACCGCGAGTCGGCGAGTATCGTGCAGGTTTCTGGACACCCGCGAGCGTGTATCGTGCGCCATTTGTCTATCCCCTTTGACTAAATGTAAAGTAAACTTGTCTATATCATAGTCGTTGCCCACTAGAAGTCAAGTTTACTTTACTAAATGGAAATAGCGCTTTACGTCGCAGTCCGTCTCGACTTGGTCGTGCCATCTGATTAGTGTCACGAGCACCAACAGGAGGGACTGTGTTCATGATCACACCGCTTTACGTAGCGCTGTTCGCGCTGATGCTCATTTGCCTGAGCATTCTCACCATTCGCTCGCGCGTCCGGACCCGAATCGCCGTCGGTCCGGGGGACGACGCCGGCTTGCTACGCGCGATGCGCGTGCAGGCCAATTTCTGCGAATACATCCCGATGGCGCTTCTGGCGATGTTCTTTGTGGAGACGCTGTGGGGCAGTTCGGCCTGGATTCACGCACTCGGTGGTGCGCTGATGATCGGCCGCGTGTCGCACGCCTTCGGCGTGTCCCAGGTTCGCGAAAACCTGCGCTATCGGCAATTCGGCATGCTGGTCACCTTTACTGTGATCGGCTGCTCAGCGATCGCGATTCTGGCGGTTTACCTTGGATAACTGTGAAAGCAAGCGTCAAAAGCAAACCGGCCTTCCAGACCGCGACCCTGTTCGCCGGCGTGGTGTTGTTGATGATTGTGTTTGTCTCTGTCGGCTACTTCTTCACGATCGTCGATGCGCCACCGCCTGAGGACCAGGCGGCGATCGACGTGGCGACCCGGGAAGCGCAGTGGGTGCAAAATCAACCCGCGAGATACCGCTTTACCGTCGAGCGAGAATGCTACTGCCCGCCGGAATACCGGAAACCGTTCACGGTAACGGTCGAGAACGGGCTTAGATCATTTAGTTATAGTAGGACATTTGAACAATCTACAACGGGAGCCACGCCAGCGCCGCCGGAGCCGGTCGCCGTGGACGATTTGTTCCGGCTTTTGCACAACGCAGCGCGTTACGCCGACTCGCTAAGTGTTTCCTTTCACTCAGAATTTGGCTATCCGGAAATTATTCGCGTCGACTGGAGCGACCACCGGGCCGACGACGAGCAAGCGTTTATCATCCGCGATTTCCAGGCCCTGCCCTGATCGGATCCGGGGCGACATTGTCAAAAAAAATTCACGCAGCGACTGTCGTCGCCCCACTCGCTCGCCGTTATACTGTTACGCAGCTTGAAAAGATGTCTAATATTTATGCACGCCAGCCCGTCACCCCCCGTGACCCAAGCTTCATAAGTAGTAGCAACAGTTTCAGCTTCACGGTTCATTAGAACCAGTCTACTTATTTAAGCTTCACGAGGAACATCATGGCTACAGTTACCGGAACCGTTAAATGGTTCAACGAATCCAAGGGATTCGGATTTATCGAGCAGGAAGGCGGTCCCGACGTCTTCGTCCACTTCAGCGCAATCGCCGGCGACGGCTTCAAGACCCTGGCTGAGGGACAAAAAGTCGAGTTCACCATCACCGAGGGCAAGAAAGGCCCGCAGGCGGAGAACATCGTCAAGCTCTGATCCGTTATCGGAACACAGCACAGAAAGCGCCGACGGTTTCGTCAGCGCTTTTTTTTTGCGCGTTGCAGTAGACTTCGAAGCTGTGAACGAACGACTGATCGCGGACAGGAAACTGCTCGACTTCAAGGTCCTGAGCTTCGACTGCTACGGCACGCTGATCGACTGGGAGACCGGAATCTGGGATGCCCTGCAGCCATTGCTAATGCAGCTCGAGGCCCCGCTCAGTCGAGCTGACGCGCTGCGTAGCTTCGGCGAACATGAGCATCGTCTGGAGTCGGTCTCTCCCGATGCAAACTACCGCACGATCCTGCACGACGTGCACCACGCACTGGCGACGGAGTTTGGCGCATCCAGCTCGATGGAACTCGATGAAGCCTTCGCTCACTCGGTCGCCCACTGGCCGGCATTCGCCGACACGGCAGAAGCACTGCGCGAATTACAACGCCACTTCCACCTGGTTGTCCTGTCCAACGTTGATCATGCGAGCTTCGCTGCATCCGCTGGAAAACTCGGTGTGACCTTCGATGCGCTGTACCTGGCCGAAGACATCGGCAGCTACAAACCCGACGACGCGAACTTCCGTTACCTGCTCGACCGGGTGCAGGCGGATCTGCAGTGCGACAAAAGCGAACTGTTACACACCGCGCAGAGTCTGATGCACGACCACCAGGTGGCTAATCGGCACGGTATCAGCAATGCGTGGATTGATCGGCAGCGCTTGTCGGAATCCGGCGACTGGGGGGCGACCAAAGCGCTGGACACCTGGCCGAGCTTTGACTTTCAGTTTTTCTCAATGCGCGAGCTTGCCGATGCGGTACTCGCAGAGGACAGTATGTGAAACAGTACACGCTCGTTGAAGGCGCCATTGACGCATCAAAACTCGCATTCGGCTGCATGAACCTCAATCGGCTGACCGACATCGGCGACCGCGAGGCGCTGATCGGCAGCGCACTCGATATCGGCATTAACCTGTTCGACCACGCGGACATCTACGGTGCCGGAAACTGCGAGACGGTGTTTGGTGATGTGCTGGCCAGGAACCGCGGCTGGCGCGAGCGAATGGTGATTCAGTCAAAATGCGGCATCCGCTTTGCCGGCGACACCTACGATGACGGGCCTCCCGGCCGCTACGATTTCAGCTATCAGCACATTGTGCGCAGTGTCGAAGGCAGTCTGCAGCGGCTGCAGATCGACAGCCTCGATGTCCTGTTACTGCACCGCCCGGATCTGCTGATGGAAACCGACGAAGTCGCGCGCGCTTTTGACGAACTGTCGTCCAGCGGCAAGGTGCACTTTTTTGGCGTCAGCAACTTTGACTGGGGGCAGATAGAGCTGTTGTCGAAAGCCGTCGGTCGTCGGCTGATCGTCAACCAGGTTCAGCTCAGCCTGATGCACTGCCAGCTGATCGCGCAAGGTGCGCGAATCAACA
Organism: Pseudomonadota bacterium; assembly: GCA_039025835.1. GTDB lineage: Bacteria > Pseudomonadota > Gammaproteobacteria > Steroidobacterales > Woeseiaceae > UBA1847. The sequence continues at coordinate 9,413 of JBCCNM010000062.1, read as the reverse complement.
TGCCACAGGCGTTTGCCTCAGCGGTCGGCACACTCGACTACTGCCGGCTGCACGATATCCGGCTGCAGGCGTGGTCACCGCTTGCTCAGGGTGATCTTGTGCACCCGCCGCACGATGCCCCCGAAAACGTGCATCATGCATCCGCACTCGTGCACGAGCTGGCAAACAGCTACGGCACCAATCCGGCGGCAATCGTACTCGCCTGGCTGCTGCGGCATCCGGCCGGGATCCAGCCGGTGGTTGGCACCACCAATATCGACCGACTGCGGCAATGCTCGGAGGCTGACGCCATCGAGCTGCAGCGCGAAGAGTGGTACAGCCTGCTGGAACGGGCGCTCGGTCAGGGCGTGCCCTGAGCGCCTGGCTCAGACGGTTTCTCGCACCAGGAAACGCGGCAGCAGGCTGCGACGGATGGCCGGATCGCGCAGCCGCATAAAGGCGCGTGCCAGCACCGGTATCAGGAACAGGGTCAGCACCGTGCCGACCATCAGGCCAAACACCATGCTCGCCGCAACCGGCCCCCACAGTGCCGACTTGCCGCCGAGCCCGGTGGCCAGTGAAAACAGGCCGGCGATCGTCGTCAGCGACGTCATCAGAATCGGCACGACGCGGCGGCGTGCCGCATACATGACCGCGTGCAGCGGACGCATGCCGTCCGCTATGCGAGAGTTGGTCGCGTCGATCAGCACAATCGCAGCGTTTACCGCAATGCCGGTGAGGGCCACGATGCCGTACAAGGTGTACAGGCTGAGCGCATACTGGGTGATGAACAGACCGAATACGACGCCGGTGAAGGCCATCGGCACGGTGAACAGAATCAACAGCGGCTGGAAGTAGCTTTTGAACTGCGTCGCAAGAATCAGGTAGATCAGCGCCAGTCCGAACAGGAACAGGATCAGCATCGAGTCGAGGCTCTCTTCGATATCGTCGAATGCCCCGGAGAGCTCGAGCGCCACACCGGGATAGTCCTGCTGGCCCGCAAGCCAGGTGTCGACAATCTGTCGGTTTGCCGTAATCGTGTCCGGTGAGCCGTCGCCGAGGTCCGCCAGCACGGTAATCGAACGCCGATAGTTGTAGTGCTTGATTGTGCCGCTGGTCTGCTGGATGCGACTGACGGTCAGCGCCCGGAACGTGGTCGAACCGCTGGTCGGCAATGCAATCGGATCGTCTAGGATCACATCAACCTCGCGCACGTTGCGTTCCGGCCCGCGGACTCGCAGCTCCACTTTCTCACCGCGGTCGCGCGTGAACGCAACCACTTCACCGTCGACATGCAGACGCAGCAAGCGCGCCACGTCTCCGGGCGCCAGGCCCGCATCGCGGATGGCGCGGTTGTCGAGCTCGAGAGTCAGTTCCTGGCGGCCGGGTACGTCATCGTCTTCGATATTGTCCGCGCCCGGTATCGTGGCCACGATATCCTTGAGCCGCGAGATCGCAGTTCGCAACTCCTCATAGTCATCACCGACCATCTTGATCGAAATATCACGTTCCGTCGGCGGCCCGCCTGACGGAATAAAATAGGAAATGGTCGCGTTGCCGGCGGCCTGCTCGACCGCAGCACGAACGGCGTCACGCACCTCGGTCACTTTGCGGCTGCCGTCGCGCTCCGGGTTTAGAGACAACTGGACCTGGCCGTAATTGTCACCGAACAGAGCCTCGACATCGGTGAAACGCAGACCGGCGGTACCTAGCATCGCACGCAATTCACCTTCCTCGATCAGCGGCTCGACCGCCGCCTGGATACGATTGACTTGCGCAAGAGTTTCCTCGAGCGGTGCGTCGGTGGGCATGTCGATGTTGATATAGACAATTCGGAACGGGTCGGAAGCGAAAAAGTCCACCTTTACCCGGTTGGTCGCCAGCGCCACGATAGACAACACAAACAGCAGTGCACCGATCGCAAAAAACGGCAGTGGGCGACGGAACACGAAGGCGAGCGCCTTGGTGTAACGGATGCGCAGCAGATGTGTCCAGCGTCCGCGCCAGCTCTTCAAGTGCCCGGTGGCGGACACGGCGCGTTTTTGCGACACGCTGATCACGTGTGCCGGGAGAATCCAGAAGGCCTCGACGAGACTGACCAGCAGCCCCAGCGCCACAACTATCGGTACAACTCGCATGAATTCACCGACGATGCCCGGCAGCAGCATCAGCGGCAGAAATGCCGAGATGGTGGTTAAAACCGCTGACAACACGGGGCGACCGACTTCAAGCAGCGCATCGAGCGCCGCACTGACGGCCTCCTGGCCGCGCTGCAGTCGATAGTACAGCGCCTCGACGACCACCACGGCATCGTCGACCAGCATGCCGAGAACGATAACGATACCCAGTAAAACCGACACATTGACCGTACTGCCCAGAACACTGAGCGCCCAGAATGCACCGGCAATGGAAAACGCGATGCCCATCGTCACAAACGCCGCGATGCGCACGCCGAGAAACAGCCAGCAGACCATCAAAACCAGGGTGAGACCGAGTGCCGCATTATTTTGCATGACTCCGATCGCCTTGCGGGTCATCACGGTCTGGTCATCCGCCAGCACGAGCCTCAGCCCGGACGCCTCGAGCCAGCGGTTCTTTTCAGCAATGTAGGCATTGATACGCTCGACAAGCTCCAGCGTGTTACTGAACGCAACCTTGGTAACGGCCATCGAAATAGCCGGGCTGCCCGCACTGCTGACCAGCTGGCTTTCTTCTTCATGCGCGCGACGCACACTGGCAATACGGTCGAGCGGTATCTTCAGGTTGGGAGCACCGCGCGGGGACACGAGAAATCCGGCAAGCGCGTCCGGATCGGCGGTCTTGCCGGCCACTCGCAACAGCCAGGCCTCGTTGCCGACACCGACCTCGCCAGCCGAGACATCGCGATACGCCGAACGCAACTGGTCCGCCACATCGGCGGCCGTCAGTCCATGTATAACGAGTGCCGCCGGGTCAATGACCACATGCAGCTCGGGCTCGTTAAAGCCGAACGCCTGCACCTGGTCGACACCGCGAACGCGCTCGAGCTCGTCCTGCACCGTCTTGGCCTGGCGCCGCAGATCCTCATCGTAGGCCTGGCCGATCAGCAGCACCGTGGCGGTTGGAAAACCGTTTGACGAGGTGATTTCGATTACGCGGGGGTCCTCGGCATCCTCCGGCAGCTCGTCGTTGGCCTTGCTCTGTATCTCGCGACGCAGATCGGTGACACGCTTGTCGAATTCGCGCTCGCTCAGTTCACGAAAGCGGACAAGAATCTCGGACACGTTCTCGCGCGACTTGCTCTCGACGTAGCGAATGTCCTTGACGTTGCGCAGGGCGTCTTCGAGTGGTCCGGTCGCGAGCTGCTCCACATCGGCCGCGGAGGTGCCGGGCAGTACCGTGCTGATACTGACGAAATTGAAGTTGATCTCCGGGTCCTGCTCGCGCGGCATCGTCAGGTAGGACGCCAGGCCCATGACGAGCACAACGGCAAACAGGATGTTGACCAACGGATCGTTGGTCAACAACACGCGCATCATTTTCATTGCGCGAGGACCTCGATCGCATCACCGTCCTGCAGCCGGTTCTGGCCGCGGATGATGACCAGGGTCTCCGCCGGCAGGTTTACCGCGGCCGGACGTCCCTGCTGCGCGCCGTCAATCACGACGAATCGCGCAGTCTCGCCATCGGCGACGAAGACACCGAGCTGGTTGTTGCGCTCAACGATCACGTTGACCGACAACACGCCGCTCAGGTCGTTCCAGATAATCTCACCGCTGCTGCCGGTATCCGCCTCCCCGTCGACGAATCGAAAACGCCCGCGGACCGTGCGACTGATCGGGTCGACAACCGACGACAGTCGCTCGAGGCGGACAGGCCAGCGTGTGCCGCGACTGTCGAAAACGGCCTCGGTACCAATCGACAGCGAGCCGCGATATCGGGCGTCGATCTCGGCATCCACTTCCTGGCCGCCGAGCTGCGACAGGGTAAGCAGCGGTGAGCCCGGCTGCACGTAGCCGCCAACCTGCGCACGGCGCTCGACGATGACGGCGTCGAAGGGCGCCGTGATTCGTGTCCGCGAGACATCCAGCTCGGCAGCCTGCACGGCTACCCGCTGCGCCTCGCGATTCGCCTCGACGACCGCCAGCGCCGCACGGCGAGCGACGAGTTCCTCATCGGAGATAAAATTTCGCGCGAGCAGCTCCTCGGCGTTCTCGGCACGGCTGGACGCCTCCAGCACCTGCGCATCCAGTGCAGCGAGACTCGCCTTCGCCTGCGCCAGTGCCAGACCGGCGTTGTCATCATCCAGACGAATCAGCAATTCACCCTTGTCGACACGGGCACCCACATCGTGCAACACCGCATTTACCAGCGCCGCGATCTGTGCCGTGACCACGGGCTCATTGGCCGAGACCACCGTCGCTGTCGCCCGCACGTCACGATTTACCAGCAGGTCACCGAGCGGCGAAACACTGACGGCGACCTTTTGCTGCGCCACAGCGGTAGCCGAGAGCAGGAATAGAATCGTTGTCAGAAACGGTCGTGGCATGCGCAGCATTGTAAGTCGGTCATCCAGCGAATAAAGGCATCCGGTGATACCCGGCATTTACGCCTGTATAAAAAAACAAACCCGGTACCGTGCAAAAGTGACAATAGTCACGACGGTCCCGGGTCGTTAGAGTTTCGCGGCATAAGACCGCAGATGGCTCTTAAACTAGCGCTTCATCGCCTCGAAAAATTGCGTGTTGGTCTTCGTATCCTGCAGTTTGTTCAGCAGGAACTCGATGGCGGCGAGCTCGTCCATAGGATGCAGCACCTTGCGCAGAACCCACATTTTCTGCAGCTCGTCCGGAACGGTGAGCAACTCTTCCTTGCGAGTGCCGGAGCGGTTGATGTTGATCGACGGGAAGACACGCTTTTCGGCAATGCGGCGATCCAGGTGGATTTCCATGTTACCGGTGCCCTTGAATTCCTCGTAAATCACCTCGTCCATCTTCGAACCGGTATCCACCAGCGCCGTGGCCAGGATAGTCAGGCTGCCGCCCTCCTCGATGTTGCGCGCGGCACCGAAGAAGCGTTTCGGCCGGTGCAGTGCGTTGGCATCGACACCGCCGGTCAGAACCTTGCCAGACGACGGCACGACCGTGTTGTAGGCACGTGCGAGACGCGTAATCGAATCGAGCAAAATAACGACGTCGCGCTTGTGCTCGACCAGTCGCTTGGCTTTTTCGATAACCATGTCGGCAACCTGCACGTGACGGCTGGCCGGCTCGTCGAACGTCGACGACACGACCTCACCACGCACCGTACGCTCCATCTCGGTGACTTCCTCCGGACGCTCATCGATGAGCAGGACCATGAGGTCCACTTCCGGGTTGTTGGCCGAGATGGCCGACGCGATATTCTGCAGCAACATCGTCTTACCGGCTTTCGGCGGCGATACGATCAGGCCACGCTGACCTTTGCCGATCGGCGCGACCATGTCGATGATGCGTGCCGTCAGGTCTTCGGTACTGCCATTGCCCTGTTCGAGCAGCAGCCGGTCTTTCGGGAACAGCGGCGTCAGGTTCTCGAACAGGACCTTGGTACGTGCATTCTCCGGGCCGTCGTGATTGATCTGGCCAACCTTGAGAAGCGCGAAGTAGCGCTCGCCATCTTTAGGCGGGCGGATCAGCCCCGAGACCGTGTCACCGGTACGCAGTGCAAAGCGGCGAATCTGGCTCGGACTGACGTAGATATCGTCCGGACCCGCGAGGTAGGAACTGTCGGCCGAGCGCAGGAAGCCAAAGCCGTCCTGCAGGATCTCGAGCGTACCTTCGCCGTAGATATCCTCTCCGTTGGCGGCGTGCGCCTTGAGCACAGAGAAAATGATGTCCTGCTTGCGCGAACGCGCCAGGTTCTCGAGGCCCAGAGACGTTCCGAGCTCAACAAGATCAGCGGCCGGTCGGGTCTTGAGCTCCGACAGGTTCATGATGTTCTTGCTGGCTTCGAGCTGCTCCGGCGGGATGATTTCTAAGTTTTCCTCATCATCCGGAAACTCGCCCTGCGGCGAACGCCGACGACGACGTCGGTTGGTGTTGCCTTTAGCCTTGTTGCCGCCCTGCTTGTTGGGCCGGCTTTTCGTTGATGTACCCAAGTACCCTCTCACAGATTACTGTCCAGGAATTCATCCAATTGCGATTTCGACATCGCACCCAGTTTTTGCGCATGCACATTGCCGTCCTTGAAGAGCATCAAGGTCGGAATGCTGCGAATACCGAACTTTTGCGGTGTGTTCGGATTTTCATCGATGTTCATTTTGACGATCGACAGTTTGTCGGCGTAGGCCTCGGCTGCTTCGTCGAGCAGCGGCGCAATCATCTTGCACGGGCCACACCACTCCGCCCAGAAGTCCAGCAGGACGGGCTTGTCAGCGTTTATCACATCGGTTTCGAAACTGCTGTCGCTCGTGTGGACGATCTTGTCGCTCACTGGTGGTACTCCTTATCTTGAAAGCGAAAACATTGAGATTGTGTCGCGTCGCCGGTGAACCCCTACCACGGCGAGCTGCGGAAATTGGATGACGCTGCCTGCACATTCAGGCACACTGTCGCGAATCTATGCCGACTTAGTCCGGTTTCTTACTGGATGAGTATGAGGAAAGTGGCGAGTGCGACGGTTGTCGCGTCGAATTGACGTTAATTTGACCCCTTCCCGCGCCATTTTGCAAGTGTTTAAGCAACTATTCTGACCCCGAGTTTTTATGTCCCAAGATCATCTGAGCGACCTCAGATTTGACGCGCTCGACCTGCATGAGCAGGTCCAGGCCGGCATTCGCAGCGCCGGCTTCGAATTTTGCACACCGATCCAGGCCAATACACTGCCGATCGCCATCAAGGGTCTTGATGTCGCCGGCCAGGCGCAGACCGGTACCGGCAAGACAGCGGCCTTCCTGATCGCAACCTTCCAGCGCTTGCTGACAACCGAACCGCTCGACAGTGAGCGCAAGCAACCACGCGCATTTATGCTGGCACCGACGCGTGAACTTGCTGTGCAGATTGCCAACGACGCGGAATCACTGTGTGAATCCACCGGCATGAAGGTCGGGCTGGCCTTCGGTGGCACCGACTATGAGAAGCAGCGCAACACGCTCGAAAACGGCGTCGATCTGCTTATCGGTACCCCCGGTCGCATTATCGACTACTACAAGCAGGGCGTGTTTCGCCTCGACAAGGTGCAGGTCGCCGTTCTCGATGAAGCGGACCGCATGTTTGACCTGGGCTTTATCAAGGACATTCGTTACCTGCTGCGTCGATTGCCGCCGCCGGACCAGCGACTGAACATGTTGTTCTCGGCAACACTGTCGCATCGCGTCATGGAGCTTGCGTATGAGCACATGAACGAGCCGGAGCTGGTGCGAATCGAACCCGACAAGGTAACCGCCGACCGGGTTCGTCAGGCGATCTTCTTCCCGTCGAACGAAGAAAAGCTGCCGCTGTTGATCGGCCTCATCCGCGAAATGGGCGCCGCACGCATCATGGTGTTCGTCAACATGAAGCGGGAGGCCGAGCGTGTGCTGGCATACCTGGAGACTAACGGAATCGAGGCTGCGGCGATTTCCGGCGATGTGCCGCAGAAGAAGCGTCTGCGCATGCTGCTGCAGTTTCAGAAAGGCGAACTGTCTGTGCTGATCGGCACCGACGTGGCGTCACGTGGTCTGCACATCCCGGACGTGCAGTACGTGATCAACTACGACCTGCCGCAGGACGCGGAAGACTATGTACACCGCATCGGGCGCACCGCCCGTGCCGGTGCTGCCGGTGACGCGATCAGCTTTGGCTGCGAGACCTACGCCATGTCACTGCCGGACATCGAAGACTACATCGGGCACAAGATCATGGTGGCGGGTTACGAACCGGGCGACCTGCCGCCGATCGACAAGCCATCCAGCCGCCCACGTCGCAAACCGCAGCAACGTCGGGACGGTGGCGGCAACTCGAAAAAGCGGCCGCGACGCCGACGCCGCAAGCCGACGTCCGACAAGCCGGCGGCAGACTAGTCGCCGCTGATCAATTCTGTCACGGCCGCAACACCGGCGTAGTGCCGACTGTCGTGTCCCGGCTTTGAAGTATCCGGCCGTGTCACATTGACCAGCATGCCAATGCCGTAGTGTTCGGCGCCGGCCAGCACATCGTGGTTGTCATCGACGAACAGGGTCGTCGCCGGGTCAAAGCCCTCCTCTTCGCGCAGCGCCTCCCAAAACGGACGATCCTCTTTCGGATGGCCGAATTGATGCGAAGTATAAATACGATCGAAATGCTGCGTGATGCCGGTCACCTCGTCTTTGATGTGGAGTGTACCGGCATGTGAATTGGTCACCATCAGTACGCGGACGTCGCGCCGCGAAACCTCGCGCAAAAAGTCCTCGGCGCCGGGCAGGTAACCGACCCGGTGGTTCTGCTCGCGATGCAACGCCTCGATGTCCAGCCCGAGCGTGTCCGACCAGTGATCGAGGCAGTACCAGCTGAGCTGGCCGCGGAGCTCCTTGAAGCGCTGGTAAAGCTGTTGTCGGGCCGTCTCCAGCGGCAGATCGTGCACTGCCGCGTAGCGTTCCGGCACGTGATGCAACCACATGTAGTTGTCGAAGGCGAGATCGAGCAGGGTTCCGTCCATGTCGAGCATCAGCGTCTCGCAACAGTCGAGCATGGTTTTGGGGTGTGTTTTCTCTATACTCACGGTGTGGGGGAACACTGGCAGCAGGAATGAATTACGGAGACGTTGTGGAGCCGGTCGTCGCGGTCGCCATTGAGGCCGGCGCGGCGATCATGGAAGTCTACGCCACCGATTTTGACGTGCAAAGCAAGGACGATGCGTCACCGCTGACCAAGGCGGACCTCGCTTCGCATCACGTGATCAGCGAGAACCTCGAATCGCTGTTTCCGTCTTTGCCGATCATTTCCGAGGAAGACGGTCTGCCCGACTTCGCCACCCGCTCCGGCTGGGATCGCTACTGGCTGATCGATCCGCTCGACGGCACCAAGGAATTCGTCAAACGCAACGGCGAGTTCACCGTGAACATCGCGCTGATCGAGGACGGTCGACCGACGCTCGGCATCGTCCATGTGCCGGTCAGCGGGGTGACGTACATCGGCGTCGCCGGTGAAGGTGCGGAAAAACGCACCGCCGATGGACAGCGCGAAAAGATTCGTGTCGCCAGCCACAGCCACGAGCCGGCCAGGGTGGTCGGCAGCCGCTCGCATCGCAGCGCGGATCTTGACGCCTATCTGCAACGACTGGGTGACACGGAAATCGTTGCCATGGGCAGCTCGCTGAAGTTTTGTGTTGTTGCCGAGGGCGGCGCCGATCTTTACCCGCGCCTGGGCCTGACCTCGGAATGGGATACTGCAGCTGCCCAGGCGGTCGTTGAGCAGGCGGGCGGTTCAGTGGTTACGCTGGACGGGGCTGCCATGCGCTAC
>JBCCNM010000061.1:0-18175 GCA_039025835.1 Pseudomonadota bacterium | reverse complement strand
GGCGACGGCAGCGGGTGTCGCCCGGTGTTGGGCTCTGGTGGCGACGACAACTCATTGTCGAGATGAACATAAGCAGCACCAGGGATGTGCGCGTCACGGTACTGATCGGCACCCTGTGTCGGCTGCATCAGATTAAAGCGACTGTCCAGAACCGTGCAGTGGCCCGTCTGCAGGCGTTCGTACAGTTCGGCGGGGGTACACAGCAAGCGTTCTCGGGTCATGGCCACCCTTGTACACAGCGCGTGGCTTCGAGACAATATCGTAACGGGCATCGCCCGTTTTTTTGGGCGCAAAGCCCGCGGAGACTTGTCTAGTGGAAAAGATTCTTGTCGGCCTCAAACGCGTGGTCGATTACAACGTACGCGTTCGTGTCAAGGGCGACGGTTCCGGTGTCGAAACCGACGGCGTCAAAATGAGCATCAACCCGTTTGACGAAATCGCGCTGGAAGAAGCGCTGCGAATCCGCGAACGCGGTGAAGCCAGTGAGGTGATCGTTCTGTCAATTGGCACGTCAGAGTCGCAGCAGCAACTACGAACCGGACTGGCCATGGGCGCTGACCGGGCGATTCTGGTTTCCACCGACGACACGCTGGATCCCCTGACACGCGCTCGAATTTTCCAGTCCGTCATCGAGCGCGAATCGCCGGATCTCGTGTTACTCGGCAAACAGGCGATCGACGAGGACAACAACCAGACCGGCCAGATGTTGGCGGCAATATGGGGACGACCACAGGCGACATTCGCATCTGAAGTGACCTTCGATGGCAACACCGCCAAGGTGACCCGCGAGGTCGATACGGGCCTCGAGACAATCGAAATCGACCTGCCGGCGGTTGTGACGGCTGATCTGCGTCTTAACGAACCTCGCTACGTGAAACTGCCGGACATTATGAAGGCAAAAAAGAAGCCGCTGGACGAAATCGGCCTGGCCGAGCTCGGTGTGGAACGGCCACCGGCTATTAAGGAAAGCGCGTTTGCGCCGCCGGCGGTTCGCCAGAAAGGCATCATGGTAGACGACGTCCCCGGACTCGTTTCTGCACTTAAAGACAAGGGACTTCTGTGATGAGTAACATCCTGATCATTGCTGAACATGACGGCAGCACGTTAAACACGAGCACCGCCAAGAGCGTGAGCTGCGCGAGCCAGATTGACGGTGCCAGCATCGCGGTTGCCGTACTCGCTGATGATGCGTCAGCGCTGGCAGGCCAGGCGGCCGCCATCCGGGGCGTCGACAAGGTTCTTGCCATCAGCCACGACGCCAATGCGAGCCCGATGGCTGCAATACAGGCACCCCAGGTTGCGAAGCTTGCCGAGGGCCACACGCACGTGTTCGGACCGTCGACAACTTTCGGCAAGGATCTGATGCCGCGGGTAGCCGCCCTGCTTGGTGTCAACCAGGTATCCGATATCATGACTGTGAATGGCAGCCACGCCTTCGAGCGCCCGATTTATGCTGGTAACGCGATCGTCAGTGTCGAAGCACCGACTGACGCGGTCGTGGTTGCCACCGTTCGCACCGCGTCCTTCAAGGCGGCGGCCGACGGCGGCACTGCCGAGATCGTCGAGACCACGATCGACGCCGAGATCCCGGATCACACGCGGTATGTCTCTTTGCAATCAGGACAGTCGGATCGTCCCGATCTGCAGACTGCTGGCAAGGTGATTTCCGGTGGGCGCGCGCTGGCCAGTTCCGAGAATTTTGACATTATCTACACACTCGCCGACAAGATGGGTGCCGCGGTTGGCGCGTCGCGTGCCGCGGTCGACGCGGGCTATGTGCCAAATGAAATGCAGGTCGGCCAGACCGGCAAGATAATCGCACCGGAACTGTACATCGCGATAGGTATCTCCGGCGCGATTCAGCACCTGACCGGCATCAAGGACGCCGGCACGATTGTGGCCATCAACAAAGACGAAGAGGCACCGATTTTCGAAGTCGCCGATATCGGCCTCGTTGGCGATCTCTTCAACATCGTTCCGGAGTTGACGCAGGCTCTTGAGAGTTAGCCCGGGATTTCAAGGCACCAAAAAAAGGCGCCACATTCGGCGCCTTTTTTGTACCTGTTGTTTGGCTCAGAGCTTATCGAGCACAGCTTCAGCGCTGCTGACCTCGAACGCACCCGGCGCCTCAACAGCCAGGTGAGTTGCCACACCGTCGTCGACAACGATGACGAAGCGCTGGCCTCGAATGCCAAGACCGAACGCCGTTCCGTCCATCTCCAGTCCAAGGGCCTTCACGTAGTCGCCGTTGCCGTCCGCGAGCATCGTGACCTTGTCACCAACCCCACGATCCTTGCCCCAGGCATCCATCACGAACACGTCATTGACGGCGGTGCACGCGATGGTATCCACACCCTTGGCGAGTATGGCGTCCGCATGATCGACGAAACCCGGCAGATGGTTCATCGAGCAGGTCGGTGTGTACGCGCCCGGTACCGAGATCAGGACCACTTTCTTGCCCGAGAACAACTCGTCCGTGGACATCGCACCCGGACCGGATTCCGTCATAATTCCAAAGGTGCCGCTGGGCAGTTTTTCGCCGGACTGGATCGCCATAGTGTCTACTCCTGATTGCTGGTGAGTGGGCGCTGGACGCGCCGCAGTGTCGCGATTTTATGCGCTTTGAGCGTCCGGCCCAAGTCGCGCCGTGCGCTACCATGCTTACTGTATGGGTCGGAAGTGGTTCGCTCGTATAATTCAGGTCTCTCAAGGAGGACTTATGCAGTTTGCACTGACCGAAGATCAGGAAATGATCCGCGACGCCGCCCGGGATTTTGCGCAAAACGAAATCGCCCCCGTCGCTGCCCAGTTTGACCAAAGCGGCGAGTTTCCGATTGATACGATCGCCAAGGCCGGTGAACTCGGTTTCATGGGCGTCGAAGTGCCCGAGGAGTACGGCGGTGCCGGACTCGACCCGATCAGCTACGTATTGATGATGACCGAGATCTCGGCGGCAGATGCGGCCCACGGCACTATCGTGTCCGTCAATAACTCGCTGTTCGGCGTGCCGCTGCTCAAGTTTGGTAACGAAGAGCAAAAGCTGCGATTCCTGAAGCCGGTCGCCTCCGGTGAGGTCAACGGTGCCTATGCGCTTACGGAACCGCAATCGGGCTCTGACGCGGCTGCCATGCGCGCGCGAGCCGTGTTGTCTGCTGACGGTTCGAACTACGTGATCAACGCCAAGAAATCGTGGATCACATCCGGACCGGTGGCGAAATACATCGTCGTGTTCGCGAAGACTGAACAGCCAGACGGCACGCAAACCGGTATCTCGGCATTCGTGATCGACACCGAGCAAGACGGCTTTGCCCGCGGCAAGACCGAGCCCAAACTTGGCATCCGGGCCTCGGCAACCTGCGAGATCGAGCTGACGGATTACCAGTGTCCCGTTGAAAATCGCATCGGCGATGAAGGTCAGGGTTTCAAGATCGCGATGACAGTGCTCGACAGCGGCCGTATCGGCATCGCGGCACAAGCACTCGGAATCGCTCAGGCAGCCTACGACGCATCACTTGAATGGTCCCGCGATCGCCAGGCTTTCGGCAGCGCCATCGGCAGTTTCCAGAGTATCCAAAACAAAATAGCCGACATGAAAGTTCGAATCGAAGCGTCCCGCCTGCTGGTGCTGCAGGCTGCGTGGGCAAAAGCGGAATACGTCAGGACCGGGCAAAAGAACACGCTGAATTCCAGCGTCGCCAAACTGCACGCGTCGGAAACGGCCATGTTTGTCACGCACCAGGCTGTGCAGATTCATGGCGGCATGGGATACAGCAAGGAAATGCCGCTGGAGCGCTACTTCCGCGACGCCAAGATCACCGAAATCTACGAAGGCACCAGCGAAATCCAGCGCATGGTAATCGGTCGCCTGGAGACCGGTCTCCGCTAGCGACACCGGGTATTCAAACCCGGGAAACTCCGAATCGGTGGCCTTGCGGCACCCGTCGTGACCACGCTGGCCGGCGACGTGGGCCAAAGCACGTCAACAAACGCACCCTCGCCGTCGCCGCGTAACACGACAGTTCGCAGCACGGCTGCTGGCGCCATATCGTGCATGGCAGGCTGGTCGCATCGCTGGCTTTAGAATTTCAGCCGGCGGCCTCGAGTTAACCGGAATTAATCAGTAGTCGTTTTGAGCCACGTGGACGACGATGCCATCAAGGCCGTCATTCATTTCGACCTGGCAGGTCAGGCGGCTGTTGGTTTTACGCTCGAAGGCGGCGTCGAGCATGCTGTCTTCCATGTCATCCATCGGCGGCAGTTTCTCTACCCAGGCTTCGTCTATGTAACCGTGGCAGGTTGCACAGGCACAGGCGCCGCCGCACTCGGCAAGAATGCCGTCGATCTGGTTATTGACCGCGCCTTCCATGACGGAATAGCCATTGGCGACTTCAATTTCAGTACGGTTTCCGTCAGCGGTAACGTAGATAACCTTGGGCATTGATGTTCTCGGGTGCTTTCAGGGGGGCAATAGTTTAGGGGCGCTGACCGAAATCGGTCAACGCCCCTGGCGTGCCAAATGGTGACAGTTTGTAGCTTAAGCGCGGTTTGCCTGGCGCCGGCGCTCTTCCACTTCCTGCTGGCGTTGACGAGCTGCCTGTTCCGCTTCGCGAATTCGCCGATTACGTTCGACATCCGCATCGATCACGGTAATCCACTGATTAGCGACACGGCGCAGGTTGCGAGCCTTGCCAGCAGACTGGAAGGCGGTTTTCGCATCGGCGTACTGCTGCAGGTTATACAGGCACATGCCGAGCGAAATCTGCGCGTTTTCGACGCTCTTCAGGCCACCCTTGCGGATTCCATTGCGGACAGCCTTGGCGCACTCGGAGTATTCCCCGACGTTGAGATAGGAGTTTCCAAGCCGAATGTCGAGTTCTCCGTCTTCAGTCAGCTTGGCTGCCTCAGTCAACGCCGGAATAGCGCGCTGGTCCTCCATGGACAGCATCAATGCCTGCGACAGCAATCGATAGTTTTTCGCCGACGCTGTCACTCGGCCGGCTTCCATCTCTTCCTCGAGCAGCGCAGCCGCTTTGTACGGGACCTCTGCCTGCATGAAAAGCTGAGCCATGGTGACGAACTCGGATTCTTTCTCCAGCATGCCCTGCGTGAACGCCGCGTTGTAGGCATTGATCAGATTACGGTCTTCGCCAAGTTCCGTGAACGCGCCAGCCAGTGAGAACCAGTAGCGCTTCTTCGGCCAGTTCTCGAGCAGAATCTTCTGGATGTCGCGAACCTTGGCATAGTCTTCCTGCTGGAAATACGCAAAGTTCAGCAGCGCGTACCAGTCTTCCTTCACTTCCTTCTCGCGCTCCCGCGCGATTCGCATAGCCTCTTCCACCGGCTGGATCATGTCCGAGTATCGCTGCTCCTGGTACAGGTTTTGCGCTTTCAGAATGAACGGCTCCGGTGCCGGATTCGGCTCGAGGGTAAACCAGACATCGAGGTATTCGAGGGCCTTCTTGTAGTTCTCTTCCATCGTCTGCAGCTGGGCTACCGTGTAGGTTGCCTGCTTGCGAAGTGTCGGCTCGAGACTCGGAATCAGCAGGATTTTCTCGTAGGTGCTGAGGGCCGCCGGGATGTTGTCCATGTTGTAGTGAATGAACGCCAGGTAGTTCAGTACGTTGGACTGCTCATACTCGGTCAGCTTGTCGGGATTGTAGAGCCGCTCAACGATGCGCAGTGCACCGGAGTAGTCTTTCGCATCGACCAGCTCCTGCGCCTTCTGGATAGACTCGTAAACTTCCTTGCTGACAGCCTGCGCTTCCTTGGTCTTGGTCTGGTCACGCTTGGCGCGCTCATCGTCGTCCTGTGCCAGGACCGGCGTGACTGCAAGCATCACGCAAGCAACTGTAGCCAGCACTCGGTTCATAAACTGTGTGTTCATCAACATTAGTCCTTTAAAACGTTTCCCCGCCTGCCTCAATCAACCTTCAATCTTGAAGGAAATGCGTGTCTTGACGTTTGGAACGTCGATCGGCACACCGTCAACGACGCGTGGTTTGTATTTGAACTTCAACACAGCGCGAATAGCGGCACGCTCAAACAGGCTGCTTGTTGAGAATTCGACCATCGGATCGGCAACAGTTCCCGCTGACGTCACGGTAAATACCAGGTCCACGTAGCCCTCAAGGCCTCTCGACAAAGCGCGGGCCGGGTACACAGGCGCTACGCGGACAATTGGCAGGTAGTCACCCTCTGCGACGTTCATACCGGCCGGACCGCCGATATCGCCTGCTCCACTGACGCTTGGCGCCGCAATGTTGATCGACGGGCCGTCAGCCGACAGATCGTCCATTTCCTGCGGCGGAATCTCGGGCGGTACTTCCGGCGGCGGTGGCGGCTTCTCAGGCGTGTAGTCGTCGACGTTCAGGTTCTCGTTACGCTTCACGCGCACGAAATCGAGCTGATACTTGGGCCGCTCCTTGGTCACCGCGTCTTCACCGTACTCAATGAGCAGGTGCATAACGAACAGCAGGCTGAGCGTTATGGCGATGCCAGAGACAACCGCGAATGCATAGCGTCCAATCATATTACTCTCCTCGACAGCCGGTCCGGTCAGGGCGCGGCTGTCGCTGCAGGTCTATACCTCAGATGTCGATATGGCGACGTTGCCCACACCTGCCTTCTTGCAGGCCTCCATGACGATAGTCAGCGTCTCGTGGGTTGACTCATTGTCAGCCTGAATGACGACTTCGCCCTTGGGATTCTCCGCCAGCAGCTGCTCAACCTTCTCACGAACGCTGCGTGGATCGACTTTTTTCTTGTCGATCCAGATTTCGTCGCCTTCCGTGATCGCGATAAGGATGTTGGCCTTCGGCATCTTGACTGCCGTCCAGGCGTCCGTGCGAGTGACATCGACGCCGGGCTGCTTGATGAACGACGCGGTCACGATGAAGAAGATCAGCATGATGAACACGACGTCGAGCATCGGCGTCAGGTTAATCTCGTCCGCTTCTTCCTGTTCCGCTGCATGATTTTTGCGCATTTTGCTACCTCCGATCAGCCGCCGATGGGGTCGGTAAGGCTAATGTTGTAGACACCCGCCTGTCGTGACGAGTCCATGACCTGAATCAGCAACTCGTTCTTGGACTTGATATGCGGACGTATCACCACCGGTGCCGACGGATCCTCCGCATGCAGACGTTCGATGTTTGCCCTCACAGCCCGGGGATCAATGACGCGGCCGCCAATTTCGATCTCGTTCCGCTCGGTCAAGTTCACAATGATGCTTAGATTGTCGGTCGGCTCATTAGTTTCCGGCGCGTCCGGCCGATTGACGTCCAGCCCGGCCTCTTTGATGAACGAAGCCGTCACGATGAAGAAAATCAGCATGATGAACACGACGTCGAGCATGGGAGTCAGGTTGACCTCGTTATCGTCTTCATCATCGATAGGTTGTACAGATCTACGCACAGCCGTCTCCTTTAGTGGTCCATCGTGAGCGAGTCCTCGAGGAACTCCACCTCACGCGTTGCCCGCCGGGTCAGAAGGGTCACAAGCAAGACCCCGGATAAAGCACCCACCATGCCCGCCATTGTCGGAACCGTGGCCTGCGAGACGCCTGCCGCCATGGCCCGTACATTGCCGGAGCCCGATACTGCCATCACCTGAAACACGCTGATCATACCCGTAACCGTGCCCAACAGGCCAAGCAGCGGGCATAACGCGACCAGAGTCTGGATCATCGGAATCCCCTGGTTCATCTGCATGCTGTATTTCGAGATCATCATTTCCCGGATCTGGTGTGCGTGCCAGGAACGGCGTTCCTGGCGCGACTCCCAGGCGTCACGAACTTCCTTGGCGAGCTGCGCCATGTGGGACCTGAAAAAGAGCAGTCGCTCAATGATCAGGACCCACATCAGGAAAATCGTCAACGCGATCCACCGGAGGACCGGGCCGCCCAACTCCATAAAGTCGCGGATGGCCTCGATACTGTCAGTTAGCCAAAGCATGGCCTACCTCCCCGGTCTAGTGGCTCTTCTCGGAATGCTGGGCAACGAGACCGGCACTCTGCGACTGCAGGATGTTGATGATCTTCTTGCTCTGTCCGCTGACAACGGTGTGCAGCAGAACCATCGGAATGGCCACAACCAGACCCAGTACCGTCGTCATAAGGGCCTGCGAGATACCGCCCGCCATCATTTTCGGGTCACCGGCACCGTACAGCGTGATGACCTGGAAGGTCTTGATCATACCGGTCACCGTTCCGAGCAGTCCCATCAGCGGGGCCACAACGGAGATGACTTTGATCAGCAACAAGCCCTTGGTCAGCGACGGCATCTCTTTCAACGCCGCTTCGCTGAGCTTCAGCTCGATGGTTTCGGTGTCCGCATTCTGGTTGGACTCGTAAGCCGCCAGTACGCGACCCAGCGGGTTGTCCGTGCTGGCAGTGTCACGCTTGAGCTGTGCTGTTACCTTGCGGCTGGCCGTAGACAGGCCGACGAAGCGCAGGATAGCGATCAGCAGACCCACGGCGCCAAGGGCGAGAATGGCGTAACCGACAAGACCACCCTGGTTGATGCGGTCCGTAATCGTCGGAGACTCAACCAGCAGCGCGAGAATACCGCCACGCGTGACGTCGATGCCAAAAGGCACATAGCCATCGCCAGCTTCCAGCAGGTCGCTTGCCGAGTTGGTAAAACGGGACTGGTCCGGCTGCCGAAGCAGTTCCGATACATTGCCGGTTTCCGAGCTGTAGCTCAGGTAGCCGCCTTCACTAATGGCCGTGAACGGGCCGACGATAACAACCGGCATTTCGGCTCTTTCACCGTCTGCCCGGGTGACGGTCGTTACGATCTTCTGCACCTTGCCGCTTTCGTTGATTTCACGCTGCAGCTCGAACCAGAGACGCTCGATGTCCTCGATGGACGCCAGCTCATTGGACTCCGCCATCTTGTTGCCGAGCTCGACCAGGAAGTCGTTGCGGTTCGGGTGAATCAGGCTGGACAGCGATGAGTTGAAACGCGCCTGCGTGTCACCGGACACGGTTTGCAGGACACCGAACAGTTCTTTCAGGGCACCGAGTCGCTCGTCGAGGTTGGCACGGGCGTCAGCAATACGCGTTTGGTTGGTCTTGAACAGCTCCTCGAGACGCGCACTTTCACGCTCGAGGCGAGCCCGCTCGGCGCGCGCCTGGTTCAGCAGATTCTGCTGTTCGGTGCGCTGCCGTGCAAAATCCGCTTCGCGCTGGCGCGCTTCGGCGTTATCGCGGGACTTACCCTGTTCGATCAGCTGCAGGAGTTCTCCCATGGAACGAGCCGGAGCTTCTTCCTGGGCAAGTACAGTGGCAGAGCCAAGGCTCAGCAGGCCGGTTGCCAATATCAGAGTTAAACGTTTCATCCTTAACCCTCCGTCGGAGCCGCTACCGGCACAACAATCAGTTCCGGCGCGATCAACTGTCGGGCCATACGCAGTCCGGTGCGGACCTCGCTGCGAATCGAGTCGTCCTGCACCCACGCTTTCTGGTTTTTGTCCCAGTAACCGGTGATCTGGGTGTCGTCCGACTGGAAATACAGACCGACTCGGCCCACTCGGAGCATGTTGTAGTCGCGCGCCCTGCCATCGGCGAGCGTTAGCGACTGCTTATAGTACTCGGAGGACGTGCCGTAATCGTTCTCGATCTGGTAAGCCTCCATGACCTTGCGGAATTTCTCCGCGACCGAGACGTCCGAGCGCTCCATGATGTCCTTCAGTCCGTCGACGCGTTCGGTGCGCTCGTCGATGAGGAACGGAACATCCAGCGCCACCGATTGCTCGAGACCGTCGATCATCCGCTCCATCAGAGGGAAAATCTGGCGGTTGATAATGTCTACCTGCTCGAGCGACAGTGCTATGTCGTCCAGAACGGCTTCCTGACCCTGGGTCTGTGCCGTCATCAGACGGTTGTAAACGCGAAGGCCATCGATTTCCTTCGTGATGGCACGGTAGTCGTCTTCCAGAGACCGGGTTCCATCAACCACGTTGTTGATCCGTTCCTGGGACTGCTGCGCGAGAACAAGCCGTTGGTCGTTGGCTCGCAGCACTTCATCGACAGACTGGGCGTAAACGCTGCCTGATGCCGCAAGTACAGCTGTTGTCATTAGAGTTGCTGCGATGCGACGGCCGCTTTTAATGCACCGTTTCATGGACGCTCCTTATAGTTAAGGTCTAGTTCTTGTAAGTTTTCTGGAGAGGGGTGCAACGTATCTGTTGAATACATACACATGAGGAACGCCGCTGCAGTGAACCTGCAACGACCAGCGCTCGCGGCCCTCTCCACCTTCGCCGCGGCGAGAAAAATTGTTCGACCTTTTGTCTCTTTACAGTTTGGCAACCCGGAACTTCCCCTAACCGGACCCCCGCCAAGTCATCCTTATATTTGTACAGGCCGCGAAAAGCGAGCCCGAAGAATAACACATGGTTTTGATATGACCACCCCGCCGCTACTGGGTTTCACGGTGTCTCAATTCGTCTCAGCAGGGTTTCTGACAAGGGCTTATTGGTATCATAAGTAACTGATAATTCGGCAGTTGACATCAACTGGTCCATCCAACATAGTCCGGCGTATGTTGGATGCAACGACACGATTCGAAGCCAATGCTGACGCGACGTTTGGCGGGCTTCTGACGCGACTTCTCCTTACCGGGGTACAACCGGGCGGGTAATCGCTGCGTTAGATCAACACCACACACGCAAACCCCGCACCGACAGGCTCGCGGGGTTTTTTTTTGATGATTTGATCCAGATAACTGAACGTTCAAGGACTGCAAAATGAAAATGTATTCGGAAGCCGACGTCGACTCGTCTGCCCTCGACAGCCAGAAAGTCGCCGTGCTCGGCTACGGCAGCCAGGGCCGTGCCCACGCTTTAAACCTGCGAGACAGCGGCATCGATGTTGTAGTCGGCCTACGCGAAGACGGCGCGAGCTGGCCCAGGGCCAGTGCCGATGGACTGCCGGTGGCAACGCCCGCAGAGGCGGTCAAGGGCGCCAAGGTCGTTATGTTTCTGACGCCGGACATGGTGCAGAAAGCGCTGTACGAGTCACTGGAATCGCACATCGAAGCCGGTGCAACGCTGCTGTTCGCGCACGGTTTTGCCATTCACTACGGACAGATTACGCCGCGCGATGACCTCAATGTGGCGCTGATTGCGCCCAAGGGTCCGGGTGGCCTAGTACGACGTCAGTATGAGGAAGGTCATGGGGTGCCGTGCCTTGTAGCGATCCACCAGGACAAGGACGGCGCCGCACTGCAAACCGCCCTGGCCTACGCTGCCGGGATCGGAGGCGCGCGCGCCGGGGTCATCGAGACGACCTTCGCAGAAGAAACCGAAACCGACCTGTTCGGCGAGCAGGCCGTTCTTTGCGGCGGTGCCACCGAGCTTATCACGGCCGGTTTCGAAACCCTCGTGGAGGCTGGCTACCAGCCGGAAGTGGCCTACTACGAGGTTATGCACGAACTGAAGCTGATCGTTGATCTGCTGCACGAAGGCGGGCTGAAAAAAATGCACACCTTCATCAGCGACACGGCAGCCTGGGGCGACATGGTCAGCGGCCCTCGCGTGGTCGGCAAGGAATCCCGCGACGCGATGAAGGCGGTGCTGACCGATATCCAGGACGGCACTTTCGCGCGCAACTGGATAGCCGAAAACGAAGCCGGCATGCCGGCCTTCAAGCAGAAAATGCAGGCGGATCTGGATCATCCGATCGAGGCTGTGGGGCGCACGTTGCGCGGCCAGATGGACTGGCTGCAGGAATAGTAGGAGACCTCGATGGCTTCTGACCGCATACGAATATTCGATACGACGCTGCGAGACGGCGAACAGGCGCCGGGCTGCAGCATGACTTTGCAGGAAAAGCTCAAGGTTGCGCAGGCACTGGCGGACCTGAATGTCGACGTCATCGAGGCCGGGTTTCCGGCGGCCTCGCCGGGCGACTTCGAATCGGTGCAGGCAATCGCGGACCTGAATGCAGGTCCGGTGATCTGTGGTCTGGCGCGCTGCAACCCGGACGACATTGAGAAAGTGCACGCTGCCGTCAAGGGCTCCGACCGTCATCGTATTCACGTTTTCGTGGCGACCAGCGCCATTCATCGTGAGCACAAACTGAAGATGGCCAAGGAAGAGATCATTCGCAGCGCAGAGAGCGCGATTCGCATGGCCCGTGAACTGTGCGATGACGTCGAGTTTTCACCCGAGGATGCCTCGCGCACGGAGCTCTCCTATCTCGCCGAGGTCGTATCCGCCGCCATCGAGGCAGGTGCTACGACCGTCAACGTTCCAGATACGGTTGGCTACACCGTGCCTGGTGAGTTTGATCGGCTGTTCCGTTACCTGAAGGATCATGTAAGCGGCATCGACGACATCACGCTGAGCGCGCACTGCCACAATGACCTGGGCATGGCAGTGGCCAACAGTCTCGCCGCCGTGCACGCCGGTGCCCGACAGATTGAGTGCACGATTAACGGCATCGGTGAGCGTGCCGGTAACTGCAGCCTCGAGGAAGTGGTCATGGCGCTGAAAACACGCGCCGAGTTTTTCGACCTGCACACCGACATCGAAACCACACGTCTGTACCCGACATCCCGCCTGGTATCGAGCATTACCGGCATGCACATACCCCGAAACAAGGCTGTGGTCGGTGAGAATGCATTCGCACACGAAGCCGGCATTCACCAGCACGGCATGCTGCAGCACGCCTCTACCTACGAAATCATGCGGCCGGACGACGTGGGCCTGGCCAAGTCCAACCTGGTGCTGGGCAAGCACAGCGGCCGCCATGCCTTCCGGGATCGTGTCCAGGAGCTCGGCTTCGAGCTTGACGATCTGGAAACCAATCGCGCCTTCAAGGCATTCAAGCGACTGGCTGACAGAAAAAAAGACATTTACGACGGTGACATCGAAGCGATCGTCATGGATATCGACAATGCCCAGCCGGGACCGTGGTCGCTGAAATCGCTGTCCGTTCAGACAGAAACCGACAAAGCCTCGGTGGCTAAGGTCAGCCTCGGCCACGAAAGCGGTGAATCGGTCGACAAGGAGGCCAGTGGCGACGGACCGGTTGCAGCCTGTTTTGCCGCCCTCGAGGCTGCGACGGGTGTGGACATGACTCTGCGGAACTTCGAAGTACACAGCGCCACGCGCGGCGAGGACGCTCTCGGTGGCGTCACGGTGACCGTGGAACACGAAGGCGCCAGCTATCGTGGCCAGGGCACCAGTGTCGACATCGTGGAAGCGGGCTGTCGTGCTTACCTCGATGTGATCAACCGCGTCATCCGTCGCAGCGAGCGCGGTGCGCCAAGTCGTCAGTCAACCACCGCCTCGCACACGGTCATCTGAGATGGCACCGAGGACCCTGTTTGAAAAAGTCTGGGATGACCACGTCGTTGTCGCTGAAACCCCGGACACACCGGCCGTCTTCTACATCGACCTTCACCTGATCCACGAGGTCACGTCACCGCAGGCCTTTTCGATGCTGCGCGAGCGAAACCTGCCCATCCGCCGACCAGACCTCACGCTGGCGACAATGGACCATTCCACACCGACGACGCCGGTCAGAACCGTGGGCGACCTCGACGTGGTTGGCAGCAAGGCGAAGGCGCAGATTCTGCAAATGGAGCAGAACTGCCGGGACTTCGGACTCGAACTGCTCGGCTTCGACAGCGACTCGCGCGGTATCGTGCACGTTATCGGACCGGAACTGGGTGCCACGCAGCCAGGCAAGACCATCGTCTGCGGCGACAGTCACACGAGCACTCACGGTGCCTTTGGCGCCCTCGCCTTTGGCATCGGCACCACCGAGATCGGCCACGTGCTGGCGACGCAGTGTTTGCTGCAGCGAAAACCGAAAACCCTGTCGGTTTATGTCGACGGCCGGATCGGTGATGCCGTGACTGCCAAAGACCTGATCCTCGCGATCATCGGCAAGATCGGTGTCAATGGCGGAACCGGATATGTTATTGAATATCGCGGACCTGCGATCGAAGCGCTCGACATGGAAGCGCGCATGACCATCTGCAACATGTCGATTGAAGCCGGTGCTCGTGCCGGCATGATTGCGCCGGATGACATTACCTTCGACTACCTGCGCGGTCGATCGCATGCGCCACAGGGCGACGACTTTGAAAGCGCGGTGGAACGCTGGCGCACACTCAAAAGCGATCCCGGATCGGAGTACGACCGCGAGATCACGATCAATGCGGACGAGCTGAAACCGATGGTCACTTTCGGCACCAATCCCGGCATGGTTGTCGGCGTCGACGAACCGGTGCCCGCAGACGGCGACAGCAACTTTCGGAATGCGCTGGATTACATGCAGGTCGAGGCCGGCAAGCCGCTGACGGAAACCCCGGTCAACGTTGTCTTCATCGGCAGCTGCACGAATTCCCGAATGACCGACCTGCGACTGGCAGCAAATGTCATCAAAGGCCGCAAGGTAGCGGACGGTGTAACCATGCTGGTTGTGCCAGGATCGCAGCAGGTCAAACAGCAGGCGGAGCGTGAAGGACTGGACCGGATTTTTGCCGAGGCCGGTGCCCAGTGGCGGGAATCGGGCTGTTCGATGTGTCTCGGCATGAACGGCGACACCGTACCCAGTGGACAGCTCGCTGTCAGTACCAGCAATCGCAATTTCGAAGGGCGTCAGGGCATCGGTGCGCGTACCGTGCTCGCCAGCCCGGCAACCGCCGCCGCATCGGCCATCAGTGGCACGGTCGCCGACCCGCGCCCCTATCTCGACTGAGGCACGCCATGAGACACGTCATCCAGTCAAAGACGGTCGTTATGCCCGGCAAGGACATCGATACCGATCAGATCATTCCGGCCCGTTACCTGACCACCACGACCAAGGAGGGACTCGGTGACGGTCTGTTCCGTGATCTCCGCTTTAACGCCGACGGCAGCCTGGTCAGCGACTTTCCACTCAACCAGCCGGCGTCCGACGGCTGTGAGATCCTGGTAGCCGGCAACAATTTCGGCTGTGGCTCGTCGCGAGAACATGCGCCGTGGGCGTTGCTCGATTACGGTATTCGGGCCGTCATCTCGACACAAATCGCCGACATCTTTCGCAACAACTCGCTAAAAAACGGACTGCTGCCCATCGTCATCGATGCCGATACGCACACCCATCTGATCGACAATCCGGGCATCACCGTGACAATCGATATCGAGGCATCCACGTTGAGCCTGCCAGACGGTCGAACGGTGAGCTACCCGATAGACGCCTTCGCGCGCTACTGCCTCGTCGAAGGCATCGACCAACTTGGCTACATTCAGAAAAACCTGGACACGATCACCGATTTTGAGGAGCAACGACCCTGGACGCCCTGATCACGGTCCTGCCAGGCGACGGCATTGGCCCGGAGGTAACCGACGCCGCGCGCGAGATCATGACGCGCATTGCCAAGCGTCACGGTCACCGATTCATATTCGATGAACATCTGATCGGTGGCATCGCAATTGATACGGCTGGTGATCCATTGCCCCCTGACACAGTTGTGAGTTGCAAGGACAGCAATGCCGTCCTGCTTGGCGCCGTCGGCGGACCGAAGTGGTCAGACCCGAATGCGAGCATTCGTCCCGAACAGGGCCTGCTCCGACTGCGCTCGGTGCTTGGCGTGTTCGCCAACCTGCGACCAATCCGTGTGTACCCGGAGCTGATCGATGCCTCACCGCTAAAGGCGGACCGTCTCGACGGCGTGGACATGATCGTCGTGCGCGAGCTGACCGGCGGCATTTACTTCGGCGAGAAAACCCGCGGTGAGGACCAGGCCACCGATCTCTGTGTCTACTCGCGCCACGAAATAGAACGTGTTGTGCGCGTTGCCGCTGAGCTCGCCAGAGGTCGTCGAGGACGGCTGTGTTCGGTCGACAAGGCGAACGTCATGGAAACCTCCCGTCTCTGGCGGTCGGTGGCCGACGGCCTGCTGAACGAGGAATTCAGCGATCTCGATACCGAAACCCTGCTCGTGGACGCGGCGGCCATGCACCTGCTCAGCCGACCGGCCGAGTTCGACGTGATCGTCACGGAAAACATGTTTGGTGACATCCTCACTGACGAGGCGTCCATGCTGGCCGGTTCGCTGGGCATGCTGCCGTCGGCGTCGCTCGGGACAACGAAACAGGGCCTGTACGAACCGATTCATGGCTCCGCACCTGACATCGCCGGCAAAGGCATCGCCAATCCCTGCGGCGCAATCGCAAGTGCGGCAATGTTGCTGCGTCACAGCCTGGAACTCGACGAGGAAGCCGACGCGATCGAAACCGCGGTGGCCGCGGTATTGGCCTCTGGGGCCAGGACAGCGGACATCGCTACAGGCAGTCAGACGGTGTCCACGCGCGAATTCACTGACGCGGTGTTACAGCGCCTGGACTAGGCGCTACCGTTAGGCGGCATCGACCCGGGTGGCCTTCGCCACCTCCAGGGCACCGAGCACGTCGGCGACCAGGTCTTCCGTGCCTTCAAGGCCGATCGACAAGCGGACGATATTTTGCCCGATGCCAGCTGTTTTCAGTGCTGCTTCCGTGACCGCTGCGTGCGTCATCGTGGGCGGATGGCAAACGAGGCTCTCGACGCCGCCGAGCGATTCGGCAAGCGAAAAGCAGGTCAGGCTGTCAATGAACGCGCGGGTGGCGTCGATACCGCCATTGATTTCGAAGCTGATCATGCCGCCAAAGCCAGACTGCTGGCGTGCAGCAATCTCATGGCCCGGATGCGACGGCAAGCCCGGGTAGTAAACACGATTGACCTCCGAGTGTTCGTCGAGCACTGTCGCCAGCAGTGCCGCTGAGCGTTCATGTTGCGCGATACGAGCGTGCAGTGTACGAATACCGCGCAGCGTCAGGTAAGCGTCGAACGGTGCGCCACTGGTGCCGAGGCAGTTGGCCCACCAGGTCACCTCCTCCGCCAGCTCGGCAGTTGCGGCAACGACACAGCCACCGACCACGTCGCTGTGTCCGTTGATGTATTTTGTGGTCGAGTGAATGACCAGGTCAGCCCCCAGCGAAATGGGTTTCTGCAGCGCCGGGGACAGAAAGGTGTTGTCGACGGCAAGCAGTGCGCCACAGCTTTTCGCCAGCCGGGAAACGGCGGCAATATCGGTGATTCGCAGCAACGGGTTGGAGGGCGTCTCGACGAGAATCACGCGAGGCTTGCGCGAACAGACTTCACCGAGCGCCACGAGATCCGTCTGATCAACAAACTCGAGTTCGAAATGCCCCTTCTCGGCCAAGGTTGAAAAAAGTCGGAAGGTTCCGCCGTAGCAGTCGTGCGGCGCAACCAGCAGATCACCTGGCTTCAGGAACTGCAGCACGATGTTCAACGCGGCCATTCCGGACGACGTCACGACGGTGCCGGCACCGCCTTCAAGTTCGGTCAGCGCCTCGCCCAGCGCATCTCGCGTCGGGTTGCCGGATCGAGTGTAATCGTATTCGCTCTTTTGCCCGAAGCTCTCGAAGGCAAAGTTCGACGACAGGTGCATGGGCGGTACGACGGCGCGATGTTGCGTGTCGGATTCGATTGCAGCGCGAACAACGAGCGTGGCCGGGTCGAGATGGGATGTCATGTGAGTCTCCGCAAATCCAATGCAATGCTTTCTCATCGGACCCCGCGGAGTACGCAAGGGATGGGTCGAGTGCCCTTCAGCCGTCTGGCGTGATGCACCGAACCTCATCTGTCGTGGTTCCCGTGACGGGTACCCCGTAGGAGTTGGCACCTTTTCAGGATGGTTAGTCCTGATGGTTGCCCCGGCGTCGCTGGGCCTATCCCTCAGCCGGTCTCGATGAGTTGGTCGAAGATTAACCAAGCTGCAGACAGGCCGTCAAGACCTGTGTCCCGGATTCTGCAATCGGGTAGTCGCCGGAAACAGGCTGATGCAAAAGAGGGCTTGATGCGCGGGCGCAATTGTAATAGCGTATTAGCACGTTAATACATTACTACGCACTAATGAAACCGAACAAAGACGTCGACGAAGGCCAAAAAGCCGAGAGTGAAGCCGCGTTGTACGCAGCCCTTATCTCGCTGAAAACCGTCGACGAGTGCAGGAATTTTCTCAAGGATCTTTGCACACCGGCCGAATTGCAGGCGCTGGTGGACCGCTGGCAGGTCGTCGAACTGCTCGAACAGGGCCTGCCCTACCGGCGTATCCACGATGAAACCGGCGTCAGTGTTACGACCATCGGGCGCGTCGCCCGCTTCCTGAGC
>JBCCNM010000060.1:0-18206 GCA_039025835.1 Pseudomonadota bacterium | reverse complement strand
TTCGGAACGACAGGATCAGTGTTGTCACCATCAGCATCAGCAGCACGGGCAGGAATGTGCCCAGCCGGCCGACAGCGTCCTGCTGTGCGTCGCTGTCACCTTCGAGTTGCAGTGAGTAGCCCGGCGGCAGTTCGAAACCGGACGTGTCCAGCGCCGCGAGTATTCGATTGGCTGCGTCGATGGGTAACACCCCTGGTGCTACCCAGGCGTCGATGGTGTTCACTCGCTCGCCGTTACGCCGCGTGATGCTGGCCGTCTCGGGTTCAAGCCGCAGCTCGCCGAGTGCACTCGCCGGCACCCAGTCGCTGCCGACAGACAGCGGCATGGAAGCAATGTCGGAAACTGAACCGCGGACCGCATCATCGTAACGAATGCGCACTGGCAGAGACTCGAGGTCTTCGCGCAGCGTGCCGCCGGTAAAGCCTTCAAGGTTGCCCTGTAACTGCTCGGCAATCGCGTCGAGCGTCAGTCCCGCGCGATTGACGTCATCCTGACTGGCGGTGAAATTCAGCGTTGCGCGGGAGCTGACCGATGCGCGTGAGTACGTGATGCCGGGCACCTGGCTCATGATGCGTCGAATGTCGGTTCCCAGCTCGTCCAGCGTGGCCACGTTCGGGCCGGCGATCCGGAAGCCCACCGGTGCGTCGACCGGCGGTCCCTGGGCAAACGGGGCAACGATGATTTGCGCCTCGGGGAATCGCCGGGCCAGTTCGGGTTGCAGCTGTCGGACCAGGCGGTTGGCCGCGTCGGCCGAATCGGCGAACACCATCGCGTGCGCGTACGACGCGTTGTTGTCCTGCTTCATGATGCGGTTGTAGTAGATCTGCGGGTGACTGCCACCGACAAGCCAGCTCACTTGCCGCACACCGCTGTGTTCACGGATCACACGTTCGACGCCCAGGGCGACATCGCGCGTGCTGGCAATGGACGACTGGTCCGGCATCCAGACTTCGATCTCAAACTGGTCGCGATCGGCGGTGGGGAAAAACTGCAGGCTCAGCGTCCCGGCCAACACGAAGCCCGCCACCGGCAGCAGCAGGCTGGCGGCAATCGTCGGCAGCGGTCGGGCAAACGCCTTGTTTAACAGACGCTCGCTCCATCGCGTCAGGGACTCTGCGCGAATGCCGTCCTGCCACCACGACGACGTCGTCACCGACGAGCGTGTGACTGGCAGCAGTCGTCCGGCGAGCGAGGCAATAACCGTCATTGAGATCACGAATGACGCGGCCAGCGCGAGCACGACCGCCACGGCAATCGGGCTGACAAAGTCGCCGGTGTTGCCCGGCAGCAGGAAGATCGGCATGAAGCCGAGAATCGTCGTCAGCGTCGAGGCGAACAACGGTGCAAACAGGTGGCTGACCGTCGCCGCAACGGCGCTGCGTCGATCCTCACCGTTGAACAGCCGTTTCTTGATTTCATCGGTCACCACGATCGCGTTGTCGATCAACAAACCGATCGCGATGATCATGCCGAAAATCGTCATCTGGTGGATCTGCTGTCCCGCGAAGGTGAAGCCAAACAGCGTGGCCGACGCACTGAGCGGCAGGGCGAGGCCGACGATCATTGCGGCGCGCCAGCCCAAGCCGAGCAGAACCACGAGCATGACCACGGCGGCACCCAGCAGCAGGTTGCCAGACAGCGAGGACAATCGTTCCTCGGTGTACTCACTTTGCCGGAACACCTCATCCACGCGAATACCGTCATCGAGCGCCAATCGAAAGTCCGCGAGTACCTCGTCGGCCGCGGTCTGCCAGCGGTCGATTCGCACGGTCTCCGCGGCGGCTACCGCGACAAACACGCTGCGACGTCCATCCACGAAACCGAAGCTGTCGGCCGGCTCGCGCGTGCGGCGCTCGACTGAGGCAATGTCGCCCAGTCGCAGCTGACGGCCGTCGTCGCCCCGGCGCAGGACAAGGTTGCGTATGCGATTGGTCGAATCCAGCTCGCCGCCGACCTCGAGGAACAGGTCGCGATCCGGTGCTCGCAGCGCGCCGGCCGATTGTTTGGGGTCGGCCGCGGCGATCAGGCTGGCCAGTTGCGCCGAGGTCAGGCCCTGCGCCGCGATTTCGCCGCGCGACAGCGTGATACTGATTTCTTCGTCGCTTGCACCGTAGACCGTCACCCGCTCGGCGCCGCCGAGATTGCGATAGCGGTCGGCGAGTTCATCGGCCAGCCGACTCAGCATGCCAACCGCAGCGGTATTTGAGGTGTCTGCCGACAGACCGATCAGCAGGGCGAAGGCCGAGGCGCCGCGTTCGTCGTCAAAGTCGGGTTTACCGGCCCCCGCTGGCAGCAGCGATTCCGCTTCTGAGAGTTTGTCGCGAATGCGGGAAAAGGCCTGCTGGTTGGTGGTCTTGTCGACCTCGTCGACCAGTTCCACAGACAGCACGGAGATATTGGCTCTGGACGTCGAGCGTATGTCCTTGATTGCTTCGACTTCACGCAGTTTGTCTTCGAGCGGTTTGGTGACCAGCGCCTCGACCCGCTCGGCGGCCGCGCCGGGAAATTGGGTGATGATGAAGGCGTTGCGCAGCGTAATTCTCGGGTCCTCGATGCGCGGCAAGTTATCGAGCGCTGAGGCACCCGCAAGCACGAGGACGAGGATCGACAACACCAGCAGGTGCGTGTTGCGAAACAGCAGGTCCCTGAGGCCGTCCGGCTTAGTCGGCATTGTCGTCTCCGACGGACGCGAGCCTCTCGCTGTCAGGCAGCGCGTCAATACGCACCGCCTGACCGGCAACCACGCGTTGTGTGCCGGTGCTCACCAGCCGGTCGCCGTCCTGCAGGGTGCCGCGAACAAAGGCGCGGTCGGCGTCCGCATACAACACTTCGAGTACATGTCCTTCGAGAATGTAGCCATCGTCACCGTCGCTGTCCGCAACAAGGACTTGCCAAAGACCGCGCGAACCCTGGACCAGCGACGACAGCGGTAACCAGTATCCCTGTGCGTCGTTCCATGTTGTTGTGACCAGCTTTGCCGTGTCTCCCGGTCGCGCGTTGGCGGTGCCATCGCTCACAGAAAACAAGGCATCAACCGTTCGGGTTCGCTCGTCTCGCCGGCTGATCACGGCGCGCAGGGTGGCGTCCACCTTTGTGTCGTTGATCGACAGCTCGTAGCGATCGCCGATCTGCAGTGATCGAGCGGCACCCGGTGCAACACCGATGCGCGCCTCAAGATCGTTGCTGCTCTGCAATCGGGCGACCGCTGCGCCCGCTGCCAGCACCGCGCCCGGATCGACATGACGCCGGGTGATCGTGCCGTCGAAGGCAGCGATCAGCGTTGACTTCTCAATGTCGACGTCGATGCGTTCCAGCTTGGCCGCCGCGACGTCGCGACTGGCCTGCAGGGTCAGCAGCTGTTGCTCGGCCTCATCGAGCGCCTGTTGTGAGACGCCCTTGTAGCCGAAAGCCTCGGCGACGCGATCGTAGGTGGCCTCTGCCAGCTTGAGCTCGGCGTTGACGCGTCGCAGTCCCGCGAATGCCTCGGCACGCCGGGCATTGAGTCGCGCCGTGTCCAGTCGAGCCAGCGGCTCGCCCTCGGTCACGCTGTCGCCTTCGTCGACCAGGAGCTCGACCACCTTGCCGCCGATCTCGAAGGCGAGGGCGCTGTCCGACACGGCCTCTATCCGCCCCGAGTAACTGCTGATCGATTCATAGCCGGCAGCCGGTGCGACGGCCAGTGTCTGCACGTAGGCGGGTGCGGAGTCGACCGGTGCGTCGCTGGTCTGGGCGTCGCCGCATGCGCCCAGTTGCGCAGCGGCGAGGACCAATGCAATGGCGTAAAATCGGGGTGTCATGGTGATATCTCTCTGAAAAACAGTTGTTTTTTGAAATGAAGGAAATAAACTAGACCGTGCAGTTTGATATATCACCACACACAAACTAGACTGTCCAGTATGAATTTAGATCAAAATGTAACCGCTCGGCGCGGGCGTCCCAAGAGCGAAGAGAAGCGTCTGCAGATCAGGAACGCGGCGGCGCAGCTGTTTATGTCCGAAGGCTTCGAACGAACCTCGATGGACAGCATTGCGGCCCACGCCGGGGTCTCCAAGCAGACCGTGTACTCGCATTTCGCCAGCAAGGATGAGCTGTTTCGTTCCTGTATCGTCAACAAGGTGGAGGAGTACCAGCTACTGCTCGACAAAGCGGATTCGTTGAGTCTCGAGAAAGGGCTGCGGCGTCTCGCCAACGGCTATATCGAGCTCATCTGCGATGACAGGGCCATGTCGATGTGGCGCCTGCTGATCGGTGGAGCGCTGACGCACACACATATGGCGAATGCGTTTTATGAGACGGGCCCCGGTGCGACAACCGAGTCACTGTCGCGATTTCTTCGCCAGCACGCGGACTCGTTGTCGACGACGGATTACGACGAAGCGGCACGCACCTTCATCGCACTGGCCCTGGGCCAGCATCAGATGAAAATGATGCTGGGACTGATCGACTCGGTGTCCGACACCGAGCGACAGGCACAGGTCGATCACGCGATTCAGCAATTCCTGGCGATTTACCGGGTCTGACGGCGGCGGAAAACACGCCGCACAACACAATTCGCTCAAACGGGTTGTTGCCAGCCGCCGCAGCGAGGCCAGGTGTCGACCACGTTCGGATTTTCGCCATCAACGACGATGTAGTCGCTGTAAGCCGCCGCCGTCATGCAGGCGTGGTTTGGCAGCACCCGCAAGAGCGAGCCGATCGGGAATCGCGACATGTCCAGCGGGCTGCCGTCCGCCGTCGAGACCAGGCCGTGTTCCTGGTTGACTGACGCCACGCGCAGCTTGTCGATACGTCGTCCGGTCGCGGCTTCACAAATCAGCCCGTACTTGCAGTCTGTGGCCTGCTCGGCGGTGCCCCGGTCTTTTGACAGGGCGAGACCACCGGCATCTGTGATCAGCGTATTCAGGCGTGGCTTGTGACCGATCACCGTCGTCAGAACGGATAGCGCGATGTCATCCGCTTCGCAGCAGCCAAGTCCCGCCATGACCAGGTCGAAAAACGGGTAAACGCCGGCACGAACCTCAGTGACGCCGGCAAGGTCCGTGGCAAACAGCGCCGTGGGTGTCGAGCCGACACTGACGATGCGGCACTCGATGCCTGCTGCGCGGATCTCGTCAGCGCACTGCACCGTGGCGTCGCGCTCGCGCTGCGCCATGGCACGAATGTCCGCCACGCGCTTGCAGGCGTACGATGCGCCGGCATGCGTCATGACGCCCATGAACTCGGTGCCGGGTGATTGATGAAGTCTCGTCGCGGTCTCAATGAGCTCTGCATCGCCCGGGTCGATGCCCGCTCGATGATCGTCGGCATTGATTTCGATCAGCACGGGAATACGCCGCTGGTGTTGCTCGCCCCAGTCAGCGACGAGCTCCGCCATCACCGCGCTGTCGAGGATCACCTTGATCGCGGCGCCGCGCTCCAAAAGTGCGGCCACCTGCGGCAGCTTGCCGGGTGAGATGCCCACGGCGTAGAGAATGTCGGTGAAACCGGCGGCAATGAAATACTCGGCCTCAGCGAGCGTGGACACTGTGATTGCGCCGGAATGGCCCTCGGTGAGCAGGCGCGACAGGGCCGGGCTCTTTGTCGTTTTGACGTGCGGTCTGAGGTCGACCGGGAAAGGCGCCAGTGCCGCGTTCAGGCGTGCGATGTTGCGCGACAACTTCGAGCGATCCACGACGGCGCAGGGCGTGAACTGGTTGAGCAGCGATGAGTTGTGCTGGGTAGCAAGCATTCGGTTCGTTCCGACGACTGTCCCGAGTGTGCGTTACCGATGGACGCATGACCAGTCGACAACGTCCTCCCGGATCAGAATCCGGCGTCGAGTCGACTGGTGATCAGAATTCTCAGTTGCTTCTCAAAACCGGCCTGCAGCGCTTCAAAGTCTTGGTCGCCGTACATCGTAGAGAGTGTCGGCTCCGAGACGACGAAATAACTGATGGCGCCGAGCAGCTGATAGACAAAGGCCAGTGCCGCGCCACCGCGCGCCAGCCTTGCCGACGGAATGCTCGCAGCCAGATCGGCCAGCGTGTTCAGCAGCGGTTTCAGGTACCAGGATTTCGACGTCTCGGCACGGCGCTTGTTGTCGAGTAATTCGCGCATCAGCAGTGCGGTTTCTCGCGGGTTGGCCAGCGACGATCGATAAAACTCGATAAAGGTCTCCTCGAAGCGCGCGCGTGGCTCGGTATGCCGTTTGCCGATGACATCGAGTTCTGCGG
The DNA here is from genome assembly GCA_039025835.1 of Pseudomonadota bacterium. Classification (GTDB taxonomy): domain Bacteria; phylum Pseudomonadota; class Gammaproteobacteria; order Steroidobacterales; family Woeseiaceae; genus UBA1847. Next base: position 11,994 of record JBCCNM010000060.1, on the reverse strand, counting down.
TCAGTCGGTCGGAAATTCGCTTCAGAACCTCACCATAGAGTTTTTCCTTGCTGCCAAAATGGTGCAGCAGCGCCTGCTTGGTGAACGGCAGATCCTCTGCCACAGCCGCGATGCTCGCTCCATAGAATCCGCGTTCAGCGAAAACGGTGGTAGCTGCCTGGATAAAGCGTTCGCGCGTTTCGGTCATTGCTGGTGTCTCAAATGTTGACGATCACCGCACACTATACTTGACAACTTACCGCTCGGTAGGGAATAGTCGCCTTACCAAATGGTAAGTCAACAGGGTGTGGGACGATGAACCGAGACACGGAACTGGCATTGCTGAGAGAGCTGCTCGGCCTGCACGAGAGAAAATCGGCGTTTCTCGCCGAGTCGATACAGCAGCGCCCGGTCGAGGACTATCTCGACATCCAACGGTTCCGCAAAGAGCGCGAGACGGTGTTTTCGAGCGCGCCACAGCCCGTTGTGCACACCAGCGAATTGCCCGAGCCCGGCTCGTTTCTGCGGCGAGAATTCGCGGGCTTGCCGCTCTTGTTTACGCGTGACCAGGATCGCGATGCGCACGTGTTCCTGAATGTCTGCCGACATCGCGGCACGCGTCTCGTCGACGACGAACAGGGCTGCAAGGGCCGTTTTTCCTGTCCCTACCACGCGTGGACCTGGAACAATCGCGGCGAATTGCTCGCAATCCCGCACGCTGAGCAGGGCTTTGCGGCGCTGGACAAAGGCGCACTCGGCCTTACCCGAGTCGGCTGTATCGAGCATCGTGGCTGGATTTGGGTTTCAGCGGGCTCTGACGTTGCGCCCGATGTGAATACCGAACTCAACGGCTTGGCCACAGACCTTGACTGGTTCGGCGCGGCCGAGCATCGACTCGTGAAAAGCGATGAGTTCGTTTGCAAGGCGAACTGGAAGATCCTCGTTGAGGGCGGCATCGAGGCGTATCATTTCCGTGTCGCCCACAGAAACACGATCGCGCCATACTTCCTCGACAACCTGTCGAGCTACCGCCTGTTCGGGCCGCATATGCGATCGATACTGGCGCGAAAGTCACTCGCTGAGCTGCCCGACATGCCCGAAGACCGCTGGCAGATTCGTGAGCATGCGCAGGTGCTGTACAGCGTGTTTCCACTGAATCAGTGGCTGGTGCAGTCTGATCACTTTGCCTGGATCCAGATGGATCCGCTTGAGCCTGGAGCGACGCGCGTGCGCATCAGCACGCTGGCGCCGACTGACCGGGCTGACGAGGACCGCGCGCACTGGCTCAGGAACCATGAGATCACGCTCGAGACGCTAGCCGAGGATTTTGCGATCAGCGAGAGTATTCAGGCCGGTCTGGCCTCGGGTGCCAACACGCACCTGACCTTTGGTCGATTCGAAGGCGCGCTGGGCGATTTTCATCGCAGCGTGGACCTGCGGCTCGCCGGCTAACGCCAGGTCCCGCGAATCGGGTAGTTATTGTCCGGATTACGAATCCATTCCAGTCCGGAGATCAGCGTTTCAAGGTCTGGCCGAACGAACGGATTGTTCGAAATGTCGACAACCTGCAGTGCTCCGTTAGCGTTGATTACAAACAGACCGGGTTCAGCAAAGTTGTGATCGGTTTCCTGCTCGGAGCGCGGTATGGAGATATACAAACCCAGTGCCTGCATCTGTGCAACGCTGAGTCCGTGATACAGCGGGTAATTCACAGTCAGTCGATCGCGATGCTCCTCCAGCTGGTCGCGGCTGTCGGCCGATACCGCGGCCACTCCAAGGCCGATTGATGCAAGACGATCGCGATAATCGCTCAGGGTATTCAGATATCGGGTACACAGCGGACAATGACGACCTCGATAGACAACCACCATCTGCCAATCATTGTCGCCTGGCGGCTGGCTGATGTTGATGAAATCATTGTCGTCATTGGCGACATTCAGCGCGGGAAATGTGGCACCCGCATGCAGTTTCTCGGTTCTCACAAACGACCTCCGGCAAATCACTCGAGAATCTGGACCCGTTGCGGCACGGCAGAGTGTCCGGTTATTCACCGCTTTTGCAATCGACAGTCGCTACGCTCCCCGGAGGCGCGAATGCGACCAGCAGCCGACCGGCTAATGGTCCAACAGCGTGTCCAGGCTGACCAGTGCACTCCGCAACGAGGGAGTACCGTTCTCCGCGTCAGTCCACGCGAACACCACGGCGTCGCCTGCGAGTTCCATTTGCGGAAAGCCACTGATGCGGCCGGAGCTCAACGCGGCGATCGACCGACGCTGCCCGGCAACGCCGTCGGCATTAACGGAGCGAACGACGAGCTCGGCCTGGCCGTTGGACTCCGTAATCCAGCTGACCAGCGTGACACCGTGCGGTAGTTGAACAACATCCACTCGACCGACCGGCGTATTAACGTCGAGATCGATGGCGTCGCCGAACGTCTCGCCGCTGTTATTCGAGCGCGCCAGTCGGACGCGCAGATTATCCTCGGCCGCCGTGAACCAGGTGACGGCCACGTCGCTGCCTTGCGCCGCGATCGCCGGACCATTGACCGGGCATCCTGCAATGACCCAGCCGTCGTCTGCTATGGCTCGGTCCGCTTCCCATTGTCCGTTGATAAACCGCGACACGTGGATGTCACGAGTCTCGTTTTCAGTGCGATTGCGATACACCGCCACCGGTCCGTCCTCGGTCACGGCAACATCCGTCTGGCAACAGTCACACACCAGTGCATCGAGTTCGAGCCGATACGACGCATTGGCGTCAGCGTCGAATTGCGCACCGCGCAGCGTCATGCCGCCGCTGTGATGTTCATGCGACGATCCGGGATTCGTGTTACGACCGTCAAGCCACAGCGCGCCAGCCTGGCCTTGCCAGGCAAACAGTGTGACAAAGCCGTGTTCGGTTGCCGAGTCGTCGTCGTGAACGACGAAGGGTGTGCCCCAGTTTCGCCCGCTGTTCGTCGACAGTGCGGCCACCACGTCGTAGGCGTAAGCATCTCCGGGTTTCCGCACCAGCCAGTGAGCCGCCCAGAAATCCTCGGTGATAGGAGTCACCGACGGAAAATCGGCCCAATTGACGAACCAGTTGTCGCCGCGCGCGATTTCCTCGCCTGCTTGCCATTGTCCGGAATCCAGCGTGGCCCAGCGCAGCGCAACGCCGGTTTCCGTCGATTCGAGCCAGCTCATCACGACCAAGTTGTTGTCACTAATCGCCAGATGCGGCATGCGACCGCCGACACCTGCGGGCGATGCCAGCAGATCGATAGCGTCGCCGCTAATCGGGTCGTCGCTCGAGCAGGCAGCGAGAACCAGCGCTGTCACCGCGAGCGCAATCGATGGCGCGTCAAAAAAGCGTGTCATAGGCGCACAAGATCAGGATAGGGGCGGTTACTCTACCGCTTCAAGGTCCATGACGGGAACAGGGCTGCGCGCGCTGACTTTGCGAGGTTGCCCCTGACTGCTTTCATGGATCCGGGTCAAAAGCTCGGTGAACCACGACCGCGTGCACTACAGAGCGAGGACCTCTGCGATCTTGCTAGTGAGCGAGTCGCGCGTGAACGGCTTGGCCAGGAATGTATGGCCATCGTCCAGGCGGCCCTTCTGAATGATCGAGTCTTCTGCATAACCCGAGATGTAAATCACCTCGCCACCACCGTTGGTGGCCAGAAATTCAGCGGCGACCTCGCGGCCGTCCATGCCGAGCGGCAGTGCGACATCGGTGATCAGCAGGTCGAACGCCGGTTCCTGCTGTTTAAGGACGTCAAGCGCTGAGCGTCCGTCGCTAACGATTGTGGCGTCATGCCCCGAATCCGCAAGGAAGTGATGGAGCAATTCGCGAATGCTGCTTTCATCCTCGACGACCAGGATTCGGGCGCCGTTTTCGTCCAGGGAATCGGGCTCCGGCTGATCCTGTGGCGGCGCAACGGGGGTCTCTGTCGTGCGCGGCAGGTACAGATCGATCGTGGTCCCTTTGCCGACTTCGCTCCGCAGATCGATATAGCCGCCGGACTGTTTGACGAATCCAAACACCATACTCAGGCCCAGGCCGCTGCCTTTGCCAACTTCCTTGGTGGTGAAAAACGGCTCGAAGATCTTTGCGCGCACATCGTCCGGCATGCCGGTGCCGGTGTCGGAGACGGAGATCCGAACGTAGTCGCCTGCATTCACTTCATGCGACCAGCCTGGTTCCACAGCGGCGTTGCGGGTCTCGATAAGCAGATGCCCACCGTCGGGCATCGCATCCCGAGCATTGATCGCGAGGTTCAGCAAAGCGTGTTCAAAAAAACCCTGGTCGGTAGCCGCGTTCCAGAGCTCATCTTCTGTTGTCACTTCGAGGTGTATGGACGAGCCGATTGCGTGTTTGATCAGGTTGGCGGCGCCATTGACCAGTTCGGCGACATCCGCTGGCTCGTGGTCAAAGACCTGCATCCGGGAGAAGATACTCAGCCGGCGGGTCAGATCCGCACCGCGTTCGGCGCCCTTGCGGATCAGGTCGAGCACCGGCTTGAGGTCGTCGCGGTCATGCGCCATGTCCTGGGCACGTTCGACACCGCCGCTGATCGCCATCAGCAGGTTGTTAAAGTCGTGGGCGATGCCACCAGTCAGCTGACCGACCACCTCGAGTCGCTGCGCCTGCATCAGTTGTTTTTCCGTTTGCCGCTGGTTTGTTGTGTCGACACCGAAACCGCCTACGGCAAACAGATTGCCGTTGTCGTCCAGTACCGGAAATTTGGTCAGCGTCAGGCTCTGGGTACGTCCGTCCTTACCGGTGTCCTCAAGCTCAATTTCGGCAACGCATTTTTCCCGCATCACATAGTCTTCTAGATCAAAGACCCGCCGCGCCACGGCTTCATCGACGCCGGGTACCTGGCGCTGGCCGATCACGTCTTCCGGTGACACGTCATTCAGGCGGCAGAATTCGGAGCCAACCGCTAGGTACCTGCCGTCGAGCGATTTCAGCGACACCGAGAATGGCGCGTTCTCAATGATGCTGCGAAACCGGGATTCACTGATGGCCAGTTCTTTTTCCGCTCGTGCTCGCCTGATACGCGACTGCTCGAATCGGTAGGCATCGGACAGGCTGCGACAGACAAGTGTGAGGAAGCCGAGGTCTCTGCGTACAGGTTTGCGCGAGTCATCCCTGCTGGACACGATCAAAAGACCTTGCGTCCTGTTGTTAAGGGCGTACAGGACACCTAACACGGTGCCGGGCTCTGTGTTTGCCGCTTCAAGTACGCCCTTTTCAACCAGCCGTCGATAGTCTTCGCGGCGAAGGAACCTGGATTCTGTCTGTTGCAACAACCAGGCAACAAGGTTCGGTGCGCTCGCAGAGCGCAGCGGTTCCGACTGGTTCACGAGCAGCACGTTCTGCTCATAGTGGAGCGGCAGCTCGATAGCGTCATCGCCTGTGGTGTGCAAGGCAACCGTAATTCGGTCGAGCGGAATCATGTCGGTCAAAATCTGCTGGAAGCGCTCGAAGTAAGGCTCGCGTTCCAGGTATTTCGTGTGCATCGATGCAATTTCGAGCAGAGCAGCGCGTTCGCGTTCGGCGCGGTGCAGGTCGGTCGCCAGGCGTATCTGCTGGATTTTCGCACCCAACAGTGATGCGACTGACTCGAGAAAGCGGAGATGCTGCTGTTGATAAAAACCGGAACGCTGATCTTCACTGTCAATAACCCCGAAGACTTCGCCGTCATGCAGAATGGGTACGCAAAGCTCGGACACACCCTCGATGGTGTCGTGGATATAGTCTGCCTCGGTCCGTGTGTCGTCGAGCAGTAAAGGCTGTCCGCTTCTGGCGACGCGCCCGGTCACCCCTTTACCGACCGGAATCACCATTCGGTTCCGGATTTCGCATTCGGTCGGATTCTTGTCACCGATGGCGGCCATCTGCACGAGATTCTGTGCGTCGTCATCCACCAGGTAAATGACGCAATCCTCGAAGCCAAGCTGGCCCACAACCTGGCGGGCCACGTGCCAAAGCAGCTCGTCGATGTCCTGAATCTGGATCAGCGATGCCGAGAACTCATAAAGAATTCGCAAAAAAGAGCTTTCGCTGACTTGTTGGTCAGACTGAGTCATAGACCTGTGGCAAGGAATCTCGGGTTGCAGCGAGAATACGTAATTGGCAGCTCAGACACTGCGGTTGTGCGCACATTTGCTGTCTCGCTCCGTATTTGTGATTCTATGCGCTTATAGTGACAAAGACATGTCGCATCCCGGAATTCACGACCGTCATCGGTCGCCGAGGTGCCCGCAAATCCGTCATGTCGCCCCGGCTTTGACGGTGTGGCGTGCCCGCAATTTGCTACGGCGTGATTATCGGGCCACCTGTCATTCGTGTCGCTGAGTGTGGATGACGTCTGACCACTCCGGGTGCTTCCGGGCCAGTGCGGCGACGAAGGAACACAGCGGCTCGACCGTAACGCCGTCGCGCCGCGCATCGTCGACCATCGTCTTCACCAGTGCCTTGCCAACCCCGGTGCCGCGCAGGCTGTCATCAACGCCGGTGTGGTCGGCGATGATCCGCTTCCCGGACGAACGCGAGTAGGTCAACTCGCCACGACCGTCCCGCCCGTCGACTGATGCCTCGTAGCGTCCTCTCTCATTGTCTTCGTGTCGTGTGATGGTGATTCGCGTCACGGTGTGCTGTCTCCGCCGGGGGCTCTATCCCCGGTTTCTCGTTATCAGTTTTCGTCGCGTGTGTTTATCCGGTCGTCCGCGAGTTTTGGGCAGCATCATGCGATCCTGACGCAATGTGGCCGAACGCTCCTCACGCGCCATAACCGACGCCGGGTCTTCCTCGTAACAGGCGTTGGCTTCATTGGCCGGTCCGCGTCGCGTCGGGATATCGGTCACTGTGATGACATAGGTAAGCTGGTTTTTTGTGATCTCGAGGCGACTGCCCGGCTTGACCTTGGTCCCCGGCGTGGCGCGCTCCCCGTTAACCCGGACGTGACCGCCGTTGACCGCATTGGTGGCCAGGCTGCGTGATTTGAAGAAACGGCAGAAGTACAGCCATCGATCGATTCGCAGCGTGTCGCTCATGCCGATGACAGTATCACACACGTCATGGCATAAGGATCGTGCGAGACTGCGGCAAACGAGGACGAGGTGCCATGAATCTACAAATTGAGACGGAACGCCTGACGCTGACGCCCTACAGCGAGAATGACCTGGATCTGGCGATTCGCCTGTTTACGGACCCGGAGGTGGTTCGCTACGCAATGCCGCTGATGAGCGAGGCCGAGGTGGAGCAGGATCTGCCGCAATGGACGAAACGCGGTGGCAATGGCGTTATTGGTGTCTGGCGGGTGTCAGAAAAGGGCGGTAACAAGATCGGTACCGGTGCGCTGCTGCCGTTGCCCGAGGAACAGGACGAGACCGATATGAACTTGATTCGGCCGGGCTTTTATCCGCCCGCCGAAATCGAGATCGGTTTCTTTCTGGTTCGCGAGGCCTGGGGACGGGGCTTTGCCACCGAGATCGCGCGGGCGCTGGTGGCGTTCGCGTTTGAGTTCTCACCCCTGGTATCCGTGGTCGCGACGCACGATGTGCGGAACTCCGCGTCCAGAAGCGTCCTGCTGAAGTCGGGGTTTCGCGACCTCGGCACAGCCAGGGTCTACGGACACGAGGGCCCGTTCCTGAAGATCACTCGCGACGACTGGCTCGAATCTGTGCACGCCTGAACGTTCTAGCTGACCAGGTCCCAGTGCGGCCGCTTACCGAAGCGCGACACCATCCGCTCCACGAACAGGCGCACCTTGGCCGAGAGATGCCGGTGTCTCGGATACAGCGCGGTGACGGTAAGCTCGCGGGGCAGGTAGTCGGGCAATACGCTTCGCAGCCCGCCGTCCTGGAGGTCTTCACCGACGATAAAAGTCGGTAACAGCGCGATTCCCTGGCCGCCGATCGCGGCGGCTCGCAGAACCTCGCCGTTGTTGGACCACATCCGGCAGTCGATGGCGACATTGTGTTCCCCGTCCGGCCCGCCAAGCCGCCAGAAGGACGCCGTGCCCGAGTAGCCATACTGCAGGCAGCGATGCCGTTTCAGGTCTTTCGGGGATTCCGGTTCACCGGCGGCGCGCAGGTAGTCCGGCGCGGCACACAGCACACGCCGCGCCGGGACTATTTCACGAGTGATCAGGCTCGTTGAATACTGCGGCTCGGTGATACGGATGGTCAGGTCGAAGCCTTCCTCGATGGGATCAACAAAGCGATCGTTCAGCATCAGTTCAACGCGCACGTCGCGGTGGTCATCCATGAACTCGCTGACGATGTTTGCGAGGTGTTGCGTACCGAAGGTCATCGGGGCGTTGACACGCAGAGTGCCGGTGGGCTGGTCCTGAAGCTCCCTGACCGAGCTGATGGCCTCGTCAACGTCACCCAGGATCTGCACGCAGCGGTCGTAGAAGGCGAGCCCGGTCTCGGTAGCGGTGACTTTGCGCGTACTCCGGCGCAGCAGCTGCGTACCAAGCTCGTTTTCGAGATTGATCACCGCCTTGTTGACGACTGATCGAGACAGGCCCATCTCGCGTGCGGCGGCGGCGAAGCCGTTCATCTCCACGACGCGCGTAAAGGCGCGCATACTCTGAAAGCGGTCCATGGTGGTGGCCCTCCGGGTGGATGTTTTCCACGCCGTTCGCGACACAGGTTCACGACCTGTCGTGTCGGCGTGGATCTGACATCAAGTTCGACTTATTGTCGCTTATTTGAGGACAGAAAGTCTCTATTCCAGATAATTGTCTTCTATTTAGGATTCATTGACACTGCATACCATCTGAAAACACCTCTATAAGGAAGGCTCAAATGCTCGCAATTCGACCGGCAAATGAACGCGGCCTTGCCAACCACGGCTGGCTGAACAGTCGCCACACCTTTTCGTTTGGCCATTATTACGATCCCGACTTCATGGGCTTTGGCCCGCTGCGCGTCATCAACGAGGACCAGGTCAAACCGGCGCAGGGGTTTGGTACCCATGGCCACAGCGACATGGAAATCATTTCCTACGTTCTCGATGGTGCGCTGGAACACAAAGACAGCCTGGGGACCGGCTCGATCATCAAGCCCGGTGACGTCCAGCGGATGACGGCGGGCACGGGCGTTCGTCACAGCGAGTACAACGCGTCCGACAGCGACTCCGTGCACTTCCTGCAGATCTGGATCATGCCGGAGAGCAATGGCCTGCCGCCGAGCTACGAGCAGAAAGCGTTCAGCGACGAGGAAAAGCAGGGTCGTCTACGGCTGGTAGGCTCGCGCGACGGCCGTGACGGTTCGGTCACGATCCACCAGGACGTTAACCTGTATTCAGCCCTGCTGTCTGACGGTGACAAGGTCGAACACGAGCTCGCTGAAGGCCGCAATGGCTGGATCCAGGTGGCACGCGGTTCGCTGCTCGTTAACGGCGAGAGGGTATCGGCCGGCGACGGCGTCGCCCTTCGCGGTGAGCGGATGATCTCGTTCGAAGGGTCCGGTGATTCCGAGATCTTGCTGTTTGATATGGGTGCCTGAACGCCGCCCGCACGTTCTCAACAGAGACGTTCCTCACGGCGGCTGGTGATGCAGATCATCGGCCGCCTTTTTCATGCTCGCCAGCCAAACAGCTGTCCGACGGGCTTAGCTCCCGCTGGATAACAGTTCGGCAAGGATTGCGTCGCCGTGCTCGCCCCGAGCCGGTGGCGTCGTCGGCGAATCCGGAACCTGGCCGTCAAAACGCGGCGCTGCACGAGCCTGTAGCTGCCCGTCGGTTTCCACCCAGACCTGTCGCGATTGCATGTGTGCATGTTGCCGCGACTCATCGGGCGATAACACGGCGGCGACGCAGGCGTCACTGCCGTCGAACAGAGCCACCCAGTGGTCGAGATCGTGTGCAGCAAACACGGCTTTAAAATGCGCCGTCATCGACGGCCAGCTTGACGGATCGTGATTCTGCTGCAGCGCTGCCTCGTCTGCGAGGCCGAGACGTTCGAGAAATTTCGCGTAAAACCTTGCTTCCAGGCACTGCACCGACAGCCATCGTGCATCCGCTGTTTTGTAGCAGCGGCTCCACGGCGGTCCGTCGAGATAACCGGTTCCACGTTCGCGGCCGGGTAATCCGGCCGCGCGTGTCGACATCAACAGGTTCAAAGCGTGCGCCGACCCGTCCACGATCGCGGCATCGACGACGCAGCCTTTACCGCTGGCGCGCGACCGTAACAGGGCCGCCAGCATTCCGGCGACGAGATACAGCGCACCACCGCCGATATCGCCGGTCAGCGTGGGCGGTGTGAACGGCGGGGTTGTCGGTTCCGATGCGTACCACAGGGCACCGGATGTGCCAATGTAGTTCAGGTCGTGGCCGGCGACCGGTGACAGCGGCCCGTCCTGTCCCCAGCCGGTAATTCGCCCGTAGACCAATGCCGGATTTTTCGAGAGCAAGGTGTCCGGACCGAGGCCCAGGCGCTCCATTACGCCCGGTCGAAATCCCTCGATCAGTCCGTCCGCCGACTCGACCAGCCGAGTCAGTGTCTGCCGGTCGCTGTCCTCTTTCAGGTCGAGGACGATGGATCGCTTACCGCGGTCAATCAGGTTTTTCTCCGGCCAGGACGGGACCGGCGGCTCAGGTCGGTGAACCACAATGACATCGGCACCGAGGTCAGCCAGCGTCATCGCGGCGAACGGTCCGGGCCCAAGTCCCTCGATTTCCACGATGCGAACACCGTCCAGCATCCCGATTCCTCGTTGCATAGCGACCTTAGTCTACTGCGGCCAAACGCAGTTTGGCCGCTTGATTTTGCCGACCTTGTCACTTCACTCCAATGACCGCTGCGCGACCCGGCGAGTTCGCTACAATGATGGCAGCTCATTGCAATGAACCGGACCATGCACAATCAGGAGCACGCACCGTATGCTGTTTGACGATTTGCGGGCAGTTGCCGTCTCAGGGGATAACGTTGTCGTACCCGACTCATGGGCCCAGGGCCGAACGATCTATGGTGGACTGTCTGCGGGTCTGTTGTGCGACGTCGCATCGAGAGATATGCCTGCAGATCTGCGCCTGCGCTATCTGAAGGTGAGCTATCTGAAGCCACTCGAAGCTGACAAGCCTTTTCGGATCGACCTGGAGGAAATCTCTGCGGGAAGAACGGTGAATGTACGTTCGGTCACTATTGTTCAGGATGGCGTAACCCGTGTTGCGGCGCAGGCCAATTTTGTTGCGCAGATGAAAAGCCAGGTGGCGATTAGCCCATTTCGCGCTCCATCATTGCGGCCATGGGATGCGGACGGCGCTCTAAGGATGCGCGGCGCCGATTTTCCTGCATTCACCAACCACATAGACTTTCGAACGACCACTGAGGGCCTGCCATTCCACGGGCAGGAGTTTCCCGAGCTGGGAGGCTGGATGCGATTCGAGACTGCGCCAACGGCGATGACGACATCGCATCTTGTCTGCCTTATCGACGCCTGGCCACCGGCTCCCGTTGCTCATTTCACGCAGGTCGTACCTATGTCAACCGTCAATTGGGGTATCCACTTCGCAGAGCCACTCGACGGTATTTCTGGCGAAGACTTTCTGGGTTACCTGGCTCGAGTGAACTTCTTTCAGGATGGCTACGGTTCTTCGGCGGCGGATATCTGGGGGCCGGACGGCCGTCTGCTTGCAAAGAGTTACCAGACCTTTGTCATATACGGTTGATGACGGCTTGTAGTCGAAGGCTGCCACCACATCGTTAACGCTGCCTCGGTCCGCTTGCCGGGTAATGCAGCGACGTCGCGGCGCGATTTCGACCGGCATAGTAGAACGTTCGGCGGCAAGGTTTGTGTTGATGGCGGAGTGACAATCGAGAGTTCGGAGAAACACCTGCCAACGCCTGTGTTTCTCTACCGAGTTGTGCACCTGTCGTCCATGCCGATCCTGTGATACACCATACGCTCAACCGACCCGGGGAAACGTCATGCCAGACCAGCCTATAGAAGACTGTATCTACGACCTGTACGACGAGTATTGTCACGGTCGCATCGACCGCCGCACATTTTTCCG
>JBCCNM010000059.1:0-18763 GCA_039025835.1 Pseudomonadota bacterium | reverse complement strand
CTCTTCCGCGACGTCGAAATAGGGATCGGTCACCACGTTACCGTCGACGGACAGGCGGCCTTTCTGGATAAAGAATTTCGCCTGATTGCGGCTCATCGCCACGGAAAGCGAGAGAAAGACGCTAAGTCGCATGACAGGTTGATTGTGATTTTGAGGCTATTTCAGTTGTCTGTTCACGCAGCCGACGGCATCCGCGAGAAAATGACCTGAAGAGCAAGTTACTCGAGTATACGCAGTCACTTACGAGTGGCACGGTGTGATTTGACTTTGGCAATCCGGGATTTAAATGCGTCAACGCCGACAGTATTGCTCTTTTTATCGCCTTTGCGAGCAATATTCATCAACAGCAGGCTGCGAAGCAAAGAACCTGGAAGGTACAGCGCAAGAAATAACAGCATATTGAGGGGATTTGCGGGTTTGAGAAAACTTCGCGAGCTGAAGTTCTGACGGTCATCCGCGCCAGCAACGTCGACGACACCCGCGCGATGCCAAAGCAACCATCCCAGCCAACGTTTATTGTCTCTGATTGTGAGTCGCTGGGCTTTGCCTGGATACGAACTCTCAATGTAATCGATGACAAGGCGCATGGAATGCACCATGCTTTTGAAATTGAAACGTACTGCGGTAGGTAGCAGATAACGTACGTTAGGTCTGGCTTAAAATCGAAGCGAATTTTCCGCGACGATCGTTTGAAACAGAGGTACTTGAATAAAGTCGTTGCTGCCGAATGCGGCTTTTACATTTGCTAACTGAGCTTTGTCGAAATTCCTAAGATTCAGCACACAACTCGACGGCAGAATAAACGGAACATCCACCGCTCGGTCTATAAGATCGCCTAAGGACGCGCCGTCCTCAACTCCCCAGTGGTTGCAGGTGTTGGTTACTTTGCTGCTGGCATCCACACCTTCGGCATCAAAAGCCAGAAATACTGAGTCGTCCCCGGAGACATTCTCGTCCAGCCACCCTACGAGGGATGCGAGTTCTTCAGGACGAATAGCGTCGTCGTCCGAGGTAATCCAGAGGAATTCTCCACTGGCCCGGTCCACACAGTTCAGTATGTTTTGCGCATACCCCTGGTTGCCGCTGTTGGGTCTGTGCTTTACGAATGTCCCCGAGAACAGTTCGGCATTTTGTCGGGCAACCGATACGTCAGAGTTGTCCGATACAATAACCTCCAGTTTTTCCCGGGTCTCGTCCGGAAGCGTCAACAGCGAGTCTCTGTATAGAGTCGCGACTTCAGAGTGACGGTTATAGGTCGGGATGGCGATGGTCAGCAGCGGCCTGTCCATTAACTGCTGCTCATTGTGCCAGTCGCTCCTTTGAGCCTACTGGTGTAGTAGGAGATGGTCTTTTGGAAGCCCTGCTCGAGGGAGGTTTCGGCCCGCCAGCCGTAATGGTCAAACATGGAGTTGTTCGCACGGCTGCTCATTATTTCACCTTCGCGTTGCGCAAGCTGCCCGAACCTCAACTCCTTGCCGGACCGGATGATACGTTCCATCATAACAACGGCATCTTTGATCGAGCAAAGCTGCCCTGTACCGACTTCAACTGGGATATAGCCGGTAGCACCCGATCGGCTTGCCTCGATTATTGCTGTCAACGCACTCGCGACATCGCCCGCGTATACAAAGTCTCGGGTCTGTTCACCGGATGTAAAGTCGATGTGGCGTTCACTGCCGAGCAGTCGGCTAATAACCATCGGGATAAACTTGTCGACACTGTCGCGGTCACCGTAAACGTGCTCCAGTACCGCATCCACAACTTCTAAATGACTGGCGTATTGCTTCGCCCATTGGGAGACCTGGGACTTTGACAACGCGTAGCCTTGCAAGTACTCGTAGTTGCCAAGCCCCTTGGTAATGAAAGAGCCTGTATTCAGAAACAGTGATACCTGACGCTTTCGACAGAGTTCCAAAAGCCTGAGCGGCAAAACGAGGTTTGCTTCTATTTGGTCAGAAAGCTGGTTCTCACCCCTCCCGTAATGCGTAGCGAGATGAACTAGTGCGTCAATACTCGTGTGTTCGACGAAGGGGCGCTCTAAGCCATCGGATGTGTCATACCACTGAAGTTCATGTCCGAGATCACCGAGGCGTGTTCGATCACTTGTAGACCGGCAGTATGCGAGCACATGGTGACCGTTTTCAGTCAGTGCATGGCACACGTGTGAACCAAGAAAGCCGGTCGCGCCAGTTACAAGGACGGTTTTCGTTACGCCGGCCTCGCGGCTCTTATCATGCATTCATGTAGTCTTCGATTTGTTTGATGGAGGTTTCGCGGGCGTCTCGTCCACTCGCGTCGGCGAGGTGCCATTCGACGACCTTTTCCAGGGCACTGTCCAACGACCAGGTTGGCTGCCAATCGAGCTCTTCATTGGCCTTACGGCAGTCCAGCCGGAGGTAGCCTGCTTCGTGCGGATGTTCACCACCATCCTGGCTCCAGCTCACCTGTTTGCCGGACAGACTTATCATTTTTTCAACGATCCAACGAACCGGCCGGGCGTCATTTTCAGCAGGGCCGAAGTTCCAGGCGCCGGCAAATCCTGGTTGCGTGCTCATGGCCTCTGTAAGTGCAAGGTATCCTGACAGCGCGTCCAGCACGTGCTGCCAGGGCCTGACCGCACTAGGATTTCGGATCACAATATCCGAGCCGGATTCAATCGCGCGCACGAAGTCCGGAATCAACCTGTCTTTTGCCCAGTCACCGCCGCCGATGACGTTGCCGGCGCGTACCGATGCAATGGACATTTTGTGCTGGTCGAACAAGCTGTCAGGGAAAAATGACCGTCGATAAGACGACACCAGCAACTCTGCGCATGCTTTGCTGCTGCTATACGGATCATGGCCGCCGAGTGGCTCGTGCTCCTTGTACCCCGCATCGCGCTCGTGGTTTTCGTACACCTTGTCTGTTGTGATGATGATGGCTTGTCTGACAGACCCGGCTGCGCGAACAGCTTCAAGCACATTCAATGTACCTATGACGTTGGTCTCATACGTCTCGAGTGGATTTTCATAGCTGTAACGGACAAGAGACTGAGCAGCAAGGTGAAAAACTATCTCAGGTTGGATGCGCGTAAGTAGCTGTCCCAGTTGTTCGCGGTTTCTGATGTCAAGGCAATGGTGCGATAGAACAGAATGGATGGAGGCTTTTTCGAAAAGATTGGGTGAGTCCTTCGGTGGAAGCGAGACGCCATGCACTTCGGCGCCGAGTCTTTCGAGCCACAGGCTGAGCCAGGCGCCTTTAAACCCGGTGTGGCCTGTTATCAGGACTCGCTTGTTTTTCCAGAATGACGGGTTCATTGCCAGACCTTCCACGGCGCGTCACCTTGCTCCCACAAGGACTCCAAGTAGTGCTTGTCCCTCAATGTGTCCATTGGTTGCCAAAACCCGTCGTGTTCATAAGCCATCAGGTTTCCATCCTCAGACAGCTTCTTCAGCGGATACTGCTCCCAGACAGTCGAGTCGTCCTCGATGAGCTCGAAAACAGCGGGTGAAAGAACGAAGAATCCACCGTTTATCAGTCCGCCGTCTCCTACGGGCTTTTCAACAAATTCGCTGACTGTATGACCGTCAATCTTCAACGCACCGAAGCGACCGGGTGGAGTTGTAGCCGTCAGCGTTGCTTTTTTTCCGTGCTTGCGATGGAAGGCAATGGTGTCGGTTATGTTGATATTTCCGACACCATCGCCATAGGTCATACAAAATTCCGCATCTTCTGCAACGAAGGGTTGGATTCGTTTTAGCCGCCCGCCCGTCATGGATGATTCACCCGTGTCCACCAGCGTCACTTTCCAGGGCTCTGCTCGCTTGTGATGGACTTCCATCGAGTTTTCATTCAGATCAAACGTCACATCTGATTGATGGAGAAAGTAATTCGCAAAGTATTCCTTGATGAGATAACTCTTGTAGCCGCAGCACACTACAAACTCATTTACCTTGTGCGCGGAATAGATTTTCATGATGTGCCAGAGAATAGGCATCCCCCCGATCTCGACCATAGGCTTTGGTCGACGGGACGTTTCTTCACTTAACCTGCTTCCGAGACCACCGGCCAGGATGACTGCTTTCATAACCTTTTCCTTTTGCGCTAGCGGCGGATTTCAGTCTCCAGACGGCGCTCTGGGTCGCTGAGCGACGATTAAGTATTAGCTGATTTGTCGCGCCGTCGGCAGAGTATAGCCTCCTGCTGGAACAGTAAACCTCTCGCTTGGAGGTGCCCAATTTCTTGCTGTAGCCCCGCCTGAATACACTTTGAGTAAGGGCGTTTTGGGATTGAACTGATCCGGTAGGACAGGTCGGAAAGAAAGATTTTTTTGTGACGCAAAGTCGCAATCGACGTGCCGCCAGCCAAGAAGCGGAGCTTGGTTGTTTCGGCGCATTGCTTCAGTATCAGCGAGTCCAATCAATTCAGGAGTTTCCACATGCGTAGGCTCTTTGTGCTTGCTTTGATGTTTTTCCCGACTCTGATCGCGATAGCCCAGGATCAGGGCCGTGAAGTGACCGGGCCTCGCGCCGTGCTGGACTATCGCGATCGTCCACCGGTGGAGAATCGTCATCTCGAAGAGCGCCTCGATACGCTTCTGCCGGCGTTGATGGAGGAGACCAATCTCGACATGTGGCTGGTTCTGAACCGCGAGTACGCCGAGGATCCGATTTACTTTTCGCTGGTGCCGCAGCCGACATTCGCTGCGCGCCGCACGACGATGCTGGTGTTTCATCGCACCGACGACGGTGTTGAGCGCCTGACCGTAAATCGCTACCCGCTCGGCGGGCCTTACGAATCGGCCTGGGAGGGCGGTGATCTCGATACGCAGTGGGCGGCGCTGGGCGAGCTGATTGTGTCGAAGGACCCGCAGCGAATCGGCATCAACGTGTCGCGCCACTGGCCCGTTGCCGACGGTCTCACGCATGCGATGCACGAGCGTTTGCTCGAGGTGCTGCCGGAAAACTACGTCGACCGTTTGGTGTCTGCCGAGGACCTGGTGGTGCGCTGGGCGGAAACGCGCACCCGGAACGAAATGGAAACCTATGCCCACACGGTCGGGCTGGCGCGGAGCGTCATAGCCGAGGCGTTTTCCAGCCGCGTGATCACGCCGGGCGTCACGACCACGGACGACGTAGCCTGGTATCTGCGGCAGCGCTTTGTGGAGCTCGACCTGCCGGCCTGGTTCATGCCGTACGTGAATGCGCAGCGCCCGGGGCAGACCTGCGACAGCGATACGCCGTTTTGTGGCCAGAGCGGCATTATCCAGGCCGGCGACGTTATCCATACGGACGTGGGTATCTGCTACTTGCGCCTGTGCACCGACACGCAGGAAATGGGATACGTGCCGAAACTCGGTGAAACGGAGATTCCAGAGGGTCTGATCGATGCGTTCAAAGTCGGCAATCGCTGGCAGGACATGCTGACGAGCGAATTCGTAACCGGCCGCAGCGGCAACGAGATTACCGCGTCGACGCGCGCCGAGTGTGACAAGCAAGACATTATCTGCAGTGTGTACACCCACCCGATCGGTTTCTTCGGCCACGCGCCGGGGCCGACCATTGGCATGTGGGATGACCAGGACGGTACGCCGGTCCGCGGCGACTGGCCGTTGCACGACAATACCTGTTACGCCATCGAAGGAAACATCAAGACGGCGATGCCGGAATGGGGTGACCAGCTCGTGCAGATCAAGCTCGAGCAGAGCGCCTGTTTCGACGGTCAGACGGTCCACTACCTCGCGGGTCGTCAGACGACCTGGCACATCGTGCGCTAGGCCCGTGGCGGTGACTGCGGGCTAGGCCAGCAACAGAAAGACCAGCAGCAAGAGACCACAGCCTGCTCGCAGTGCAAGCAGGAAGCGCTCGGCTGTCTGCCGGAGCTGTTCATCCGAGTTGTTGAGTTCGCTGTAATGCATAATGGTATACAAGTTACCGCTTTTGTATAGCTCAATTACAGCATCGGTGCAAGCGAACAGGTTCACAAAACGCGGATTTGACGCCAATTCGGGCGGTATTCCGTCAAATTACGGCTGGCTTGACTAGCCGGTATACTCCGTTCGTCTTCTCGAACGGACTCGTTACGCATGGCTTCATTTGGTCAGTCCTTCGCCGGTTTTATCGAGCGCGCCGGTCACCGCATCCCCGACCCGGTCATCATTTTCATGACCTTTTACCCCGCCGCTTTCCTGGTGACCGTGCTGATGTCGGGCTACACCTTCGAGACCGTGGGCGCGGGCGGTGATCGGGTTCAACATCAGATCAACGGCATGCACCAGTCGGTGCACATGCAGTGGATTTTCGACAACGCGCTGGTGGCCAACTGGCTGGCGTTCGGCAACGGCGTACTCGGTGTCATCCTCGTCGTGATGCTCGCCGTTGGCATTGCCGAGAATTCCGGCTTGTTCGGTGCACTGATCAAACGCGCCGGCAGTCATATCCCGGAGAAGCTGCTGCCGCTGTTGCTGGTATTGATCGGTATCCTGAGTTCGATCGCGACCGACGCGGGCTACCTGGTGCTGATCCCGCTGGCTGGTTTGTTGTATGCCGGACTGGGGCGTAACCCGCTGATCGGCATGGCGGCGGCGTTCGCCGGCGTGTCGGCCGGTTTTAGCGCCAATGTCATCCCGGGTCCGGTTGACGCGATCATCGGGCTCAACGCGCAGGTATTCGCCGAATCGCAGGGTGTGCCATTTACGGCATCCTCCGGCGCGCCGCTGAATGCCGTAACGATGCACTACTACTTTATCGTGACATCGACCTTCGTGCTGGCCGCAACGGGTTTCTGGGTAACGCGACGCTACGTCGAACCGAAACTCGAGGGCGGCGACTACGTTGTACCGGACGACATCAGCCCGGGTGACTTTCAACTGCGCGATGAGGAGCGTCGCGGCCTGATGGCGTCACTGGCGGGTACCGTCGTGTCCCTGCTGATCATCGTTGGACTCGCGCTCGGCCCGTTGGCGGCATACGTCGACGACAGCGGCAACACCGTGCGGCCATGGATGAACAACATCATCCTGCTGATTTCGATTTTCTTCGCGTTGACCGGCGTGTTTTTCGGAGTGGCTGCCGGCAAGTTCAAAAGTGTTTGGAATGTTGTCGAGGCGATGGTGAAACAGATGAACACCATGGGCTATATCCTTGTCCTGACATTCTTCACTTACAACTTTCTCGGCCTGCTGAGCTACAGCGGCCTTGGTACTTACATCACTTTTCTCGGCGCGGAGTTTCTGCAGGCGCTGGGTCTGCAAAAGTTCCCCGTGTTGCTGCTTATCGGCTTCGTGCTGACGACCGCGTTGATTAACCTGTTCATTGGTGGTCTGACCTCGAAATGGATGTTGCTCGGACCGATCTTCGTACCGATGCTGTACTTCGTGAACCCGGAGATGACGCCGGACTTCGTGGCTGCGGCGTTTCGGGTCGCCGATTCGTCGACCAACATCATCACGCCGATGATGACCTACGCCGGCGTGATTCTGGCATTCATGCGCAAGTTCCGACCGGACATGGGCTTTGGCGACATGCTGTTGATCATGCTGCCGTACTCGGTCGCATTCCTGTTTATCTGGACTGCACTGCTGGTCGGCTTTTTCATGTTGGGCATCCCGCTGGGATTCTGATCGCGCAGAGAGGGGGAGTCATGCGATTACTGTTGACGTTTGTCGGATGCCTTGCGGCTACGGCCTGTGCTGCGACTGACCCGATTCCCGCCGCGGAGGCTCCGACCAGCCGGCAGATCATCCGCTACGACACCATTCACCATCCGGTGGTCTCTCAGCGCGGCATGGTGGTGTCGCAAAACGACGTGGCGAGTCGTATCGGTGCAGACATCCTGGCGCAGGGCGGGAATGCGGTTGACGCATCGATTGCGACGGGGCTTGCGCTTGCGGTAACGCTGCCGCGGGCCGGCAATATCGGCGGCAGTGGATTCATGCTGGTGCACATGGCGGACACCGATGAGACCGTCGCGATCGACTACTACAGCGCAGCGCCGGTCGCTGCCGATCGCGAGGCGTTCAGGAACGACGACGGCAAAATGGATCGCAGCAACCGGTACGGCTACATCGGCGTCGCGATACCGGGGACTGTCGCCGGCTTTCACAAAGCGCTGCAGGACTACGGCACGATGAGCTGGCGGGAGGTGGCGCAGCCCGCCATCGATCTCGCGCGAGACGGCATCGTCGTGACACGCGATCTGCATTACGCGTTGGCCGCCAAGCGTCATGTGCTGGTGCGCGATCCCGGGTCACGCGCGGTGTATTTCAAACCCGACGGCTCGCTGTATGCGCCCGGTGAGACTCTGCGCTTTCCGGACCTGGCCGACACGCTGGAGGCAATTGCCGACGGCGGCGCTGATGCGTTTTATCGTGGCGAGATCGCGAATCGCATCGACGACGCCATGCGTCAATCGGGCGGCTTCGTCCGCCAAACGGATCTGGCGGATTACATCGTCTATGCCGAGGAACCGTTGCGCTGCACCTATCGCGACTATGAGGTCGCGTTGATGGTGCCGCCAAGTTCCGGCGTGTATGTCTGTCAGTTGCTGAACATTCTTGAACAACACGATATCCGCGAACTTGGCGCCGGCAGTGGCGCGTATTTCCACGTCCTGGCCGAGGCATTGAAGCTGGTGTTCGCTGACCGCAGCGCATTCACCGGTGGCAAACCGCAATACGCGATGCCGGTCGACAGGCTCACCGACAAGGACTACGCCCGTCGACTCGCCGAGACGATCGATCTCTCGGCCGCCCGCTCGTTCAACGAGATCCGGCCAGGCGCGCTCGCACCGCCTGCGGAGAGTAGGGACACCACGCATTACTCGGTGGTTGACCGCTTCGGCAACGCGGTATCCAACACCTACACGCTCGGATCGTCGTTCGGGTCCGGCGTCACTGTGCCGGGCACCGGTGTGCTGTTTAACGATCACATCGGCAATTTCGCCCTGTCCGTGGGTGAACCGGGCGCGCGCGGTTTTCAGGCCAATCCGAACAACCAACTGGGCCCGGGCAAGCGGGCGGTCAGCACCATTTCGCCGATGCTGGTGTTCAAGAACGACGAGCTCGTGTTCGTGTCCGGTAGCCCGGGCGGCACGCGCATCATTTCTGCCGTCGCGCAGGTGCTGGTGTCGATTGTCGACTTTGAGATGAACGTGGCCGAGGCGACGATGATGCCGAGAATTCATCAGCAGTGGAGTGCGGATGAGCCCGACGAGCTGCAGCTTGAACGTGGGCACTCAATGGACACCGTGCGCCTGCTGGAGCAGCTCGGACACCGCGTTGGGTTCTCACCAACCTTCGGCAGCGTGCAGTCAATCTTCGTGGACGGGAATACCAGCTACGGTGCTGCTGACCCACGTCGACCGGGCGCGCTGGCCGTGGTGCCCGACTAGCCGGATCATTGCGCGGCGTGTCGGAAAGTTTGACCGAACAGCGGTAGACTCCGTGCGTCGCGACCCGGACTGACCCACATGTTGCTGCGCTTCGCATTTATCGCTGCCTTTCTCACACCGTTCCTGCATATCCTGGTGTTGCTGGTCAGTGGCCAGGATGCGATGACCACGCCCGTGAGTGAGCTCAGCCGACAGGACTGGGGTGTGTTGCATACCGTGGGTCTCGCGCTGTTCAGCGCCGCCCACCTGTCGCTGGCTGCGGGTCTTGGCGGGCTCGACGCTGGTCGTTTGTGGCCCTACGGACGCGGCCTGCTCGTGGCGAGTGGCGTGACGCTGATCTATATCGCGTACTTTTTTACCGCCGCTGAAACCGAACAGCTGCGTGGTCCGGAAGCGGACGACCCGCTGTGGATTGTTGCCAGCCTGACCGGGTTCGCGATGGGCGCGCTGCAGCCCGGTCTGTCGCGCTTGTCGAGATCCTTGGGCCTGTTCAGCGCGTTCTGCTTCGGCATCTGGTTGTGGTTGATCCCGACCGTCTTGCTGGTCAACGACAGCTGGATCGGCGCCTATGAGCGAATTGTCGGCACGGTCTACGTGGTCTGGATACTGGGCATTTCTTTCGGCACCGCGAGGTCGTCAGGCTCGCCTCAGACCGTCGACTAGGCCGCGTTGCCTTCGAGGTGGGTAGTGAGCGTCGTCAATACGTCGACGAGGTCTTCCGGGTAAATCTGTTCATCGCTGGCACGCAATTCGTCGATCTGCCACCAGCGATGCGATCGGATGACGCGCCGCTCCAGTGACGACTGTCCGGCCAGTGAAATCTGTGCCGACAGTGCCCTGACCAGGAAGAAGCGCTCCTCCGACCGCACCTTCTCACCCTCAGGCAATTCGTAGACGACGTGATTGCAGGCTACCTCGGGTCCGAGGTCAGCGGTCAGTCCGGTCTCCTCAAAAAGCTCCCGGGAGGCCGCGGCTTCGAAGGTCTCATCGCCTTCCAGTCCGCCGCCCGGTGTCGCCCAGAAACGGCGTTCTGCGCCGTCGCGAGCCTTGAAGCGAAAGTAGAAGAGTAAAACCCGCTGATCCGGATCGAGGATGAGCAGGCGAGCTGACGGACGTAGTCGCATTAGTGAGTCGCGGGCGAATCGCCAAACCATCGACGGGCGGCACGCTGCATGGCAGGACGCGCGAACAAAAAACCGCGGTAGAGCCGTTCCAGCACCCAGAGCACCGGACGATACCGGGCAAGCCGACCCAGTGGAGCCAGTCGCGGTATCGCACGCCACATGGCCGCGAAGGCGGCCGCGCCGGAGACCACAGGCTCACCGGCCTCCTGGGCATGGAAACGCGCCAGCAGTGTCTTTTGATCCAGTGGACAGGCACCGGTATACACGTCGACAAAGTCGATAGCGCCGCGCACATCCAGTCGGCGCATCAGCGCGATCTCCCGGACACAGAGCGGGCACTGGCTGTCGAACCAGACCGTCACGGCAGGCGGTGTTGTTGCAGGGTCCATGCGCTAACGATACGTGTGTTTTGTGATCACAAAAGCACTAACCCAGCGGAATTACACAATGTTGCAAAGGCGGCACCGGCTCCCACAGCCAGTGGACGCTTGCTTTCTGTTTCACAGGGTTCCTGATAGATTGCGCGCGTGACGCAGACGATCCCAGATTTTTCCGGCACCCGGGTCCTCGTGGCCGGTGACGTCATGCTCGACAAGTACCTGTTCGGTGCCACCAGTCGAATCTCTCCTGAAGCGCCTGTTCCCGTGGTGCACGTGCAGGATCGTGATGATCGGCCGGGCGGTGCCGCCAACGTGGCCGTTAACCTCGCGTCGCTCGGGGTCGGTACACGCCTTCTGGGCGTAGTCGGCAAGGATGCGGCCGCCGGAGAGCTGACCCGTATTCTGTCGGCGAAGTCGATCGACTGCGATTTTGTTGCTGTGGATGATCGACCTACGATCACCAAGACGCGCGTGCAGTCCCGCGGTCAGCAGCTGATCCGCCTCGACGAAGAACAGGCGCAGCCGCTGCACGATGAACGACTCGTTACAGAACTTGCGCAGTCACTGCCCGGATGTGGCGCCGTCATTTTGTCGGACTACGGCAAGGGTGCGCTGGCCGACGTCTCTGCGATGATCAGCGCTTGCCGGGAGGCGTCTGTGCCGGTCCTGGTCGATCCGAAAGGCACCGACTTTTCCCGCTATCGGGGCGCGTCACTGATCACCCCCAACCAGGGCGAGTTTGAAGCGGTTGCCGGCGTCTGCGAGTCGGACGAGATTCTCGTCAGTCGCGGACTTGCCATGCTCGATGAGCTGGAGTTGCAGGCGCTGCTGATCACGCGCAGCGAAAAGGGCATGTTGCTGCTCGAATCCGGTGAGGAGCCGTTGTTTCTGTCGACTGAAGCTCGCGAGGTGTACGACGTCACCGGTGCCGGAGACACGGTGATCGCCACTCTCGCCGGCGCGTTGGCAGCCGGTGAGTCGCTGGCTTCAGCGGCGGGCTTGTCGAATATTGCAGCCGGGCTGGTCGTCCGCAAGATCGGGGTTGCCACCGTGTCGCCGTCTGAAATTCAGGCGGCTTTGCATCGGCGCGGGCAGGGCGGCCGGGGCCTGGTGGCACCCGACGAGTTGAAAGCGCTGATTGACGAGGCGCACAGTCGCAATGAGCGCGTCATCATGACCAACGGCTGTTTCGATATCCTGCACGTCGGTCACGTGGCGTACCTTGAAGAGGCGAAGAGCCTCGGTGATCGCCTGATCGTCGCCGTCAACGACGATGACTCGGTCCGGCGGCTCAAGGGTGAGACGCGCCCGATCAATACGCTGGAGGATCGCATGCTGGTGCTGGCCGGCCTTGCGTCCGTTGACTGGGTTGTCGCCTTTTCCGACGACACACCCGCGGCACTCGTTGAGCAGCTTCTGCCCGACGTTCTCGTCAAGGGCGGCGATTACGCGGTCGCTGATATCGCCGGCGGTCGCGCCGTGCTCGATAACGGCGGCGAGGTTCGAGTCCTGTCGTTTCGCGACGGGCATTCGACGAGCCGGATGATAGAGCGCATGAAAGACTAGCGGACTTTCTCTTGCGCTTCGTCTACAACCTGCTTGCCTACCTCGCTGCGCTTCCCTATGCGATGTACTGGACCGTTCGGGCGTTGGCCAATCGGTCGTATCGCCCCGGGTTTCGTCAGCGCTTCGGGTTTGGCCACCCCTCCCTGACACAATCGATCTGGGTGCACGCAGTGTCTGTCGGTGAAGTGGTCGCGGCCGAACCGTTGATTCGTGCGCTGCTGAAAACCTTCCCGGATCGGTCGCTGCTGGTCACCACGGTAACGCCGACCGGCAAAGCCCGCGTTTCGCAGCGTTTCGGCGATTCCGTCACGCACTCCTACATTCCCTTCGAGACGCCACTGGCCGTCAATCGCTTTTTCAAGCGCACCGACCCGGCGATCGCGCTGATCCTTGAAACAGAAATCTGGCCGAACCTGTATCACGGCTGTGGCGTGCGCCGGATTCCGCTGGTGCTTGTCAGTGCACGTATCTCGCCGCGCTCCGTGCGGAGTTACCGCAAGCTGTTGCCGCTGTTCCGGGAGACGCTGTCGCACGGCATCATCATCGCGGCGCAGAGCCATACCGATGCCCGGCGCTTCATGTCGCTCGGCGCCAGCCAGGAGCGCACACGGGTCACCGGCAACATCAAGTTTGATGTCGACCTTGATCCCGGCATCGTCGAGCGAGGCCGCAGTTTCCGTCGGGAGACCTTCGGCGTTCGCCCCGTTTGGGTGGCGGCCAGCACGCACGATGGCGAGGAAGCGCAGATTCTCGAAGCGCACAGGCAACTGCTGGTTTTGCATGACGATTTGCTGTTGGTGCTGGTTCCCCGGCACCCGGAGCGTTTTCAGTCGGTTGCTGAGCTGATCGGGAAAATGGGTCTGGACGCGGTCAGGCGAACGGAAAACCGGCGCTGTGATCTGTCCACACAGGTGTTCCTGTGCGACACGATGGGCGAGCTGATCATGATGTACGCGGCCAGCGACATTGCCTTCGTTGGCGGCAGCCTGGTGCCGATCGGTGGCCACAACCTGCTGGAACCCGGGGCGCTCGGCTTACCGATACTGACCGGACCGCACAACTTCAACGCAGAAGATATCGCGCGTCAGTTTATTGAGCGCGGCGCCTGCCGCGAGGTCAGCGGCAGTGAGGAACTGGCGCAGGTGGTGGCGGAGCTGCTGGTGGACGAGAGCGCTGCCGAGCAACTCGGCAGCGCGTCCAGACAGATTATTGCGGAGAACCGCGGTTCGCTGGATCAGCTCATGTCGCTGATCAAGCCGTTTATTGCGTCTCGCTAGCAGCCTCTTCGGCTTCGGCAAACTGGTCTTCCGGTGGCTTGCGCGCTTCGAGAAACTGGTCGAGTCGCTCGAGGTCCTGCACCTGCAGGCTGCCGGCAGCCTGTTTCAGTCGCATCATATTCAGGATGTAGTCGTAACGCGCCTGACGGAAGTTCACGATCGAGTTGTACAGCTGAAACTGCGAATTCAGAACGTCAACGATCGTTCGCGTGCCGACGTCGAAGCCGGCTTCTGTGGCCTCCAGTGCGGTGCGGCTTGACGCGACCGCCTGTTCCAGCGCCTTGACGCGACTGATTTCTGCCAGCACGCCCAGATAGGCGTCACGCGCCTGACGCTCGGTTTCCCGCGTCACACGCTGCAGACGTTCGCGTTCAGCGCGATGCTCGTAAATCGCCTGTTTCACGCGCGACGACGTGGCGCCACCGGCAAACAACGGAACATTGAGCTGCAGCGAGATGCTGTCGCTGTCATTGTCGCCTTCCGTCGGGAAAAACGGGCTGCCATCAACGCTTCGATCCGACTCTGTCGTGCGGTTGCCGGTCGAGACGACCAGGTCGAGGGTCGGGTAGTGTCCGTTGCGCTGCAGTGAAATCTGGTCGCGAGCGAGCTCTTCATCCAGTCGCGCTCCGACCAGCGCCAGGTTCTGGCTCATCGATAGCTGCACCCAGTCCTCGGCCGCGGCCGGCTGCGGCGAGCTCAGGGGAAACTCATCGGTCGGTGCGGACAACTCGCGAATGTAGGTGCCGGTGATCTCGCGCAGGAATTCGCGCGCCGTAGCCAGTGAACGTTTCGCGGCGATCTCATTGGCAACCGACTCATCAAAGGCAGCCTGCGATTCCTGGACGTCCGTGATTGCGATCAGACCAACATCGAACCGCTGTTTCGCCTGCTCAAGCTGGCGGGCGATGGCCTGCTTGTTGGCATTATTCGCAATCAATCGGTCTTCCGCGGCCAGCACGTCAAGATAGCGTTGGGTCACGCGCACGATCAGGTCCTGCTGTGCGGCTTCCCGGTCGGTCTCTGCGCGGGCAACGACCTTGTCTGCCCGGCGCAGCCCTACGATCTGGTCCCAGCGGAACAGGGTCTGGCGAAGCTGGACCTGCCACTGGGTCGTGTCTGATTCGGTCAGCGAGCTAAAGGTACCGAAGTTACCTTGGTCGTCCGCCTGCACGTTGGTGCCGGCATCGTCGCTGGTGGTGAAGCTGCCACTGGCGTTGATCTGCGGCAGCAACAGGCCGCGAGCCTGCGGCTCGGCTTCCAGGGCGGCAAGGCGACGCGCCTCCGCCTCGTGGATCAGCGGATCGCTCTGCAGTGCCTGCTGGTAGATGTCGAGCAGAGAGTCGGCACTGGCGGCCGTCGGCAAAAGCATAGCCATCGCGATAACGGGAATGACTGTGAATTTGATGTTTGTTTTCATACGTTTATGCAACCTGCAAAAGCCCACTGTGGCTGTAGGTGTTATAGTCTACTATATCACTATATCAGTGCAAGGGCGTCAGTCCCCTGCAGCTATAGATGCCGTCGGCGAGCAAGTAGTTTCCTGTCCGCCGAGAAAAATCTCGTTAAAACTCGAATTTCGCAGGCGGTGCTCCGTGGACCAGCGGTTTCAGGCTGGTCTCGAACAGCGCTTCACTGCGCCAGTCATTGTCGCCGGTGCGTGTGACCCGGCGAGCCTCCATCGCCGGCGCCTTGCCAATCACCACAAACAGGCGTCCGCCCGGCGCCAGTGCCTCCACCAGGCGCGTATCGAATGCCTCGATGGAGCCGGTTACCGCGATCGCATCGAAGCAACCTTCAGGCAGCGACGCCGTCGCGTCCCGGGTGTCGAGCTGCACGTTGCGGCGGTCGATGAGCCGAGCCGCGGCGCGACTCGTGAAGTCGTCGTATATGTCGATGCTGACGACGCTTTCCGCGAGTGATGCCAGGCACGCAGTCACAAACCCGGAGCCGGTACCGATTTCCAGCACGCGATCACCGGCCGTCGGTAACAGCGCCTGCAACAGTCGACCTTCATAGGTCGGCGTCATCATTGATTCACCGTGTCCGATCGGAATCTCCACATCAGCGAACGCCATCGCGCGGTAGGCATCGGGCACAAAGTCCTCTCGGCGCACCGTAGCCAGGACGTCGAGTACGGTCGGATCGAGCACGTCCCATGCCCGCGCTTGCTGATCGACCATCTGCCGGCGGGCGAAGTCAGTGTCCATTAGCGTTCGATCCTGCAAGTGTCGATGTCACAAAAGGGCGATTTCACGCCGCTTTTCTTTGTCGCAGCTTGGAATTATGGTGAATCGGAGGGCTTGTTGCACGGCGATCACGCTATCCTTATAGGCTGAAAGCCAAGTGTCGGTTTCGCTTCGGTTTTTTCCGATGATGCCGGTGCGGCGAATGATAACAAAGCGCTGCCAATGAATGACAGCGGGGGAAAACACCTTAGGCAATGACGGTACAGCGTGACGCACGGAAGACCAGCGCCCGGCCGGGAACGACGCGATGAGTGCCGTGACTGTGGCCGTCGCGCTGTCGTTCCTGCTGTTGCTGGCCCTGGTGGCCGTCGGCATCCTCTACGCCTCCCGCAAGCGGCTTGCTGGCCGCGTCGACACCCTGCACGACGAGGTCGTTGCGGCCTCCGGCGATGCTGCTGTCGGGCGTCGCTTGCAGGTCAGCGGTGACGACAGCGCCGCGCGTCTCGCCGGTACCGTCAACAAGCTGCTCGACGCACTCGGCGAGCGCGATCAGAAGATTCAAGGCCGTGATCGGCTGTTCCACGCCTTCGCCAAGACCCTGCCCGAAATCGTCCTGGTGCATGATGAGAAGATTCTGCTGGCGAACGAGTCGGCGGCATCGCTGATCGGCCTTGAGCCGGCGCAACTCACCGGACGAGAGGTGGCGGATCTCGTCAAACCGGCATACCGGGCCCTGTTCCGCAAAACCATGACCAAGCGTCTTGCCGGGCAGAACACACCGAACCGCCTGGAGATTCAGCTCATCAACGGCAACGAGTCCGGATTGTGGGTCGAAGCGCAGAGTTCCACGATCGAATTCAACAGTCGGCCCGCAATCCTGACGATCGCACGCGACGTCAGCCACCGCAAGAGCCTCGAAGTGTCGCTGTCGCGCAGCAAGCGGCAAGCGCAGTACACGCTCGAGTCGATCGCCGAGGGTGTCCTGACCACCGATAACGAGGGCCGCATCGACTACATGAACCTCGCGGCCGAGTCGCGCGTGGGGGTCAAGCGCGATGTCGCGGTCGGCCACCGCACGGCGGAGCTCTTCAAGCTGGTGGACGATGTGGATCGTCGATCGCTGGGCGACCCGGTCGAACGCTGCCTCGCGATCCGTCGACGCGTCAACATGGGGCGTCGTGCCGTCATGATCTCTAACGACGGGGAGCAGGAGCACTCGGTGGAGATCACGGCGTCTCCGATCCGCGGTCCGGGCAAGAGCATCTCGGGCACGGTGGTGGTTGTCCATGACGTCAGTGAGCTGCGCGGCCTCACGCGCAAAATGAGTTACCAGGCGACGCACGATCCGCTGACCGGACTGATCAATCGTCGCGAATTCGAACGACGTCTCGACGAGGCCATGGACTCTGCGCACGCAGAGGAGGCCGTGCATATGCTGTTCTACATGGATCTCGATCGCTTCAAAGCCGTCAACGACAGCTGCGGTCATCTTGCCGGTGACAACATGCTTCGCGAGGTCGCGGCACTGATCAAAGAGCAGGTGCGCGACTCGGATTTTGTCGGTCGACTCGGCGGCGATGAATTCGGTGCGTTACTGATCGGTTGCCCGATCGACAAGGCGCGCCAGATTGCATCCGATGTTTGCGATGCCATTGCCAAGTACCGCTTCGTCTGGAAGGACAAGATTTTCAACATCGGCATTTCCATCGGCCTGGTCGAGATCAGCCACGTCAGCGGCACGGTGCAGGATGTCATGAGCGCTGCGGACTCCGCCTGCTACGTCGCGAAGCAGCAGGGCAAGGGCCGCGTACACGTGTACTCCGCGAAGGACGAGGTTATCGCCCGCGAGCGGGGTGATATCCAGTGGCTCCGTGAGCTGCAGGATGCCCTGCACGAAGACAGTTTCGAGCTCGCCGTGCAGCCGATCATCGCTATGTCGCGTGACGTCAATACCGGACCGGCTGTTGAAGTGTTAATTCGTTTGCCGGACGGCAACGGCAAGACGGTCAAGACATCGGAGTTTCTAAAGTCGGCTGAACGCTACCAGCTCATGCCGCAAATAGACCGCTGGGTGGTCAGTGCAACACTCGCCGCGCTGGCCAGCGGCGATATCAAGCTCGCCGGCAAACGCAGCTGTTCGATCAACCTGTCCGGCCAGACGCTGGCCGATGAGGCGTTTTTGGGCTTCGTCGTCGAGGGGCTGGATCGCACTGCCGTGTCGCCGTCATCAATTTGTTTCGAAGTTACGGAAAAGGCCATCTTGAACAATGTGCAACACGCACAACGCTTCATCGAAGTGCTGCACGGCATCGGTTGCGATTTCTCGCTCGATGATTTCGGCAGCGGCCTGGGCTCGTTCTCCAGCCTGAAACACCTGCCGATCGACTACCTGAAGATCGACGGCCTGTACACGCGCAACCTGAACACCGACGAGGTTAACCAGGAAATGGTGTCGGCCATGATCAAGCTGGCGCGCACGATGCAGTTCCGCGTCGTCGCCGAGCAGGT
This sequence comes from Pseudomonadota bacterium, assembly GCA_039025835.1. Classification (GTDB taxonomy): domain Bacteria; phylum Pseudomonadota; class Gammaproteobacteria; order Steroidobacterales; family Woeseiaceae; genus UBA1847. The sequence continues at coordinate 353 of JBCCNM010000059.1, read as the reverse complement.
CGAACACCAGGAAGACTTCGACTGGCTTCGACGGGAAGGTGTGGACTTCATGCAGGGCCACTTCGTTGAGTCACCTGCGACGCTTGGCACCGGTACGACGGGAACTTACCGGATATTAAACACCGGTAGTTGACGGGTCTCCTGATTTAGAAGAGCGGACGTTCTGTGTCGGCTTTTTGGTGGGTTTTCGAGGTCGGCTTTCGGCCAGGAGCGGCCTTACGCTTCTTCTGACTGAAGCTCTCGCTTGGCCTTGCGGATCGCCTCAATCATGACATCCGCGTCCACTGACCCGATCATGCCAACGGACGCTTCTCGTGGCGGAATCTCGTAAGAAAGGCCGTCCGACTCTTGAT
>JBCCNM010000058.1:0-18962 GCA_039025835.1 Pseudomonadota bacterium | reverse complement strand
TTGACGCCGCACACCGGGTCGTTGGTGGCCGGGCAACCGCTCACCGTGCATTCGCCCAAGCCCGCTATCGAGACACCCGCCGTGCGGGCAAAGCACTCGTTCGCGTAGGTGTTGCCATCGACACCACAGACCGGATCGATGTCGGCACCGCAGTCGGTCTGCTCCGCGTTGCAAACGCCCTCGAATGCGACGGTCGCTCCGGCCGCTTCAGCCACACAGGCATTGCTGTAGGTCTGGCCGTCCTCGGCGCAGACCGGCCTGTACTCCTGTGTGCAGACAACGTCATCCGGCTGCAGTACCTCATTGCCTCGCGGCGCTTCCTGGAACAGCGCACGTGTATCGAAGTCATCGGCCATGGCCGACACCGCGGCGAAAGTCATTAACAGGGCAAAGGTCTTTTTCATGGCACGTATTCTGGCGGTCACGGGCGTTGGAGTCGAGCGATCCGACCGGGTTCCGGGCGCTTGTGTTTACAGGCCGGAGGCGGCAAGTGCGGCCGGGGTGCCGGTCTTCACAAGCTGGCTGACCGGAACGAGTTCAAAGCCCTCGGCTTTGAGCTCAGGCAGCACCTCCTCAAGCAGCGCCATGGTCTCAGGGTAGGGATGCCCGATGGCCACCGCCTGCCCTTCGCTGCTGGCGCGTCGTTTAAGTCGCTCCAGCTGCTGGCGCATCTGTGACGGATCGCGCGAGTGGTCGAGAAACACATCGCGACGTACCGCGGGTACCCCGGCCTTTTCAGCCGCATCCATGGCCACGCTGTGGTGTGTTGTGAAACTGTCGACGAAGAACAGCTCGCCGGTCGAACCGATGCGATTCATCAGCCACTGCATGTGAAGCGGTTGCCGCGTAAGCAGGCTGCCGCGATGATTGTTAACACCGACAGCGTGCGGCACGGCAGCCAGCGCACGCTGCAACACGGCGTCCACCTCCGGTTCGGTCATGGCCAGCGTCAGGCGCTCCGGCTCAAACGGCCCGCGCGGGTTCATGGCCTCCAGCGGCAGGTGCACGATCACCTCCTTGCCCGATGCGCGAGCCGCCTCTGCCAGACTTTTTGCGCGCGGCGTGTGCGGCAGGATGGCGACGGTGAGCTGCGCGGGCAGCGCGATCGCTCGCAGCCCTAGTTCGCGGTCGTAACCGAGGTCGTCGATGATTATGGCGATGCGCGGCGGTGTTTCAGCAAGGGTCGGACTCGCGACGATGATCGCGAGCAGCAGGAAAATCGATCGGGTCATTTCGCCTGGCTGTGGAGAATATTGCTGCGCTGCAGTCGCGCGATGGCTTCAATGAGCTGCAGGTCGTTCTCGCGATCCACGTAGCCATCGAGGCTCATGTCCGGGTATCCGGCCACGTCCTCGACATAAACGTCCGGCGTGATGCCGGTCTCGTGAATCGACTCACCCGACGGTGTGTAATAGCGAGACGTCGTCAGTTTGATCGCTCGCCCCTTCGACAGCGGCATGACGGTCTGCACGAGGCCCTTGCCAAAGGTGGAGGTACCAAGTACCTGCGCACGGCCGTGATCCTGCAGCGCACCGGCCACAATCTCCGACGCCGATGCCGAGCCTTCGTTCACCAGAACGACGATATTGGCGCCGTCGAGAATGTCACCGCGATGCGCGGAACGGGAAAAGTGTGCGTCCGGGGTGCGTCCGTTGGCGGTCACGATCACGCCCGAGTCGAGAAACAGGTCGGAAACATCCACGGCTGCATCGAGCACACCACCCGGGTTGTTGCGCAGGTCGAGCACGAGGCCGTCAAGCAGGCCACCGTGATCCTCCTGCATCGCGTCGATGGACCGCGCGAGCTCACGAGCCGTGGTCTCGCTGAACTGGCTGACGCGAACATAGCCGAAGGCGGGCGACAGGTATTCGTGGCTGACGCTGGCGACTCGAACAACCTCGCGGCGCATCGAGTGCAGGATCACGTCTTCGCCACGGCGCACCGCGATATCGATGCGCGACCCGGCCTGGCCGCGCATGCGGCCGATCGTGTCACTAACGTTGTCTTCAGTGATGACCACGCCGTCGATAGAGACGATCTGGTCGCCGGATTGCATTCCGGAGCGTGCGGCCGGTGAACCCTTGATCGGTGTGACGACAGTGACCCGCCCGTCGGTCTGGGCAATCTCCACGCCAACGCCGGTATAGCTGCCGGTGGTCGAAATGCGGATATCGCGGTACTCGCTCGCGTCGAGGTATTCCGAATGGTCATCGAGGTCGCCGACCATGACGCGAATCGCCGCTTCGAGCAGATCGCGATCATCGACAGGCTCAACATAATCCTGCTTGACCCGGGCGATGACCTCGGCAAGCAGTTCGGCTTGTTCGCGTTCGAGCTCCGCCACCGTTGGTGCCGGCGGCTCGTCCGACAGCAGACCGCCGCCAAGCGACAGGCTCAAACCCATTACGGTGCCGATCACGATGACCAGCAATGCGCGAACTTTCAGAGACATACGCCCTTCCGGAGGCTCCGGGAACGGTGTTGTGCTGACCTTAGCACAGCGTTTGCAACGCACCCAACGCCGATTTAACGATTTCCAGCCTGCCCCGGAAGGCGCGTAACCCAGTCGGATGGATTCAGTGACCGGTCTCCCCGGCGGACCTCAAAATACAGCGACGGCTCGGCCTGCCCACCGCTGTCGCCGACCGTCGCGACGACATCGCCCGGGGCAACCCAGTCGCCGGCGTCCTTTAAAAGGGTCTCGTTGTAACCGTACAGTGTCAGGTAGCCGTCACCGTGGTCGACGACCAGCAACAGACCCATGCCCGCCAGCCAGTCCGCAAACATGACGCGTCCGTGGTAGACGGCTCGCACCTCTCGACCACGCGGTGCGCGCAGCACCACGCCATTCCACTTCAGCCGACCGCCGGCACGCGAATCACCGAAGTCGTGCAGACGATTGCCGGACACCGGCCAGGTCAGGCGGCCGCGGTATTGTTCAAACGGTTCCTGCGCCCGAATCGGGTAATCCGACAGGATCGTCGTCAGCTCATCGAGCAGTCGCTGCAGCTCTTTCTCTTCCGCGACCAGGATCTCGATCTCCTGGCCCTGGTCGCGCATTCGCTCCTCGAGGTCGACCAGCAGACTGCGCCGCTGTTCCTGCGCGTCGTTTAGCGCGGTGAGCTCCTCGTAGCGGCGCTTGGCGATCGATGCGAGCCGGGTCGCTTCGGCGGCGGCTTCGTTGCGCAGCTCGCCAAGCCTGGCGAGCAACTCGTTCACACGGGTGATATTGCCGGCCCGGTAGCGATTAAAGTACTCGTAGTAGGCAAGCATGCGGCCGAGTGTGGCCGGCTCCTGTTGGTTGAGCAGCAACTTCAGCCGTTCCTGGTTGCCGCTCATGTAGGCGCTGCGCACCTGTTCACCGAGCCTGGACACCTCGGATTCCAGCACCGCCTCTTCGCGGCCGATCTCGGCATCGAGGTCCGCCTTTCGACGCTCGGCATAGTCCTGCTCGCGCTCCAGTTCATCCAGACGGCGGCGAGTTTCGGCGATACGGATCTCGGCCGTCTGCAGCTCGCTGGTTACGCGGTCGCGTTCACGGGTATTGCGGTCGAGGCTCTCGGTGACTTCCTCGATGCGGCGCTGAACCCGCTCGAGCTCCGCCTCCTTGATCGTGACTTCGCGGTCAACCGGCTCATCGGCCGCCGCAACGGCAGCAGCGACAAAAAGGCAGAAAAACAGGAAAGGACGCATCGCCTGCGGAGTGTACTGGGCGTGGCCCCGGTCGAGAAGCGCCGCAAAACAAAGCTGCTATAATCCGCGGCCGTTTGAGCAATCCGGACCGAACCGCAGGACCGATGGACCAATACCTGGAATTTGCCGGAAACCACCCTCTGCTGATGCTCGCACTGCTCGTGAGCTTCTTTTTGCTGGTGTTTTCCGAACTGCGCCGCAAGGCGACCGGCCTGGTCAGCGTCGAAGCGGCAGATGCCGTGCGGCTGATCAACGGTGATGCGGTCGTGGTCGATATCCGCAGCGCCGACGCTTACGGGCGCGGACACATCGTGAATGCCAAGAGCATTCCGTTTGACGAGCTGCCGGGGCGATTGGATTCCCTTTCGGCGCACAAGGACAAGACGCTGATCACGGTCTGTGATGCCGGCATCACCTCCAACCGGGCGGTGAAGACTCTGCGGGAATCCGGATTTGAGAAGGCCTTTGCGCTGAAGGGCGGCATGGCAAGCTGGACCCAGGACGGCATGCCCGTGGTCACCGGCAAAAAAACCAAGAGCAAAAAGAAATGAACGACGCCAATGCCGTTGTCATGTACAGCAACAAGATCTGTCCGTACTGCGGCGCAGCTCGCATGCTGTTGAAAAAAAAGGGTGTCGAATTCACCGATATCCCGGTCTCGAAGAACACGCCGGTCTGGGATGAGATGACCGAGCGCAGCGGTCGGCGCACCGTGCCGCAGATTTTTATTGGCAATACGCACGTCGGCGGCTTCGACGATCTGTACGAACTGGACAAGAGCGGCAAACTGGACACTTTGCTCGCGGGTTGACGCGGGTACCCAACAACAGGAAATGAGCATGGCAGAGCAAGAAGCCACCGAAAAACGTTTATCGATTGTCAAGATCTACCTGAAGGACTTTTCCTTTGAGTCGCCACATTCGCCGAGTGTGTTCCAGACCAAGGACTGGAGCCCGAACACGAACCTGAACCTGCGCAGCTCACACACGCAGATCGACGAGAATATCCACGAAGTCCTGCTGACCATCACGGTGGAGGCCAAGGAAAAGGACGGCGACAAAACGCTGTTCCTGCTCGAGATCCAGCAGGCGGGCCTGTTTGAACTGGTGGGTTACACCAAGGAAGAAATGGGTGCGCTGGTCGGCAGCTTCGCGCCGAACTCGCTGTTCCCGTACGCGCGTGAGTCGATCGCCGGCATTGTGCAAAAGGGCGGTTTCCCGGAATTCGTGCTGCAACCGATCAACTTCGATGCGCTGTACATGAAATCGCTGCAGGATCAGGCCCAGGCTCAGGCCGAAGCGCCGCCGGAGTCGGAGTCGCACTGATCGACCCGTCGGGCGGCAAGGTAGCGGTCATCGGCGCGGGCTCCTGGGGCACCGCGCTGGCCTTGCAGTTTTCCCGCAGCGGCCGCGACGTGCGGCTGTGGGCGCGCAATGCCGAGCAGTGCGAAGCCATGCAGCGCGACCGCGTCAACGAACGCTACCTGCCGGACGCCCGGTTTCCGGACGGACTTGTCGCCAGCAATGACCTGCAATACGTCGTCGAAGAACCGCGCGACGTGCTGATCGCTGTGCCCAGCCACGCGCTGCGTGAAACCCTGACCAAAGTGAAGCCCTACCTCCAGGCCGGCGACCGGATTTCCTGGGCCAGCAAAGGCTTCGAACTCTCGACCGGCAAACTGCCGCACGAGGTGGCGAGCGAAGTCGTCGAAGCCAATCGGCGCCAGGCGGTACTGTCCGGCCCGACCTTCGCCAAGGAAGTGGGTGCCGGTTTGCCCACCGCCATGACCGTCGCCTCCGAGGACCCGGACTATGCGCTGGAGATGGCAAGAACGCTGACCTGTGAGGGGTTTCGGGCTTACACGTCCGACGACATTATCGGTGTCGAAGTGGGCGGCGCCGTCAAGAACGTGCTCGCCATCGGGGCCGGTATGTCCGACGGGCTGGGCTACGGCGCCAATACCCGCATCGCGTTGATCACCCGCGGACTGACGGAAATGACCCGCCTCGGTGTAGCGCTCGGTGCAAAGGCGTCCACCTTCATGGGGCTCGCCGGCATGGGCGACCTCGTACTCACCTGTACCGACGACCTGTCGAGGAATCGCCGCATGGGACTGGCACTGGCCGCCGGCAAAAGCTGCGAACAAGCGCTGGAGGAAATTCAGCAGGTCGTCGAGGGTGTGAAAGCCGCCGTCGCGGTGCGTGACGTGGCCCGGGCCAGCGCCGTCGACATGCCGATCTGCAACGAGGTGTACCGCATCCTGCACGAAGAGGTGTCGCCGAAGGAAGCCGTCGCCGCTCTGCTGAGTCGCGACATCGGGCCTGAAATCGAGCTCTGAGCCGGGTTGGGCGTGACCGTGCGTTGGACCGCTGTTCCTTTGTCACTGCTGGCATTCCTGTTGTTACTCGGACTGTTCCTGCTGTGGGATCGTGAGGAAGACACCGTCGTCCCCGAATCCACCTCTTCGGTGAAGCAAGCACCGAGCACGCCGAATTCGGACAGCGACCCACTACCGGTTGAACCCGAGACGGAAACTTCAGACGCACCTGAGGCGCCGTTACCCGGCGAAATCACCAAAGAGGTGTTGCGCAGCTGCCTGAAGAACACGCCGCGCGACCAGGTGCCGGAAATTGCGCAGGACATGGCACGCCTGGAGCCGTACATGACGCGGCCGAAAACACTGCTCGATTATCGCGGCCAGGGCATCGGTCAACTGCAGGCGCTCGCTGCTCAGGGAGACTCCACGGCGATGGTTGTGCTGGCCACGCAGTACGAGCTGAACGCCATGGGGCTCGCGGATCGTGACCCGGCTGTTTACCTGCGAGATGAAGCGCCGGCTGCACAACAAGGCGAACCCCTCGACAAGCTCACGCCGGAGGCCCGGGAAAACATCGAGCAGGCGATTTACTGGTTTCGCGAAGCGGCGCTGCACGGTCGCTACACGGCACTTGCCGAAGTCGGGCGGCTGCATTTCATCGTCGATCGAGGACCGGTTGAGCTTGGCTGGATCAGCCAGTCCGACTACAACGCGCTCGCCGATGATCAGCGCTGGCGGTGGTCGCCCTACAACGCGTACTCAGAGATGGTGATCTCGTTGACGGCGGATGCCTGGACGGGGCCAAACGGCGACCTCGCCGAAATCGACGGATTTTTCATTCGCGGGGCGCAGTCAACGCTCGTCGACCAGTTGCTGAATTCGTTTTTTGAGGATACCCGCAACCGGGGATTACCGGTTCGTGACATCGAACCGTGGCAGGGACGAACGCTCAGCGAAATTCTTGGCGACTTTTGCCCCGATGTGGTTGAGCCGGCAGGCTCTTGACGCACGCGCGATCAGCGAAGACCCGCCTCGTCAAACCCGATCCGTCGCAGTGCGTCGTACAGAATCACCGCCGTTGCATTCGACAGGTTAAGGCTGCGATTGTCGGGGCGCATCGGCAGCCGCAGGGTTTGTTCGTCCGGCAGGGCATCGAGAATGGCCTGTGGAAGGCCACGGGTCTCCGGCCCCATCAGCAATGCGTCACCGGGTTGAAAATCCGCAGCGTCGTAACGCGTCCGGCCGCGCGTCGACAGGGCGAACACGCGCGGCTTGCCCAGCATGTGGAGACACAGCTCAAGCGACGCATGGGTATTGACGCTGGCAAACTCGTGGTAATCGAGACCTGCGCGACGCAGGCGTTTTTCATCCAGCGCAAAGCCCAGGGGTTCGATGAGATGCAGATCGGTGCCCGTGTTGGCACAGAGGCGAATGATGTTGCCGGTGTTGGGCGGAATCTCCGGCTCGTAAAGAATCAGGTGCAGCATGGTTGAACCGGAGTGTAGCGGCTTCATAGTGTAGTCAGTAATGATCGAGCCCAAAGACACCGGATTCCTGCGCCGCGCCGTTGGTGTGTTTGCCTACAGCCGTCGCGCGATTGGGCTCGTGTGGACCACGAGCCGGCCGCTGACCTTTTTGCTCGCCGCGCTGACCATTGTTGCCGGTATCCTGCCTGCCGCGGTCGCGTATGTCGGCCAGCTCATTGTCGACGGGGTTGTCGCCGCGATGAGTGCCGCCGATCCGGACACCGCTGGTGTACTCCGGCTGGTTGTCTTCGAGGCACTGCTGGTCGCCGCGATTGCCGCCTGCCAGCGCGGAATCTCGGCGAGTCAATCACTGCTGCGCGGCTTACTCGGGCAACGCGTCAACGTGATGATTCTCGAGAAAGCGCTGACCCTGCAGCTGTCGCATTTTGAGGACTCGGAGTTTTACGACAAGCTGACGCAGGCGCGGCGGGAAGCATCGAGCCGACCGTTGAGCCTCGTCAATCGAACCTTCGGACTGGTGCAAAACCTGATCTCGCTCAGCAGCTTCGCCGTGCTGCTGTTTGCCTTTTCGCCCTGGGCGGTGCTGATCCTGGTCGGCGCAGGCCTGCCATCGTTCTTTGCCGAGGCGAAATTCTCGGGCGACGCCTTCCGCTTGTTTCGCTGGCGTTCACCGGACACGCGAATGCAGATGTACCTGGAAACGGTTATCGCTCGTGAGGACGGTGTCAAAGAGGTCAAACTGTTCCAGCTCGGCCCGCGACTGCTGCAGCGCTACCGCGAAATTTTCAACAAGCTGTTCACGGAAGACCGGCGTCTCACACTCCGCCGGGACGGCTGGGGGTTTGGGCTCGGACTGATTTCAACGGCCGCGTTCTACGGTGCGTATGCGTGGATCGTCATGACAACAATCAATGGCGAGATCACGCTGGGCGCCATGACGATGTACCTGCTGCTGTTCCGACAGGGGCAGTCGGCAGTCGCCGCGATCCTGTCGGCCATCAGCGGCATGTACGAAGACAACCTGTACCTGTCGAATCTGTATGAGTACCTCGGTCAGCCGGTGTCGGCGCGCAGCGGTCGCTTGCTGGAAGGACCGTCGCCAGAGGAGGGGCTGGTGTTCGACGATGTCTCATTCACCTACCCGGGTGCGGACACCCCGGCTTTGGCTAATGTGAGCTTCCAGCTCAGGCCGGGCCAAAGCCTCGCGCTGGTCGGTGAAAACGGTTCCGGCAAGACGACGCTGATCAAGCTGATTACGCGGCTATACGAACCGAGTGACGGACACATCCGGCTCGATGGTCTCGAGCTCGGCGAGTGGGACATCGAAGCGCTGCGCCAGCGCGTCGGCGTCATTTTCCAGGACTTTGGCCGGTACCAGTTTTCGGTCGGTGAAAACATCGGCGCCGGCGATGTCCGGCATTTCGACGATGAGACTCGCTGGCAGCAGGCCGCAGAAACCGGCATGGCGGCCCCGTTTATCAGTGACATGCCGGACGGCTACGACACGCAGCTCGGCCGCTGGTTCAAGGGCGGCCGCGAGCTGTCGGGTGGCCAGTGGCAGAAGATCGCGCTATCGCGGGCCTTTATGCGCAGCGACGCCGACATTCTCGTGCTCGATGAGCCGACCGCGGCGATGGACGCCGCGTCGGAAGCGTCGATCTTCGAACATTTTCGATCGATGAGCAGCGACAAGATGACGATCCTGATCTCGCATCGTTTTTCGACCGTACGCGCAGCCGACCAGATCATCCTGATCCAGCACGGTCGCATCGTCGAACGCGGCAATCACGACAGCCTGATGGCTGAGAACGGCCAGTACGCCCAGCTTTTCAGCCTGCAGCGGCAGGGCTACCTCTAGCTGGGGGCCGGGAGAACCGTATCAACTGGAACGAAAGTTCCATATCTGGAAATACTGTGGTCCAATGGGCGCATCTGATGTGACAGGACACTGCATGTCCGCTGTGAACCCGGTGGCGCCACAACCACCCTCGGCACGACTCCTGACGCTGTTGGCCAGCGGGATCCTGGCCATCCTGACGGCCCTGATTTATGCCGTCCTGTTCATCGCAACGCCGTCATTCTCAAAGCTGTTCGCCGGCTTCGGTGGCGATCTCCCGACCCTGACCGCCGTGTTTCTCGCCTTCGGCCACTGGTTCCTTGTGCTGGGCATTGTCGGCTTTTTGCCGTTCGTTATGCTGGGGCTCAATCGTCAGGTCAGTGAACGCACGCGGATACTGCTAATCAGTGCTTCTGTCGGCAGCTTTTTACTCTCGCTGTTCGTTTTTGCGGCCTGGGTGGTGGCATGTTATCTGCCGATCTGGAAAATGGGTGCCGTGATCTAGTCGTCGTCGCGCAGGCGGCGGACATAAATCAGACGACAGCGGGGAGATCGTCTCGATGCATATCATTCTGGGTTTCCTGACATCCGTTATCACCATTCTGTACCTGCTCGATCGCCTCGGCGTTGACATCGGTGGACTCAACCCGTTCGCCTGGGCACGTCGTCGCCGTTTCCGAAACCGGTACGAGGGCGACCCGGTGTACGCCGTCGAGGACACGATGGAAATTGCCGCATTGCTGATCGCCGGCATGGCGCGCACCGACGGTGATATGACCACCGAGCAAAAGACGGCTATCGAACGCGCTTTCATGACAACCTTTTCGATGACCGAGCGCGACGCGCATCAACTGCTGCTCTCATCGACACACCTGCTGGGCGCACCGCAGGTTATAACAACTCAGCTTGAAGGCCTGTTGAAGCGAACGGCGGATACCTTTACGCGGTCGCAGGCGCAGTCCGTTTTGTCGATGGTCGATGAGCTGTACCCGGAACCTTTGTCGGATATGCAGGCGGAACTTCGCGCCATCGTCCGCGACAAGCTGCAGATCAGCGAAGGCCCAAACACCGAGTGGGCCCGCTAGGCAGGCACAAGCCCGGGTTTTGTGTGAGCAGGCACGCTGTCGATATGGCCGCCAGCATAGACGTGCGCCGGTGACCGACGACGAGTTTGAAGCTGTCGTGGATGACGCGCTCGAGCGGCTGCCTGACTGGGTGCGCGAATCCTTCCACAATTTGAGCATCCAGATCCTCGACGAGGCGGACGACGAGCTTGATCCCGACGGTCAGGGCCTGCTCGGTCTGTATGTCGGCTCACCGCTGCCGGAGCGAGACGCCAACTACGCCGGCGAGCTGCCGGATGTCATCTACCTGTTTCGCAAGCCGCATCTCGAGCTGGGGCTGGACGACACTGCGCTACGAAACGAGATCGCCACCACCCTAGTACACGAGATCGCACATCACTTCGGGATCGATGACGATCACCTGCACGAAATCGGCTGGGGTTAGTTAGCCTCCTTGCTGCCTCGCCGCGGCAACAGCGGCCTGGCCGAGCGACAGGCCTCCATCGTTCGGCGGCAGGCGCCGGGGCACCAGGACCCGCCGACCGGCGCTCTCCAGTCGCTCGATCAGCAGGTTCTGCAACACATGATTCTGGAAAACGCCACCGGACAGGACCAGGGTGTCGACGTTCAGGCGATCACAAAGCCTAAGCGCCGTGCCGGCGATCGCCACGGCGACGCCAAGATGAAAGCGGGCAGCGATGTGCGGTACCGGCACATCGCAGGCGAGGTCGTCCAGAAGGTACCGCCACAGGGATTGCCAGGTAAACAGTAACTGTTCACCGGCGGTGACGGTCACCGGGTATGGCTGCACGGCGCCAACGTCGAGCGCGCGCTTCGCCAGGGTCTCCAGTTTGGCTGCGGCCTGCGCCTCGTGCGCAACCTCGTCGAAACACAGGCCGCAGGCAGCGGCGACAGCGTCGAACAATCGACCGGCTGATGACGCAACAGGCATTCTCTGCGACGCGCCGAAAGCCGAAACCGGCTTCTGAGCCAGTCGCTGAATCAGCTCCAGGGAGTCATGGCGACGGCGCACCAGCGGCCAGCCGAAGGCCGTATCCAGATGAGCCCAGGTGTTTCGCCACGGCTCTCGAGCCGCGAGGGCGCCGCCGGGCAGCGGCACCGGCTGGAAACCGGCAACGCGACGACTGTTCTTGAAGTCTGCTAACAGAATCTCGCCGCCCCAGGTCGCACCGTCATCGCCCAGTCCCATGCCGTCGAGAACAATGCCCAGCACCGGCGATTGGTCCACAGGACAGCCGTGCTCCGCCAGGCAGGCCGCGACGTGGGCATGATGATGCTGAACAAGTTCGAGCGCTGCACCTTTCGCCAATTCACGACCCACCTTGCTCGGCAGATAATCCGGCTGCAGATCGACCGCAACGGTGGCGGGCTGAAAACGAAACAAGTCCAGGTACAGGTCCAGCGTGTTACGAAAGGACGAGAGTTCCGCGGTCCGCTCGGTGTCGCCGTTGTGTTGCGACACCACAGCCTCGCCGTCGCCGAGCAAACAAAAGGTGTTCTTGATGTCGCCGCCCATGCCGAGCACCGGCTGCGATGCAGCAAACGACGCATGCAGCTGGATCGGATCCGGCGCAAATCCGCGGGCGCGACGCACGACCTGGCCGCCCTGCGCCACCACGATGGAGTCGTCGAGACGATTGGCGATCTCACGGTCGTGCATGAGGTAACCGTCAGCAATACCGGACAGCCGGAAACGCGCCTCCGCGTTGTCCGTGACCTGTGGCTCGTCGCTCTGGTTGCCCGACGTCATTACCAGTGGCTCGTCGAAGGACTCGAGCAGCAGGTGCTGCAGCGGCGTGTGCGGCAGCATAAAGCCGACCGTGTCCAGGCCGGGGGCGATACCCGATGGCAGGCGCTTGCCGTGCGCGGGCATAACCACAATCGGCGCCCGGGGGTCTCGTAACAAAGCCTCGGCGCTGTCGTCCATGTCCGCGTGACGCCCAATCACGCCAACATCTCTCGCCATCAACGCAAAGGGCTTTTCGTGCCGGTACTTGCGGCGTCGCAGTCGGGTCACCGCGTCGGCGTTGTGCGCGAGGCAGGCAAGATGAAACCCGCTGAGCCCCTTGATCGCGATGATGTCGCCCGCCCGGAGTCGACCGGCGGCATCTTCGATAGCATCAAGGCCGCGCACCGAACACTCGACACCGTCGCGATCCTCAAGCCACACCCGCGGTCCGCAGTCCGGACAGTGATTCAGCGGCGAACGGTAGTGACGATCGAGCGGATCATCAAATTCGCTGTGGCAGGCATCGCACATCGCGCGAGGCGCGTCTTCGTAGTTGGCTCGTCTGGCTGCCGCATTGGCTAACGACATACCCGGGCCGCAGTGGCCGCAGCTCGCGAAAGCATAGCGATAGCGTCGGCTGGACGGGTCGCTGATGTCTCCGAGACAGTCATCACAGGTCGCCACATCTGCACAAAGGCCTCGTGTTGACAGTGCGCTCGGCGCCTTGGTTGGTGTGGCGGATTGCCCCGGCACCGCGAGGCGCACCAGCCGTCGTGCGACCGCCACAGCACGAAGCGCAAGCGGCTCGGGGTTGGCACTCACCGGCGACTTTTTCATGGCGCGGGACTCAAACCGGGGCCGGCCACGACTCGACACCGACACGGGTTGGCGCCGAAGCGCTCTGACTCATGGGACAGGCCAACGTTCGGAAAAGCGACAATGACATCGTCACGGCGATCAATGAAGTCATCGAGCCCCTGGCCACCCAGGGCCGGGCAGCCCCGCTTCTCAAGCATTGGCCGGATAGTGGGAGAAAACACCTGCGCCCACGGTCGATAGCGGACTTACAACGGTGGGGACGGCAGCGAAACTCGAAAGAGACCGCGGCGACGGGCATGCGGCCAGCCAAGCGAAAACTGTCGAAGCTGAGAAACGGTGTTCCCATCGAGCTTTCCATCCCTTCCCCTGCGTGTTTCCCGCGCCAGCGCAGCGCGTTCCCCGGAATGCACGAGGGCTTATGTTTCAAATCCCTCGGGGTTTGTCCAGATAGTGGCCGCAGGCCAGATGGCGATTCGCGGCGTTTGCCGGCGTCAATTTTGCACCGGCTGAATTTAAAACGGCGCCTTGCGGCGCCGTCGACGTGCATACCAGGAGTAAAAGGCACGCATGTCTGACTCAGTGCTCGCCACAAGGGCCAGCGTATCCGCCTCTAAAGCTACGCCAGCTCAGGCGCTTTGTCGAGGCCCTGAGTCGTCAGTCAGGCTTGTGTCGGGAAATGTTGTGATCGATCAGGGAAAGTTCTGCATCGTCGTCGATCCGGCTTCCAAACTGACGTCGGTCAGCACCAGGGCAAACTCGACCGCATCGTCGGTTTCAGGATCATCAGCGAGCCCCTGGCAGGTTAACGCCAGCGTGTAATTGCCGGCGCCCAGAAATCCAACCGAGTAGGCATACCGGGCACCATCAAACGACACCGTGGCCGTGGTCAGCGGTGACACGTCGCCGGGCTGGATATCGTCAGGTGCCTCGACCGTGCCGTCGTAGACGTACACGGCGTTGCCGGTATCGGCCATGAGATCGTTTGCGCAGGTCGCATCGCCGTTCAGTGCGTCGTCGATCAGCAGGTCCGAGACCGTCCCGCTTAGAGAACCACTGCTGGCCGTGTCGAGCAGTCGAATCCCCGGCTGCAAGACGAACCCCGGCTGGCCGAGCGGTTCGGTCAGCGACTGTCGGAGATCCCAGTCGATCACAAGACTGGCCGACTGGCCTTCTGCAAATTGCAGGCTGCCGGGCACGTCAATCTCGCCGCCAGGTACTTCGATTTCAATCTGGCCGCCATTGCGCACGGCGAACGAGTCGAACACGCTGTCGAAGCTCGCGTTCACCCTCAGGCGAAAGGATGTGTAGCTGCCGGGAGGTATTTCAGCGCCGCCGACCAGCGTCGCCGTGGTACCACCCTGGAGCTGCAGCAGATCCACAGCGTCCGGTATCGCGAGTGGCAACTCGACCGTATTGCCCAGTGAGCCCTGCAACGCGATGGCCGCGAACTGCACGTTGACCGCCTGCACGGTATCTATCGGCGCATCGGTGACCAGCAGCGTCACCGTGGACGGAGCCGCCGGCGCATCGAAGGCGGGCTCGTTAAAGCTGCTGCCGCCACCGCAGCCAGCGAGCGCAAGGGCGAAAACACAAGCAAATCGTTTCATCAGGACTTCCGTCGGAACCGCGAGCCTGAAGATTACCAGCTCCACCGATGTGGGCGGCCGCGCTTCACATAATTTCTTCGATATCGGGATAGGGCTAGACTCACCGTGCACTCGCCGGGAGGTCGTCTGGCAAAGGGTTGTGCAGCCCTGGTCCGTCAGGATGAGGGCTCGCGATCAATACCGCCGTCGTTTCCCGTCCCTGCCATTTTCCTGGAGGACACCGATCTTGATGGCATACACCTATCTGGCAATCGCTATTGTCGCCGAAGTTATCGCGACATCGGCGTTGAAAGCATCCGATCAGTTTACGAAGTGGCTGCCCAGCGTGGTTGTGGTGATCGGTTACGGTACCGCGTTCTACTGTCTGTCGCTGGTGCTGCGCAGCATTCCGCTGGGCATCACATACGCGATCTGGTCCGGTGTCGGCATCGCCCTGATCACACTGATCGGCGCCGTCGTGTTCCGGCAGATGCTGGACTTGGCCGCCCTCGTCGGGATCGGGTTTATCGTGACTGGGGTTGTGATAATTAATGTGTTTTCGACAACGACGTCGGCGTAGTGCTTGGGAGCGGACTCAGTGCATGGTCAGCGAAGGCCTGTCACCGGCTGCAGTGACAGCAGCCAGTGGGTATCGGATTTTTTACCAGGCCCAGGCTGGTTACTCACTGTGTTCAGGTGTCTGATAATTGCTCTCGTATCGGTGCCCTCGGTTTCAGTCGCCAGTCAATGGATAGAGTCGGCCGAGCAGCGCGAGCTCAATGCGGCAAGAGCTGCCTGGGCGCAGCACAAGCTCTCGGATTACGCCTTCACGCTGGAGAGCGGTGGCGTCTTTGGAAGCATGAAATACCGCGTCACCGTCGAGAACGGCCGCTGCAAGAAAGTGACGTACTGGGTTCGCCTGAGGAGACACAAGGCCTCCTGTCACAAGCGAACCGTGCCGGCGATGTTTGACGAACTCGATCGCGTCATCAAGGCGCAGCCTATCTCACTGACCGTGCGTTTTGACGCCACATACGGTTTTCCGACGGAGGTGGTGGTCGAACCGGCAAGCAACCCAACCGATCGGGACTGGTGGTATTCAGTAAGCCGCTTTAGGGCCAAGTGACTGTTAGTTTTTACCGACCCGAATGCGAGCTGTGCTAGTTTGAAGGCAAGGGACGTGAATCAAGATCTGCGCAAGACTGTCGATCATGACCGAGCGGTTCCAAGGGAGGTTGTATGAACGCACGACGCATCACATCCACAGGCTGCATACTCGTTGCGGTATCACTGCTCGGCGCCTGCGCCGGTCCGGGCGCCACCCAAACCGCCGAGTCGGCTGCGCTGCCGCAACGCGCGGACGGCGTCGAGAACATCAGCATCTCGCGGGATCATCCAGAAAACGGCATTGCAGCGACGCTGTCAGTCACGGTCAATGGCGAGACGGTCGGCGAGCTGCGCCGTGGCGACTCCATGAACTTTGGTCTCGAAGCCGGCGAGTACGATGTCGGCCTGACCTGCTACGTGACGAGTTCCTACGGGTCGAGAGGCGACGCCCAGGTCCGCAATGTCACCCTTCCCGTTTCGGTCGCTGAGGAAGCGGTTGAAATCCGCGCCTCCCGGCATTTGCAGTGCAGCCGACCGGTTGAAACGACGACCGTCGTCAATCGTCGCCTGGATCGCTCCGGGATGCTGGACCGCGGCCGGGAAATAGAGGACACCAACAACCACTAGATCCGTTTCTGCGGCTGGTCCGGTCGGATTGGCCGTAAGCAATTAGGGCCCGCACAGATGAGTCAATCGGCGAACTGTGTGGGCCTTCACTTCAAGTCCGACATGACTGCTTTAGCCGGTCTGTTGCCTCCGCCAATGTCGCTGCCCGGACCGAAAGCTGCCTACTGCTCTTCCTGTTCGTCACTGACTTCGCCGTCCTCGGTCCACATGTTGTACCAGGACATCATGTAGAGCATCGTACGCATTGCGTTGGACGGTTTTGATCCGGTGCCGTGGTATTCACTGTCGAAGCGCATCAGCTTGGCGGGCACACCTCGCACCTTCAGCGCCGCGTAGTACTCCTCAGACTGCGGCATCGGCGTGCGCAGGTCTTCCTCGCCGGTCATCACCAGCGTCGGTGTTGTGACATTGCCGACGTACATCAACGGTGACGTTTTCAGCCAGGCGTCCGGGTCTTCCCAGAACGGCTTGTCAAAAAACGAGTACGTAAAGTTGGGAACGTCTGTCGTACCGGCCATGCTGATCCAGTTGACCACCGGGCAGCGAACAGCCGCCGCGGCAAACCGGTCGGTGTGGCCGATAACCCAGCTCGACAGCACACCGCCGCCGCTGCAGCCACCAACGTACATGCGATCTTCATCGATGAAACCCTGCGCGATGGCCGCGTCGACGCCGCCCATCAGGTCCAGGTAGTCCACGCTCGGGTAGGCCTTGTTGATGCCCAGCGAAAACGCCTCGCCGTAGCCCGTGCTGCCGCGCGGGTTGGTGTACAGCACGACAAAGCCCTGTGCCGCAAAGGCCTGGTAGCGAAAGTCGAATCGACCCTGGTACATGGCGAACGGGCCGCCGTGGATCTCGAAGATCATCGGGTACTGTTTGCCGGCTTCGAAGTTCGGCGGCTTGACGATCCAGCCGTGCGCACGATTGCCGTCTTCGGCTTCAAACCAGATCTCCGTGTGCTCGCCGAGTGTCTTTCCGTCGAGCATGTCGGCGTTTACCGCCGTCAGTCGCGTCGGTTCTCGCTGCCCCGTTAGCGGAAACGTGTAGACATCACCCGGCTCGTAAAAGTTGGACAACACACCGGCGCCGACGCGGCCGACACCGTTTACAGACTGCAGGCTGACAGATTGCTTGCCACGAGTGACCGGTGAGACGCGGCCGTTCAGGTCCGAGCGGAAGACATTGATATAGCCTTCGTCCTGCGCGGTGAACAAAATGCCGCGGCTGTTGTTGTCCCAGAACAGGTTGTTGAGCGGCCGATCGAAGGACCCTGTGAGCAGTCGCTGGTTGTCGCCGTCAGCGTCGATGACGTACAGCCTCGGCATCGCGTAGGTGTTTTCAGTATCGGGGTAGCCGATGAAGGCGATGCTGTCACCGTCCGGAGACACGGCGGGTTCCAGCCAGTAGCCCGTGTCCCGGGTGAGCTGGGTCTTCTCGCCGCTGGACACGTCGACGGCGTACAAATGGGAGCGACGGTAAGCGAGGTCATGATCCGGCGAGTCGTAACCATCGATAACGATGCGCTTGCTGTCCGGCGTCCAGCTCAGGCCCGCGCCGAAGAACAAGCCGTCGAACTGCGCACCCACGTGCCACTTGCCGTCGGTGAGTTGCCGCGCCGAACCGGACTCAGCGGGCACGACAAACAGGTGCGAGTAACCGGGGTCACGAAACCCGACGCGATCCTGCCGGTAATGCAGCTGGTCGAGAATCCGCGGTGGCTTGGTCCATGTTGCGCCCTCAGGCGGTGACGGCAGGTCGATGTTCCAGCTCTCACGAGCGGGAACAATCGCGACGAAGGCGATCGACTTGCTGTCCGGCGACCAGGTCGGCGTGCTCGGTGTCACGCTGACGCGTGTCACCTGCGAGACCGCCCCTTCATCGTCCATCCAGCGCACGAAAATCTGCGGCTTGCCGTTACTGTCACCGGCGAGGAACAAAATCCGCGACCCGTCGGGCGACCAGCGCGGGCTGGACCCGTCGATCAAAAAGCGCTGCCGCTCGCCATCCGAGTCCATGATCCAGACCGAGGATGTCCATCGGTCGTTGACCTGATCGATATAGCGACGGGTGTAGATCACCTGCCGGCCATCGGGCGAGATCTGGGCGTCGCCGACCTGCTCGAGCTCGAGGTAGTCAGCGACCTGAATGAGGCTGTCTGTTGAGTCTTCGGCGTGTGCGGTAGTGATTGTAAAAAGGGCGACAAAAACCAGTGCGGCGCGATGGATCATTCTGAATTCCCTTGGTTTGAGGCTGGAGCTCGGTTCACCAGAACCTTTTGTAGACAGCGGCCAGTCGGGGTATTGCTGTCGCTGAGTCGCTTTTGCCGCCAGCCATTCTGCCTCTGCAGCTGCTGAGGACTGCCGGAGTATGACACAACGACTGTGCGGAATACCGGGGTTCGGGCGCCGTCCTTAGGTGTTCTGCTATTCTGGTTGAAGCAAGTTAATGAGGGCGATCTACAGTGCTTTCTTACCCGATGCGACGACTGATTTTTGGGCTGGCTCTTTTGCCGACGGTGGCTATCGCACAGTTCGACGAGCTATCGTTCTGCGAGGATGTCATCCCCATTGCCTCGCAATCCGATCAAACCGAAGACGAATGGTCGGTCATGATTACAGACATCGTTACGTCGGAGCTGGAACCCTTATTTGTCGACGAAGCCTTCGACGCGGAAT
>JBCCNM010000057.1:0-18965 GCA_039025835.1 Pseudomonadota bacterium | reverse complement strand
GCGCCGCAGCAGCCGGACCTGTTGAGATCTAGCGGGTGACAAGGATGTTGCCTGCTACCTGACCGGGAAACTCAGGGTCACAGCGGATAACGGGTTACAAAGCCTTACAGAAAACGGCTGACGCGGTTCCGGCTGTGATCAACAATGCTGCGATCGTCAGAGGGCGTCTCGATGCACAAGTCTGTCAATACCGAGCTGTCTCGCGACGTGCGCGAGACGAACAGTAAGGAAGCGGTCGCAACCGCGGTCCAGGTTCCGGAGGCTGCAACACTGTCCAGCGCAGCTAACGATGCCCGCCAGGTCGTCATTGTCGGCGGCGGCGCCGGCGGGCTGGAGCTCGCCGTCAAGCTCGCAAGACGCTACAAACGCCGCAAAGACATTGATGTCGTCCTCATCGATAAGAATCCCACGCACATCTGGAAGCCGCTGCTGCACGAAGTCGCAACCGGATCCATGAACAGCTACCACGACGAAGCCAGCTATCGTCTGCTGGCGAAAAAGCACGGATTCCGCTTCCTGCTGGGTCGCGTGGAACGCATCGACACCGAAGCAAAGCGCATCATGCTGTCATCCGTGCACGACGTGGACGGCCAGGAGATGATGCCGGGCCGAATCGTGGTGTATGACAAGCTGACTGTCAGCGTCGGCAGTCAGAGCAACGACTACAACATCCCCGGCGTTTCAACCCATGCCAGGCAACTCGACTCTCGCGAGCAGGCCGAGGTGTTTCACAAGGAATTCACCCTGCAACTGCACCGGGTCAATGCCCGCCAGGACGTCAACTCGGTCCTCTCGGTTGTGATCATCGGCGGTGGTGCAACCGGCGTTGAACTCGCCGCCGACATGCACAATGTCGTCCAGCGCCTGAAAGAATACGGCTTTGAGCAGCTCTCCCGGGAGCGACTGGTTGTCAGCATCATCGAAGCGGCTCCCGGGCTTTTGCCTCGCCTGCCGGATCGTATCGGTGCGTCCGTCCAACGTGAGCTCGCGCTCATTGGCGTCAATGTCCAGGTTGGAACGCGCGTGTCGAAAATCACGCAAACCGCCGTCATGACCAGTGACGGCGACGAAATACCGTCGGATATCAGTGTGTGGGCCGCGGGCGTCAAGGCGCCATCATGGCTTGGCGACTGCGGCTTTCCCGTCGACCGGCTGGGTCGGATCGAGGTCAACAGCGACCTCAGTGTCAAAGACCTACCCGGCGTCTATGCCATCGGCGACTGTTGCGCCTGTTACACGGACGACGGCGTCGAAGTACCACCGCGTGCACAGGCTGCTCACCAGATGGCCACGATTGCGGCGCACAACATTCGGGCCGAGGTCGACAGCGGTCGAAAAAAGGACTTTGTTTATCGCGACTTTGGCAGCCTCGTCAGCCTGTCGAAGTTTTCAACCATCGGCAACCTGATGGGTAACCTTGTCCGCGGCACGGTATTCATTGAGGGCTGGATTGCCAGACTGGTTTACCTGTCACTGTACCGCCTCCACCAACGCGCTATTCACGGCACACTGTCGATGTTCCTGATTATGCTGGGCGACCGGATCTACCGGGCGACTCGAGCCGCAGTCAAGTTGCACTAGACGACACCAGCGCAGCTAGCGGTTCACCTTGTTGTGTGTGCTTGATTGGTGGCGGGAGACGTCAGGCGATCGTTTTGACCGATGTTTGGTACTTCGACCTGCCACCCTTGCCCGCCAGCGGCGAAAACCGCCCGGCGACAAGGCCTGGCGCATGATCTTGATGACGTCCGCTTCACTGAGACCAAACTGCGCCTCGATAGCCTCGAACGGAGTACGATCTTCCCACGCCATCTCGACAATCCTGTCCTGTTCGGCCGGGGTCATGGCCGGTTACCGCGGCCGTGGCTGAACTTGCTGAAGCCAATGACCGGCAACATCGCCAGGTCGCCATCTGCCGCTGCTGTTGTGTTCTTTGCCGACAAAATCAGTCCTTGTGGCCGAAAATCCCCGGCCGAAAGCGCTTGAAGTTTATCCCGCCGCTTGCCAGACATCGACAAGTCTGCGCTAGAATGCGACGCCCACACAGTCAACGGAGTCGGTTTCATGCCTCAGACACTGCGCGTAGTGACGATCCTGTCATCGCTTGTCCTTTTCGCCTGCAGCCCCACATCGGAGCCGGAGACCCAGGAGACCAGCTCGATGACCGACGATCCCTTGACCGAACCCTTTGCCATGCTTGATACCGAGGCACCGATCGCCGAGAAAATTCCGCTGGAGATCGAGCAGCACGGCATCAAGCGCATCGATAACTATGCCTGGATGCGTGATGAGGACTGGCAGGACGTTCTGCGAGATCCGAGCACCCTTGACGACCCGATCCGCGAACAGCTCGATGCCGAAAACCTGTTCTACGAAGCGGCAACCGACGACATGAGTGACCTGCGTGACCAGTTGTTCGAGGAAATGCGCGGTCGCATCAAGGAAGACGACAGCTCCGTCCCGTCGAAATACGGCGACTACGCTTACGCGGTACGATTCCGTGAGGGCGGCGAATACCCGATTTTCGTTCGCACACCGCGCGACGGCGGCGACGAGAAAATCCTGTTCGACGGCGATGCCGAAGGTGAAGGCGAAGACTTCTTCAGCATTGCGTCGGTCAGCCCGAGCCCTGACCACAGTCTGATTGCCTACGGCATCGACCGTCTCGGTTCCGAGTATTACGACATTCGGTTCCGCATCACCGAAACCGGCGAAGAGTACGAGGAAACCATTCCGTCCACCGGCGGCGGCGTCGTCTGGGCAGCCGATTCCAAGTCCGTCTACTACGTCGAGCGCGACGACAACCAGCGCCCGAAACGCGTCAAGCACCACGTGATCGGCACGGACCCGGCCGATGACCTTCTCGTCTATGAAGAACAGGACGACAGCTACTTCCTGGGCATCGACAAGAGCCAGAGTGGCGAGTTTATTTTCGTCGGTGTCGGCAAAGGCAACTCGTCCGAGGTGCAGTACCTGCGTGCCGACGCCGAGCCGGGCGCCAAGCTGACGATGATCGCTCCGCGCATGGAAGGCCAGCTCTACTCTGTCGAACACAATGGCGACCACTTCTACATCCGCACGGATGCAGACGACGCGGTCGACTTCAAAATCGTGCGCGCGCCGGTCGACAAGCCGGGACGCGAAAACTGGGAAGACTGGCTGCCCTATGAGGCGGGCAACTATGTCACCTCGATGGTGACCCTGAAAGACCGCATCATTCGTCTCGAGACGTTCAATGCCCTGCCACGTATCGTGGTCAGTGACTATGCGCGCGACAACGAATACGAGATCGATTTTGATGAAGCCGCCTACTCGCTGGGCATGTCCTCCGGCTACGAGTTTGACACCAACACTCTGAGGTTCACCTACGAGTCACCGTCAACGCCGGAACAGGTGTTCGATTTCGACCTCGAGACGAAAGAACGCGATTTGCGCAAGACCCAGGAAGTACCCAGCGGTCATAACGCGGACTTGTACATGGTCGAACGTTTCTTTATCGAAGCGGACGACGGCGCAGAAGTGCCAGTCACGGTGCTGCGCCTGAAGACGACGCCGATCGACGGCTCGGCGCCGCTGCTGTTGTACGGTTATGGCAGCTACGGCGCCACAATGCAGGCCTGGTTCAGTACCAGTCTGCTGTCGCTGGTCGACCGTGGTGTCGTTTACGCCACGGCGCATATTCGTGGCGGCTCGTCGAAGGGTCGCCAGTGGTATCTCGACGGCAAGCTGGAGAACAAGAAAAACTCGTTCTCGGATTTCGCCAACGCGGCGGAAGCGCTCCAGGAAAAGGGCTACGGCCGCAAGGGTGAGACCGTCATCTATGGCGGCAGCGCCGGTGGTCTACTCGTCGGTGCCACGCTGAACCTGCGGCCGGACCTGTTCGGTGGCGCGATTGCCGCGGTGCCGTTTGTCGATGTGATCAGCACCATCTCCGATGCCAGCCTGCCGCTGACGCCACCGGAATGGGTTGAATGGGGAGATCCGATCAATGACCCGGAAGCCTATGCAACGATTGCCGCTTACTCACCGTACGACAATATTCGCGGCGACATCGAGTACCCGCCTCTACTGGCAACTGGCGGGCTGACCGACTATCGCGTGACGTACTGGGAGCCGGCCAAGTGGGTCGCACGAATGCGTGAAGAAGCCAAGGGCGGACCGTTTTTCCTCAAAATGAACATGGATGCCGGTCATGGCGGCTCGGCCGCACGCTTCGAACGCATGAAAGAGAGAACTCACGATTACGCGTTTGCGCTGAAGATCTTCGGCTTGACCGAGAAAGCGCCGGTGTCTCACGGCAACAACTGAAACCACGGCAGGGAGAAGCCGTGCGGCTTCTCCCTGCCATCAACCAGTTTCCCGCCTTGTCTCTACCTCGAACAAGGCTTCGAGTAAGCGGTACCACTCGGCATTCTTACTGTCCATCCAGGTCAGCAATTCCTGCACACGCTCATCGATGCTCTGGAGTTTCGGGTTGACCTCGTTGCCAAACGCGACCGCCAGCTTGTCCTGCTCCTGTACAGTCTGGCGGTGCCACTTATAGAGGTCGTAGGCGCGCTTGTACGCTTCATACGTACCGGCATCAAATCGCGACGAACTGCCCTCGGCGCGACGAAGGTTCTCCTGACCGTACGCCCGATTCTGCTCCAGGTAGTCACCCCACAAGGCGTACACATCGCCCACCTCGCTACCGAGTTCGCGAAACTTTTCATCGATAACGTCGCTGATCAGGAAAGTGGCTTCACGAAGGCGCAACAATCGCTCGATCATCGGATCATCGCGTGATGGCAAACGCACCAGTGTCAGCGTGCCATCATCGTCCTCAGTAAAAAAGTCGTCAAACACGCTGGGGGCGAGCCGACGGCCATAGCGAAGCAAGGCCGCTTCGCGCAGCCGTTGCCGCTCTGCGGTGCTCTGCGCAAGCACCTTGGCTTCCAGCGCACGAGCAATCGAATCCATTACCAGCGTAGCGTTTCCTGACAGGCCTTCGAACCGCTGGGCCAACCACTCGTCACCGAGCGCGTCCCGAACAACCACATCGAGCGCAATCCGTCTGCCGTCCGAAACCGCAATCACAGCGCTGATCGACAGCTCGGTCAGATCATCCGGACGGGCCGCGATACGGACGATGTCGAACACCGGGCTTGCGCGCAGGCGCTGACTCAGTGAGTAACTCCACAGCAGCGCTTCGACCCGGCGTACGGCCGGGAAGACCGTGTCATCGGGTTCTGCCGACGTCAGTCCGGTGTCGAACAGCAGCACGGTCGCATCGACACCCGTCGGTTCATCCGCCGTGGCTGATCCCGCTGCGAAGTAAAGCAGGATCGCGAGCAACAGGATTCCGCATCTCACAGGTCGAGGTCACCCGTGCTGCAAACACGCTTCATGCTGAACGTCTCCACGCAATCATAGGCCGGCGCGGGTTCGCTGAATTTCTTGTAAAAACGACGCAGGCTGAACGGCGTGCGACTCTGTGGCGATGTGGCGGTAGTGGTCACGCGGAGCTGCTGACCGTTGTCGGATACGGTAAAACGGTGCTCTATGCGTAAGCCGCCGGCCAGTGTGTTCAACGACACGAGATCCCTGCCTTGCCAGGCGCAGTACTCGGCACCGAACACGCTTTGTTCGATCGCCGTCCCCTGCCCGTTGAAGTCGCAGCTCAGCGAAAAATCATCCTCACGCTGCACAAGAATGCGATCGTCTTCCTGCGAAATACGCAACACCGGCGGCCGCGTGATCAACTCCACCAGGCGCGCAAGCGCCAGCAGCGACTGCGCCTCGCGGGACGGTAATCCGGACGGACCGCCTCCGTAGCGCTGTTGGTCCGACACGCTGCGCGCCAGCACGCGGTAAGCGCGCTGCAGCGTCGCATTGACATCGTCATCTCGGGAAAAGTCGCGTTCCCATGCACCGCTGATGTCGGCCGCCATTGGCGGTTCGGTGACGACCGGCATTTGCTCTTCGATCGACGCACAGCCGGCGAAAACCAGCCAAGCACAGACGCACGCCATCCGCAAAAGGTTCCCTGTCAACGTGCTGGCTCCGTGGCTGGACAACGCATGAGTGTATTGGAGCCATGTCAGAGACGATAGTTCGCGATACGTGCAACTCACTCTGCTTGGACGCTGCGCGCAGGCAAAAAAAAGCCGCAGTCCGTGGCCTGCGGCTTAACCCTCGTTTCTCGGGAAACGATATCGGTAAGGTTATCGGTTGGCGGCGACCTGGTAATCCCAGCTCATCAGGGACACACCGGACGTCGACGTCTGAAGGCCGAGCGACGAAAGTTGCTCGTCGCAGCGAACAGCGCACTCGTCGTCGATCGTGTAGCGATCGGCGGTACCAACGACGCCATAGATGCCGCTCTCCAGTGAGGCTTCGAGCGTTACGCTACCGATGTACACGCTGTCGAATTCGCTCGGCACCGAGAATCGGAAGTTTGCCGGCGCCTCGATTTTCTCGCCGTGGTAATCAAAGGCGATGGTTTCGACCAGGTAGTCCCCCGGCATCAGCGTCAACGCGAACTGCCCGCCGTCACTGACTCTGCTCGTGTAAAGCCGCTGGCTCAACGTGTCCCGGACACCGATCACAGCATCGCGCTGATCGAGACCGCCGCCCAGAGAGACTTCGTGTCCGTTGGAGATCAGGTTCAGACCGCCAAATGCGACGCGCTCAGCGCCACCCGTGACCGCGGTCGTGGAGCATCCGGCAGCGATCAAAATGGCTGCAGACGCGGTGATGAATCGTTTGAAGTTGCCCATCGCTAAGCACCTGTGTAAATAATTTGTATATACATTGTACGTATTTAATACAGCTTCGCAACAGCAATAGTACGCACAATGTGCATTTAGATAATGTTAAATGCATCACAGACAGGTGGTTTGTTGTAGAGCCCCGGAGAGGATCGCGAGAGTCTCGCGGTTTTAGTCGTCGAAATCGCCGCGGTCGTAGCGTTTCAGAAAGCGCTTGATGAACTTGCGGACTTCCCTCGCGGTTGAGGTGTCGAGCTCCTGGCAGGCTTCCTTGAAGCGGTCGCGTGTCTCGCGATCAAGGCGAAGAACCAGTTGGGCATCTTTCTTCTTTTTCTTTTTTTCACCCTTGCTCATAGGGTCCTCTCGGCGTGGTGGCTGGGGTTTCACCAGGATCCGGATTCGGGGTCCGGCTTTTTATTATTACAGCAAGTGTATATACACCGCCGGAGTCCCGTCTAGCGGGAATTTCAAAGCGTTGCATCGACCACCGCGCAGACCGTGACCTTGCTCCAATTCTGGCCAGAATCCCCGGTTTCCCCGGCGGCCTGGTACCGCACTTGTCGGTACTGTGATCCAGGGTGCCCGAGACGCGCGGATCACCCGAGCGACGGGCGAGATCAGAGCAAACAACTGCGAATCAGAGAGGGATTTCAAATGAGCAGGAAAACACTTACGACAGCCGCCGGGGGACTGGCGATTGTCGCCATGGCCATCTGGCTTTGGCCGAAGAACGAGGTTGATGACACTGGACAACGGCCGGTAATCGCACCGGGCAGCGCCGCCATGCCCGAGTCAATTGTGCAGGCCGCTCCACAAACGCCAGACGCGACAGCGAACAGCGGGGCTTCAGCAACGCCCCTGCAGTCAGCCGACAGCCTCGACGCATACCGGTTGTTTGGGCAGGCCGTGCAGTTTATGCCCGGTGACCGCTGCAACGCAGACGGCGACTGCCGCCAGGAACCGGTACCGCTTCACGCCTACGCCAATTACACGGACGAGCAGCTCAAGACCTTGTCGGTCTTCGATGGCCAGGCCGCGCTGGTGTTGGCCAACCGACTCGGCCGCAACGACCCGGCTCAGGCGCGGCACTATGCCGCGCGCGCCTTCATGCTGACCGCCGATCCGTATGCCTTTCACATGGCCCGGCAGCTCAGCGGCGTTAATACCGGCATGGTTTACCAAGGTGACGGACAACTCGATCTCGTCGCCGCGCAACGTGCCTATGTCTGGATCAAGCTCGGCTACGAACTGGGTGCGAGCGATCTTTCGACGCTGGCGCACCAACGCGCGATTCTGGACGAGCACGGGTTTCGCGATTTCGACGCGCTGGATGCGCTTGCCGATGCGTCTCGTCGCGACATGGAGAACACACGGCTGCAACTGGTCGGGGAGGGATTCTGATGCGTTACCTTATCCTGCTGCTGGCCTTGCTCGCCGTGTCCGCGACCCCCGCTCAAGAGGCACCGTGCCTGAACGACATGACCGGCATTCAAACCACGCTGAACGTTTCTGACCGACACGGCAACCCGTACGAGATCAGCAGTCACGCCGACGACGCCCGTGATACTTGGCATTTTCTGCATGCGGCGATCAACTATCTGTATTTCTCCAACGAAGGCGACGACCTGCGCGGCGAGTTTACTCACTACATTCGGGTTCGCGACGTGCCGATACTGCTGGCCGCCTGCAACAACCGTGGTCAGTGCGCCGAAATCGAAGTGGCCAGTCGCCCGCTGGACTGGGGCGGATTTTTCGGTAGAGGGGTGCACACCGGCTTTGATGTCACCGCGCGCTTTAACGGAACGACCGCGTCTGACTTTATCCCGGTCGACAGTGCGGTGTACTGGAACCACATTCCGAGACCGAACGACAGCTCGATGAGCTGCCTGAATAACTACGAGCGTGACATGCCGGACATCCCGGACACCAGCAGTGACGATGGCGGGGACGGCAACGATGACCTGCCGTTTGACGTCGACTGGGACGAGGACCCGGAGAGCGACTATCCGGACTTGCCAATGGGCATCGTCGAGATAATCGACCCGGACGAAGACGGCCGGTACCCCAACGAATGGTAATGCGGCGATTCACGATGAACGACAGCGACGCCCCATCACGGGGCGTCGTCTGTTTGAGAACCACGGACTTTGGATTGCGGGACTGACGCCGTACACTTCGGTGCCAGAATGAACGCTCTGACCGACATTTTATTGATTGAGTGGCTTGGCTACGCCGCGTCTGCGCTCGTACTACTGTCGCTGTCGATGAGCTCCATTGCGCGATTGCGCTGGTTCAATCTGGCGGGCGCGCTGACTTTCACCGTCTACGGTTATGCGATCGAGGCGTGGCCGGTCGCCGCCGTCAACTTCGCGATATCGATCATCAATGTCTACTACCTGGCGCAGCACTACACGCAGCGGGATTTTTTCAAGACGCGTGAGATCAATGCCGACGATTCCTACTTGAAGGAATTTCTCGACTTCCATCGCGACCTGGTGACTCGCTGGTATCCGCAATTTACCGGCACGCTGCCGGACGATGCCCTGGTGTTGCTGTCTCTCAGAAACATGGCGGTCGCCGGCGTTTTCGCCGGGCAGAAAACCGGCAAATCGACGCTCAAAATACTGATTGAATTCGTGATTCCACAGTACGCCGACAAAAAAGTCGGCCGCTTCCTGTACCGCGACAATCGCCAGGTTTTCCTGGAACAAGGCATCAACAAGCTTGTCGTGGATACCGGGGAAATCGACAACGAGTCGTATTTTCGCTCCATGGGATTCCGTGACTCAAAAGTCTATGGTCGAGATCAACTGGTTCTCGACCTCGACACACCCCGAACCACGTAGCGGCTTAACCGCTTGTCGGCGATGCGAATCCACCGAGCAGCTTTGAAAAATCCTGCAACAGGTTGCGAACCGTCCCGCTCACCAAAGCGAATTCGGCATCGTGCCGGGCCTGCGGGTCATCTGACGTATCCGCCTCAACGTCACTGCCGACCAGTTTGATCTTGGTCAGGGTGCCGTGTTCGTCGACCACGCAATTCAACACGTTGTCGTAATCGATGGCCAGGTGGGTTAGGCGCATGCCATCGGCGACGTGATCACGTATCGAACGATCACTGAGGTCAAAATTGCTCCAACGCACGATCGAGGCCGGGTCTCGCAGATCCTGCATGCGGCACTCGCGACCAACGACAAACTGGCTCGGCGCACTGCCCAGAAACACGCGCGTCAGCAGGTCCACTACGGATGTGTTGTAACCCAGGGGTCGCACATCCAATGCGCCAAACGCGGCTGAGAGACGCCGCAGGAATCGTTCGGCCATCGCCTCCTGGGCGGTACCCACCGCGATCACCTTGAGTTTCAGGTCGATATATCCCCAAACCCGATCTGACTTCAGCATGGCTTTGGGCAGCAATTCGTCGCGCGTCTCGGCTTTCAATCGGCGTTTTTCACGCGCTGTGGGCGCCTCGCCCATGCGATCGATGAACTCCTCCACCCTCGCCTGCAGCGCCTCGTCCACTGCCGCGGCCGGAAGAATCCTCGACTGGCTTCGCAGTTTCACAAGATCCGCACTGGCTAGACGACGAGCCAAGAGGTCGCTGCTGTCCGGGAACACCGCTTCCCAGCCTGAGCTGCGATCGGTCAGGGGTCCACAGGGCGTAAAGGCGGCCTGCTCGAGGAGATCCGACAGTTGCTCCTCGCTGGAAGGCCAGTCGATGGTGAACGTGTAAAAGCGAAGATTGCGAAACATGGCGCCGCCCGAAAAAAGGCCGCGAGATTAGCAGAATTCTCTCAGCCAGGTGACGACTATGAGTCCCCGCGTTTGACGGCGTGTCCGCCAAACTGATTGCGCATCATCGCGAGCAGGCGCGCCGAGTAGTCCTGTTTGCCCTGAGACGCGAATCGGGCCATCAGCGCCAGGCTCATGACCGGTGTCGGAACGCCCTGCTCGATCGCCTCAAGTGCGGTCCAGCGGCCCTCGCCGGAGTCCGCAACGTATGGCGCCACATCGTCGAGCTCCGCGTCGCCCGCCAGCACGTCGGCCGTGAGATCCAGCAGCCAGCTTCGCACGACGCTGCCGTGTCGCCAGGTCTCCGCAATATCGGCAACGTCGAGCCCGAAGTCCTTGTGACCCCGCATCAGCGCAAAGCCTTCCGCGTAGGCCTGCATCATGCCGTACTCGATGCCGTTGTGGATCATCTTCACGAAGTGGCCGCTGCCGACCGGGCCGGTGTGAATCCAGCCGTTATCGTCAGACGGCGCGAGTGCACGGATGTACGGCTCAACTCGGGCGAAAGCGCGGTCACTGCCACCCACCATCAACGTGTAGCCCTTCTCTAGCCCCCAGATACCGCCGGACACGCCGGCGTCCACGAACTCGATGCCGGACGCAGCCAACTTGTCACCGTTACGCTGCGTGTCCTTATAGTAGGAATTGGCGCCGTCGACGAGCACGTCACCGTCGTCGAGCAGCGCGCCGAGCTTGTCGACGACGCTGTCGGTCACGTCGCCGGCGGGCAGCATCAGCCAGATCACGCGAGGGATCGGCAGCCTTGAGACAAGATCCTCCAGCGAGTCGGCGAGATCGACATTGTCGAGAGCAGCTAGGTCGCCAACCGCCTCGGGGTTGTCGTTGTAGCCGATGACCGACAGGTCCTTTGCCGCGAGGCGACGGGCCATATTGCCGCCCATTTTGCCGAGCCCGACGAGACCGATGGGGTTCGTGCTCATAGTCTGTTTCTCCGTTTGCGCGTGAGCCGCAGACATGGGGTCGTCGCGCGCCGCATCAATTACCGGACATTGCGAGACTACAGCGAAACGCCCTGATGAGTCCCGGATAGTCCGGACGAGAGTCGATTCGCCCAAAAAAAACGGCCCCTCGGGGCCGTTTTTCGGACGTTGGAAACGCCGTACTACGCGATCGTGAACGTTCCGCGCATTACCGACCAGTGGCCCGGGAAGGTGCACACGTAGGCATACTCGGTGCCGGCCTCGAGATCGCTCAACGAGAACGTCACACTGGCAGACTCACCACCACCGATAATAGTCGTGGCGGCGACGATACGATCGTCGTCCGGCAGATAGTTGTTGGCTGCGCCGGCGCCCATGCCGGCGGTGGCGACGTCGGTAACGGCACTGGCGGGCATCAGAACCCAATTATGGCCCATGGCCGTCGCCGGAAGGTTACCCGTGTGCGTCAGCGTGACGGTGACCTGGTCGCAGCTTGACGGCGCCGACAGTGTGTTGGTGCTGAATTTCAGGGCATCGCCGACTTCGATCGACAGGTCGCAGGCGCCGCCCGCAGATGCCGATGCCGATTCGGCCGGGGCCATATCGTCGGCGGCCTCCTCGACCATCTCTTCAGCGGCAGCCATAGCGCTGTCGCCCATGTCGTCCATGGCCTCGTCGGCCTCGGCCATCATGTCTTCGGTAGCTTCCTCGACCGCTTCCTCTGCGGCATCGGCCATGTCGGTGGCCGCAGCTTCCGTGGAGTCAGCCATTGTCTCGGCAGCGGGCGCTTCTGATGCTGCCGGCTCCTCGGAACCCGAGCCGCAACCCGTGGCGACGAACAGGGTAAAGAAGAGGGAAAGAGTGAGATAAATGCGCTGTTTCATTGCTGACCGCTCCTGACGGTTTGTCGTTGGCGGTAATGGGACCGCACCGCGGAAGCAGAGTCAAACTCACTTTGGATACAAAATGTAACTTGTGGTTCACCTTTCCATTGTGAACCGGTGATCCTCAACGGATTCGGGTTGATTACGTGACCCAGGTATAAAACGCAAATGAGAATCATTTACATCTCTTGCCAATTGGCCTAAGTTAGCTGCCAACAGGATTAACGAGGAGATGGACTGGTGTGCTCAGGCTGTAACAAGGACGCGATGCGCTACGCGAAACCGGATGTCTTGTGCTCGGAGAAGCTGATTCTCGGAGTGTCCCGGTTTTACCTGTTTCACCTGGCGACGGAATCGCCGACTCTGGAACAGATTGAGCGTGAGGTAGACGGCTATGGACTGGGCTGGATTCTCTGCCCGTTGATGACCTTCTGGGACACTGTGATCGAGTCTTCATCGATTAAGATCGACATGAAACAGCCCGACTGCGCGTGTCGCTCACTCCACGAAGAGGCTCTGCTGAAAGCACTGCGGGCGCTGAGCTATGCCGACCCGTGGCGAGCGCATGAAAGCCTGCTCGAGATACTCCCCGCCTCTTCGGTTCGCCTTTTGGTTCCGGAGCTTCGCAACATCGTTGGCCGACTCGCCTGTGAGGCACGCGCCGAGTTGATCGACAGCCGCCGCATGGCCGCACCGATGCCGCCAGCCGAATTCCCGGAACTGCGCCTCGTCCACTGATCGGGGCGACACCTAAGTCTTTACTCTGTATCGACTTGTAACCATGTGCGGTATCCACTGAATACCGCGCCTTCGACCCCTATGATAGTGGCCGGTGCCAAAAGCTGGCTGGTTCTGTCATGGTCGATCAGGAACTCACTCGCGACATTTCGCTGTCGGACATATTCCGTTTCTTCGGTTCGATTCTCGGGCCGGAAAAGGACTATTACGCGCTCGCGCTGATCTACGGCATTGGCATCAGCCTGCTGTCTCTCGCCCTGCCCATCTCCGTACAGATGGTCGTCAATACCGTAGCCAATACGGGACTGACAACGCCACTGCTGGTCCTGTCGTCGACACTGTTCGTGCTGCTCCTGGTGTCGGGCATTCTCAATGCACTGCGTATTCACCTGATGGATCTCTTCGGCCGGCGCTTCTATGCGCGCATGGTGTCCGAGATTGCGCTGCGGTCGATCTACGCACTGAACCCGTTCTTCCAGGACTACAACAAGGGCGACCTGTTCAATCGCTACTTTGACATCCTGATTGTCAAAAAAGGCCTGCCGCAGCTCCTCGTCGGCGGTTTCACGATCATGCTGCAGGCAGCCGTGGGGTTCATCCTCGTGTCGATGTATCACCCGCTGTTTCTCGCCTTCAATCTCGTGGTGGTGACGCTGATCTGGGTGATCTGGTTGATCTGGGGTGGCCGCGCCATCCGCAGTGCCGTCGAGGTGTCGCACAAAAAACATGCAGCGGCGGCGTTTCTCGAAGGACTCGGCGCGTCCAACGGTTTTTTCAAATCCAAACGACACATTGCCGAAGCTTTGGACCGGACAGACGCCGTTACCGGCGCCTATATGGAAAAGCACGAAAAGCACTTTCGCCACTACTTCTCGCAGACGCTGTGTTTCCTGTTCCTGTATGCCGCCGCCAGCGCTAGCTTGCTTGGCCTCGGTGGCTGGCTGGTCATTGACGGACAGCTCTCGCTGGGACAGCTCGTGGCAGCCGAGCTGGTGCTCGCGGCAACCTTCTTCGGCTTGTCCCAATTCGGCACCTACCTGGCAATCTTCTACGAGCTGTGTGCGGCACTCGACGAGCTGTCGCTGTTCTACAACGTGGAGCAGGAGGAAGCCGAGAACCGATCCGTGACGGTCACCGACACAGCAACGCTCGCGTCCGACCTCGCCTTTGTCAACGCGCGAGGCGATGCCCGGGGTATGCCGACCACGCTTAATTTCACGATTCCCAACAATGCTCGCGTGCTGGGTACCGCCGAGACTCACGGCGTGCAGCGTGAACTGACCAATTTTCTGAAACGCCATATCAATCCCAGCAGCGGTTACGTCACGCTTGGTGGACACGACATCATGAGTATTCCGGTGCATGAGCTGCGCCAGCACATCATCGTGCTCGACCGACCGAATGCGATTGAAATGACGATACGCGAATACCTGCAACTCAGTGCCGACGACGCGTATCACGGACGCATCATGGAAGCGATCGAGCTGGTCGGCCTGACCGACGCAATATCCCAGTTCGACCGGGGTCTCGATACGCGCATTGCAGCCACCGGCTGGCCGTTCACGATCACTGAGTCGATGCAGCTCAAACTGGCCGCCGCGATCATTGCCAACCCGGTTGTGCTGGTGCTCGGGCAGCTGTTCGATGCGATTCCGGACGACGCGCTGGTGCGCTCATTCGCCGCATTGCAGGAGGACTTGCGCACGACCATTCTTTACTTCTCGGCGCGTCCGCGCGATCTGGCATTCGACCATTACCTGTATCTCGGTCAGGAGCAGCAGGCGATGTATCGAGATTTCGACGCATTCTGCCAGGCCACCAGCGGCGAACTGTGCGCCGACCCGAATACACAACCGCAACCGGCGTAGATCATGGCTCATCGAAGCGAAGACATGGCGCGATTCAAGACTCTGGCGCGCCAGAAAACGCCACGCATCATGCGCATCGTCGGACGACTGCTCGGCCTCGCTGTCTTAGCGGCTGGCGCTTTCCTGATTTTCGTCCCGTGGGTGCAGACGACCAGTGGTTTTGGCGTTGTGACGGCACTGAACCCGAACGATCGACTGCAGGAGATCAATGCACTCGTCCCGGGCCGAATCCAGGAGTGGTATGTGCAGGACGGCAGTCCCGTGTCAGTCGGCGATCCGATTGTGCGCATCGCCGATATTGATTCCCAGCTGCTCGCGCGTCTGGAAGCGGAGCGCAATCAGGTCGTAGCGAAACTCGCGGCGGCCGAGACAGCGGTGCAGACTGCGGAAATTGACCGCGAGCGCATGAGGGACCTTTTTGACCAGGGACTGGCGTCGCAGCGCGAATACGAACAGGCAAAAATCCGCGTCGAAGAATTGCGAACCCGGGTGGCCGAAGCGGCCGCAGAAATCAGTCGCGTGGATGTCAACCTGTCGCGCCAGTCGGTGCAGATCGTTCGCGCGCCGCGTGACGGTGTCATCCTGCGCGTCTTTGCAGGCGACGCTGCCACGTTCGTGCGGGCCGGTGACGTCGTCGCGACCTTTGTGCCGGACAACGTCATGCGCGCGGTCGAAGTGTTCATCGACGGACGCGACGTGGCGTTGGTTCGTCCCGGCGCCAAAGTCCGCCTGCATTTTGAAGGCTGGCCGGTTGTCCAGTTCAGCGGCTGGCCGTCGAAGGCAATCGGCACATTCGGCGGTGTCGTCGTCGCAGTCGATCCTTCGGCTGATGCCAGCGGGCGATTCCGTGTCCTGGTCAATGAAGACGAGTCCGACCCCAACCCCTGGCCCGACCAGCGCTTTGTGCGATTCGGGTCGAATGCACGCGGCTGGGTCCTGCTCGAAGAGGTGCCGGTCGGCTACGAGTTGTGGCGCCGAATGAACAACTTCCCCGCAGAACTGCCGATAGGCTCCCGACCCAACGCCACCAGTAACGCGAGTCGTTAACGACATGCGCCTGTTAGCTGTCGCTGTCCTGGCCACGCTGATTCCCGCTGGCAGCTTGGCCGCGCCCGCTGCGCTGGACGTGGAGACGCTGCTTAACGCGAGCGCACGACACTACCCGACGATCCTGCGCAGTCTCGCACTGCAAAACGAAGCCCAGGCGCGAACCCTCGAGGTCGAGGGCGCCTTCGACCTGGTATTCGAAGCGGAATCCTATCAGCGAGCCACCGGGTTTTATGACGGCATTGCAATCGACGGTGCGGTCAGGCAACGCCTCGGGTCACTCGGCGCCTCGGTGTATGCGGGTTACAAAATATCCAATGGCACCTTCCCGATCTACGAGGACATTCGTTTTACGAACACGGGGGGTGCATTCAAGGTCGGCGCCCTGTTCTCGCTGCTGCGCGATCGTGATATCGACGAAGACCGCTTCAACCGAACCGATGCGTCGCTGAACCTCCGTGAGGCAGAGCTGAATGTACTGCTGACCCGCATTGGTGTGCAGCAACGTGCACTGCTCGCCTACTGGCAGTGGGTCACCATCGGCTACCAGCTGCGCGTCTACAAAAACCTGCTGCGCATCGCGGAGGAACGTGAAACCGGCCTCGAAGAACAGGTGCGACAGGGTGCCCTGGCACGCATCTTTCTGACCGAGAACGCGCAGAACATCACCCGTCGACAGACACTCGTGACGCTGGCGGAGCGTGACCTCGCTTTGGCGGCCAACTCGCTGTCGCTGTTCTATCGCGACGACAACGGTGCGCCGCTGACACCGGTCGAGGTCCAGCTTCCACCGGGTGTGCAGATCCGCGAAATCGACACGATGCCGGTCAATGAAACCGTGGCACTGACGGATGCGCTGCAGACGCGCCCGGAACTGGACCTCCTGAAGACCGCAATCGAGCGGGAATCCAATCGGCTCGCGCTGCAGGAAAACGCGCTGAAACCGAGGCTCGATCTGGCAATCGAGGTTCAGGAAGGTGGACTGGGTGCCATTGCTGAAGGCGGTCCGTCGAGAGACACCACCGACACCGTGGTGGGCCTGACGTTTTCGGTGCCACTGCAGCGACGAGACGCGCGCGGCAAGATCGACCAGTCTCGCGCAAAGCTGGACGCAAAGCGCGCTGAGCAGCAACTGCGTGAGGAACAGATTCGCGTCGAAGTCCGCAACCTGATTGTAGACTTGAGGATTTCGCGTGAATTGCTGTCGCTGGCGGCGCTCGAGGTGCGTCAATCTGAACTGCTGCGTGCGTCGGAGCGGCGTCGGTTTGAGAGTGGCGCGAGCGACTTTTTCCTCGTCAACCTGCGTGAGGAGGCGGCAGCCGATGCACGGATCAAGCTACTGGACGCAGAATTCAGGACACGCTTGGCGCGCGCCAATCTGGACGCCGCCACGGTCAACCTGGAACGCCTCGGTCTGTAGCGGCCTCAGGCGGTTTTACTGGCCGGCGCCTCGCTGTCGACGAAGGCGCGTTCAATCACGAAATCACCTCGCACACCCTGCGACGGCGAGCCCTTGAATCCAAGCTGCTCCAGCGCCTCTTCCGTGTCCTTGAGCATCGCCATGCTGCCGCAGATCATCGCCCGGTCGGTGGCGGGATCAAGAGGTGCGATTCCCATGTCTTTGCACAACTGGCCTGACAGCATCAGCTCCGGTATACGCCCGCTGTGCTCGAACGGCTCACGAGTCACTGTCGGGTAATAACTCAGCTGCTCGCGGGTCATCTCGCCGAGGTACTCATGAGCCGGCAGTTCCTCGGTGATCAGTTCGCGGTAGGCAAGATCGTTGACCCGGCGAACGCCGTGCACAACGATGACCTGCTCGAATTCGTCGTAGGTTTCCGGGTCCTGGATGACACTGATGAACGGAGCGAGCCCGGTGCCGGTGGCAAACAGGAACAGGCGCTTGCCTGGGTTCAGGTCGTCGATCACCAGCGTACCGACCGGTTTGGCACTGACCACGACCTCGTCACCCACTTCGATATTCTGCAATCGCGACGTCAGTGCACCGTCCTGCACCTTGATGCTGAAAAACTCGAGGTGCTCCTCGTGATTCGGACTGGCGATGCTGTACGCCCGCACCAGCGGCTTCTTTTCAAGCTGCAGACCGATCATGATGAACTGGCCGTTCTTGAAGCGAAAGCCGGGATCCCGGGTGGTGCGGAAGCTGAACAGCTTGTCATTCCAGTGGTGAACGGACAGAACGCGTTCGGTGCGTAATGCAGGCATGGTGGTCTCGTCGATTAGATGATGCGAACGATAGTCATTCGCGTTTGGCATAGCAACTGCGGAGGATCGTCACCCGGTCCGAGTGGTCGCGCCGCGGTGCGATTATGACAGGCGAATCGACAGGCGCAATTCAGTGGCGCACAGACCGTGAAACTAACGACGGGCGACGAGCAGATCCGGCGACGGTGACGCGTCGATAATGCTGCGGATCTGCTCAGCAAGACGACGAAACAGCGGCCGTGCGGGCGACGTCGGCCGCCAGACCAGCGCATGATTTCGATAGCTGTGCACGCCTTCAATGGCAGCGATAACCAGATCGGATCGATCCCGAATTTCGGACTCGACATACAGCGCCGGTAAAAACGCGATACCCATGCCCATAACCACCATCTGCCGAAGTGTATCCAGGCTCGTGCCTTCATAATCTCGTAGCAGCTCGGCACCCAGGCGTTCACACAAGTCAATAATCTGGCGATGCAGCAGATGATTCTCGCCGATCGTCAGGACTTTCTCGCCCATCAGGTCCGACCGGTTTATGCGTTCTTTGCCTGCAAGTCGGTGGTCTTTCGCCATGGCCAGCAGCAGTGGTTCGCGAAACAGCGAACTGACTTCGAGACCGCTGACATGCACAGGTTCGGTCGTGAGAATGATGTCGTGATTGGCCCGTTTCAGTTCGTCCTCCAGGTCCCGCGGCGGCGCTTCCCGGACGTACAGCTTGAG